>DATKWF010000070.1:0-6612 GCA_035529715.1 Dehalococcoidales bacterium | reverse complement strand
ACGGCGGTATGGGATGCCGGTTACTCGGGCCGTTCACAGTCACTTATGGTGGTCTATAATCCGCAGGGATTTCGTGTACAGAGAAACGCCAGAATCATTCAGCTGGTTTTCTTGCAGCTGACCCGGGAGACAGAGGGCTATCAGGGGACCTATCAGGGGGAGAATATATAGGCTTTGTTTTTGGTGACCTCACCCCCTTTATCCCCCTCTCCTTGATAAGGAGAGGGGGAAGAAATTAAAAGAAGGGCTTCGCCCCTCTTAAACTCCCTTGAAGTAAAAGAGGGCTTTGCCTCTCTTAAGCTCCCCATAAAATTAAAAAGGGGGCTTTGCCTCTCTTAAGCTCCCCATAAAATTAAAAGGGGGGCTTCTCCCCTCTTAAACTCCCCTGAAATTAAAAGAAGGGCTTCGCCCCTCTTAAGCTCCCTTGAAGTAAAAAAGGGCTTCGCCCTCTTAAGCTCTGCTGAAGTATTTCCGTTTGCGCCGACTGCCTATCGATTAAACTGCTCAGCAACATAATCGGGTATGTCTAACGTGCCGAGAATGATTGGCTTCTGGTGGCAATCACTGCCCCCGGTCATAATCAGGTTGTATTTTCTGGCGAAATCAATATAGTGGCTGGTGGTCCTGGCATCGCTTCTTGAGTGCCAGCACTCGACGCCGTCAATATAGTCCAGCATATATTGCTCAATAATCTGCGTCTGCTCATCCAGGTCAGATGTTATCCTTACCAGGGAAGTGCTGTTCGGGTCATTCGGGTGCGCCAGCACCAGCACGCCACCGGCGTTCCTTACCAGTGCCGAGGCTTCCGCCAGCGGGAGAGGGTATTTGGGCACATCACACCTGACCAGATATTTATCAAACGCTTCCTGTACATTTTTGACAATTCCCTTGCTTACCAGGTAGCCGGCGATGTGGGGTCGACCGAAAACGCCGTCAACGCCATCCTGTATGTTCTTGAGGTCCTGCCCGGTAAGTCTTTGGATATTCTCCCGGTCAAACTCAAGGTTAATATTCTCCAGGATTTGGCGGGCTCTGGATTCACGGCGTTCTTTTAGCAATTGAAGCTTATTCTTGAGTTCCTGATTGTTGACGTCGTACTGGTAGCCCAGAAAATCCAGGGAGATTGGCTTACCGCCCGGATACTGGAATGTCACATTCAGTTCTATTCCGGAAATGTAGGCTATGCCGTATTCCCTGGCTAGGGCAATGGCTCCTGGTTGGCCATCTATAGAATCGTGGTCGGTTATTGACATAAAGTCAACGTTTCTTTGCTTGGCTTCCCTCAAAATATCATCAACTGAGAGACTGCCGTCGGAGCCAGTTTTGCTGTGGATGTGTAAATCTATCCTCATTTTTCTTTCACATCAATGATATACCAGTCCTCAGGCGGGTCGTGCCGGGTATCAACGGTCAGGTGAGTGACACCAAGTTCTGGATATGACTGCTTCAGGTCATCCATGTCCACTGGCTCGAACTTCTTTTTGTTATTAAGGTAGGCCTGCTCGGTCAGCGCGTTTGATACGTAGTCTTCCTTGGTCCGTTTCAATATCCGCCCGATGGCTACTTCCTGCGGGCAGTCAGTCTGCAGAATAACAAATTTCAGGTCGTGTTTGGCGGCTATCGCCGCTGCCTGCCGACGCAGCGCCTGCGTGACAAAGGTGGCATCCAGTATTACCCCTTCATTGTTATCCAGAGTTTCGTCTGCCTGCCGGAACATCTCGTCATAGACCATGGTTCGTTTGTCCATGTTTGCGGCGACCTTTTCGTCAAACACGTCCTCGTTTTTCAGCACTTCCAGCCGGATAAGGTCGGACCGTAGCAGGGGAGAGCCCTTAATTCTGGCTACTTCTTCGGTAGTCTCTGTCTTCAAGGTGCCGGGAAGACCACAGGCGATAAGCACAAAACCGGTGTCCAGCTCGGTTTCTACGAATTTTGCAAACGGTTCTTTCAAATTATCGCCTCCTTAATCTGGTTTTGGTGAGCTTCAATTGCCCTCCATATAAGATGCGGCAAGCTCGAAATAGCTCCTGGCAGTAGTCAGAACCTCTGCCCTTTCCTCCGGGGAGATATAGGGGTCGTCAAACTTGAAGCATCCCACCTTTCCACGAACATAAGCCCGGTAGCATTTATAAAAATTAAGCAGCGTCATCAACTCCTTATCCCGGCTGCTGGCTACATAGGCATCAACGAAGTGGCGTGACAGGTCAGCCCGCCCGTAGTGGTCCAGGTCCATAGCCAGAAAGGCAGCCTCGGCGGCGACATCGCAGTACCTGAAGCGGTCATTAAATTCAATACAATCGTAGATACAGATGCCATTATAGAAGCAAATATGGGCGGCATGGAGGTCACCGTGGCAGTCCTTTATCCTGCCATCCGCTATCCGCCGGCGAAATAAAGGGGTGTTATCTTCAATAAAGCGGCGGGTGTAAGCCATGATATATTGATAGTTTTCCCGGGAAATGATGTTGCCGACGTATTTCTCGGTCTGGGTGAAGTTTTCTTCAGTATTTATAGTAATGGTGGCAATCTCACCAAAGGCGCTGATAGCGTCACTGGTTTCTGCCCTCTGGTGGAATTCTGCCAGTTTTTCCGCCACCCCGGTTAACATGTCCGGCGAGACCTTGTTGTCAGCCAGAAGGACGTTCATCATGGCTTCCTGGGGGAGGCGGCGCATTTTCACGGCGTACTCTATGGTCTTGCCCTGTCCATCTACGGAAATGCAGTCCTTTTGTCTGGTTATCGGCAGTACTGCCAGATATATATCCGGGCAGAGTCGGCGGTTAAGCTCAATTTCCCGCTGGCAGTAGAACCGGCGTTTGTCCAGAGTGGTATAGTCCAGATAGCCCAGGTCCACCGGTTTCTTTACTTTATATACATAGTCGCCGGTGATAAAGACAAAAGACATCTGGGTCTGTGCCAGTTCAATCCGGTGTGGAGGCTCAGGATAGGCTTCCGGGTCGAGCAGGGCTTTAACCAGTTCGGGTAGCTGTGGATTGTTTTTCAACCTTACCCCCTTTAACTTTCCGTGATTTTCAGCCAATCTCGTAATTCGTCCAGCACCTGGTGGTAGTTGCCCCTGGTCACCTCGACCAGATTTACCTGAGGCTGTTGCTTGATAGCGTCCGCCCACGGGTTGGGGTTAAACATGATTGTTCCCAGAACTCTCTTACTGCTACCGATTATCTGCCGGACAGCCTCTCGGAAGCTGGCCGAAAACAGCTCCATTTTACCGATTTCATCAACGACGACCAGGTCGCACTGCCCGGCTGCCCGGCGGAGGGCGGAAACACCTACCTTTTCCAGGCTGTCAACATCAACCCCGTACTTGCTTACCCGGTATTGGCTGTGACTGTCAACGTGAGCCAGTGTTGCTTCCTGCCCGTCCAGAGTGACCAGTTTGAAACCGAGCCTGGTACCCTGACTCCGTATTTCCTCGGTATAGAAGCCACCAGCATTACCATGAAATTCGGTGACCGCCTGCTTGATAAGGCTGGTTTTGCCTGTCCCCGGTCGGCCGGTGAGCAGATAAACTCGTTTCATGGACAGCTTTGCCCCTTCAACCTACCCACGATGGGGGGCGATTATTTTGCGGCTTTTGGCTGGGCTTTTCTTTTTTCTTCCAGCTTCTTACGCTTGTTCCGATGCTTGAGGCTGGCTACTCTCTTTGCTTTATTCATCGCTAGTAATATAACTCCAAATCAGATTTTTCCGCCACCCCTGTTCCTGAAAACCTCAACAAAGCGGGCGAAGGAGCGGTCGTAGGTCTTTTCCACCTCGGAGGGAAACACGCAGCCGGGAAGCTCGTCATACTTCAGGTGATAGGCAATACACTCGCAGCACTTGCCCTTTCTGGGACACGGCTCATAGGTGCAGGGGCAACCGGCTTTATTTTCTTCAATCTGGCATTCCATATTGGTTTCCTTTAATCACAAATAGCGTTTTCTTATCTGCGTGGATAATTCGGTCAGCAGTTCCAGGGCACGGGCAGATGCCTCGCCGGTGGGTAGAGACGCCAGCCCGCAGCTGGGAGTGAGCAGTCCCTGCGCTATCAGTTGACGGAAACGGAGACCCTGTCGGGTAAAGGGCGCCATCGCATCTTCCAGACGGTCTTTAAGGCTGGCGGCTGATTCCTTAGCCAGAGAATCTTCGTTGTTGGGGACAATTCCCCAGGCAATGCTGCCTCCCCGGTCAATGAATTTCTTCACTTCAGCAGGATAGAGACTCAGCGACTGAGCATAGTTGTAAGCGTCAAAACTGATAATGTCAACGCTGGTGTCCAGCAGGATTGACCAGTCGGTGTTGCCGCAGCAGTGGACCCCCTTCAGCCCGGCAATGCCGGCAAAGACCTCTTCCAGCAGGCTGATAACCTGCTCCCGGGACAGCATTACCGAGACCGAGCCGAAAGCCGACATGTACGGCTCGTCAACGAAGATAATGGTGTTCCGGCTTATCTGCCTTAATTCCTTCTCCTGCCAGGCTGCCTTCAGCCTGAGCAATTTGGGCACGGCGTCACCCAGAACATCATCGTACAGTATGGCTTTACCGGTATCGTCGGTTACCGTCAGCCCCCAGGTGACCGGTCCGGTTACCTGCCCCTTGACCGCCATCGGCGTGAGGTTGTTCAAAGCCAGGAAACTGTGCAGCCCGGCGGCGTTTTCCGGACTGATGGGATATTTATCAATGTCATTCTCCAGATAGGCGGCGTATAGTTGCTCCAGAGGCTTATCTGGGTCCTGGGAACGGTCAATGTAGATTTTGTCTTCCTTGACCACCACCCCCGGGAACCCCTCGCCGTACTGGGCATACATATTCTCCAGGAAAGACCGCCGGGGTAGCTGGGGCCAGGCGGGAATGTCCTTGAGGTAATGGGCAATCTGGGCACACGCCGCCGACGGGTCAGTCTGGGGCATACTGCCGATAGCTGCCGGCAGGCAGTTAAATTCTACGTTGGGCATGCTATCTCCTCAGGTCAAGTACTTGCCGATTAACAGGTTGAGCTTCTTTTTCTGCTCGTCCGGAATCTTATCGGCGGCGGTAACAATAGCGGTGCTCAGTGCGTTGACACAGCCGCAGTCGCGTTTTTCGGGTATTTTAGCCAGCGCCAGCCTGATGATTTTCCTGGCGGTATCAATGTTCCGGCGCTGCACACTGATAATCATTTCGGCGGTAACCGGCTCGTGCCGCTCGTGCCAGCAATCATAGTCGGTAACACAGGCAATAATAGCGTAGCAGATTTCCGCCTCCCGCGCCAGCTTGGCTTCGGGGAGAGCCGTCATGCCGATAGCATCCGCCCCCCACGAGCGGTAGAGGTGCGATTCAGCCCTGGTGGAGAAGGCGGGACCCTCCATGACCACGCAGGTGCCGCCCTTGTGAACGCTGGCGCCCGCCGTCTGACCCGCCTGATAGACGACCTGGCTCAGCACCGGGCAGAAAGGCTCGGAGAAGGGAATGTGGGCGACAATGCTCTCCCGGAAGAAGGTGTTGACCCGACTCCGGGTGCGGTCAATAAGCTGGTCGAGGATAAGCAGGTCGCCGGGCTTATGTTCTTCTTTGAGGCTGCCCACCGAGTTGATGCCGATGATGCGCTCCACCCCCAGCGACTTCAAAGCATAGATGTTGGCTCTCATCGGGACATCGGTAGGGGGGATGCGGTGCCCCCGCCCGTGCCGGGGAAGGAAGGCAGCTTTCATCCCGCCCAGCCTGCCGACGACGATGGTGTCGCTCGGTTTGCCGAAGGGTGTATCCACATTAACTTCCTCAATATCAGTCATCCCCTCAATATCATACAGCCCACTGCCGCCAATCACCCCTATTTTAGCTTCTGGCATCAGTGCCTCCTTAGTTCATCAAATTGTTTAAATATATAAAAGAATAAAAGAATAAGCCCTGTGGCAAATAGTACAAATACAAGAATCTTTAGCGAAAGACAAAAAGTCTCTGTTAGTATGAACCCTACAGGGAATAATATGCCCACAACCGTTAAATAGATAAGTGTACCAAATCCCCAACCCAAATTGGTAGGATAGCTGAATGCTTTAATACGAGCATCCAAGTCGGTTATTTCTTGCTCGAGTATCTGAAGTGAGCGAGTATCTAATAAAATGTATTTATCTTTGTTTTGTAGGTAGAATTTCTTGTCGTCACGTTGATTTTTTAGATTTCTCTTTTCAGCAGTTAGCATTAGTACACTGGCAGTAATGAAACCACCTATAATAGCCACAATCGCAGCTGATGATTGGGCTATTGTGCTGTAAAGCCAGCTTGGGTCAGTAATCATTTCATCTACCCCCCTATAGTAAGCTTCTACCTCACACCTTGTGTCCCCCTTCTGAAATCCCTCTTTAATCTCCCTTTATGAAAGGGAGAAAGAACCTCCCCCTTTTGTAAAGGGGGACCGAGGGGGATTTTCTTCAATGCCCCCAACGTATCTAAAGTATAGGGGAGAGTTTGAGAGGGGTGCAACCCCTCTCATCTCATTTCCCCCTTCCCTTCACCAATCCTCAAGGGAAGGGGGTCAGGGGGATAGGTTCACCAAGACTAAAGAATCCCCTTAATCCTCTCCCCAAACGGCTCTTTTATTATACCCCTTTCGGTGATGATGGCGGTGATGTA
>DATKWF010000069.1:0-2373 GCA_035529715.1 Dehalococcoidales bacterium | reverse complement strand
TACCCTGGCGTGTGGCTATATCGATGAAGAAGACCTCAACTTACTTCGCGTCTGTGATGAAACCGATGAAGTAATTGAAGCCGTCCGGAAATGGTACATAAATCAGGAGATTACCGGTAGAAGAGCGCTGGTCAGATGACTGACAGAAAGACACCTGCTACTAAAACCGGAATCCTAAAACGGTCTCTCATCTTCTCCAGCTTGAACAATGATGAACTTGCCGAACTGTCCAGGCTCGCCTTGGAGCGCAACTTCCGGGCAGATGAGTTCGTATTTTGGGAAGGAAACGACCCGGACTATTTCTACATTGTCGTTGAGGGGAGGGTAAAGGTTATCAAACACTCCTCCTCAGGAAAAGAGTTCATTATCGCCTTCTTCGATCCCGGTGAAATGTTCGGTGAAGTCGCCGTTTTCGAAAATAAGCCTTATCCCGCTTCAGCCCAGGTCGTAACTGACACGAAGACATTGGGCATTAAAAAAGGAGATTTTCTCGCCTTCCTCTCCACCCGTCCCCAGGTCGCTCTAAGCATTATTGATGTCTTGGGAGGGCGACTCAGGGATGCCCAGGGCCGACTTAAAGACCTGGCTGGAGAACGGGCTGAGCAGCGTCTTGCCCAAACACTGCTCATGCTTTCCTCAAAGCTTGGCTCCACTCTCCCTTTCACCCGGCAGGAAATAGCGGACATGTCTGGCACCACCACTGAGACCGCCATCCGGATTACCAGCCAGCTTAAGGACCGGGGAATTATTAGCTCTGTTCGAGGCAAGGTAATCATCCTCGATGAGACCAAGCTCAGGCTACTAAGCGAAGGGCCACCACGGGTATAGACCCGGGGTCAATTTGCCAGCCAGGCTTCGCCTCTCTTTGACTCTTCTTTTAATTACTCCTATGTGATTTAAATCATAGTAAGGTAACATATCTTGCTGTTATCATAGTCATAGAAAACAAAATGTCCACCAGTAGAGGAGGTGGTAGTAATGAGCCAGTGTCCCGGTCAGGATATGCGAAATCTAAGAGTGGCACTCTACAAGTGCCCGAATTGTGGTGCTGAGGTTGAAATTTTCTCCGACGAATTAAAAGTTAAATGCCATAAGTGTGGCCAATACGTTTACAAGGAGAAAATGCCTTCCTGTATTGACTGGTGCGCTTCAGCCCGCCAGTGTCTGGGGGAGGAGAGGTGGAAGGCATTGAAAGGTGAAGACTAGCCAGATATCAAGGAGACATCCAATGACAACAAAACTGCTCAGGAAAATCGTAAAAATCGATGAGGACAAATGCAATGGCTGTGGCGCCTGTGTCCCTTCCTGCGCCGAAGGCGCCCTCCAGATTATAAATGGCAAGGCAAAACTGGTCAGCGAACAATATTGCGATGGCCTTGGTGCCTGCCTCGGGGAATGCCCGCAGGGAGCGATTACTATTGAGGAACAGGAAGCCGAGGGGTTTAATGAGAAGGCAGTTGAGCATCATCTACAGTCAAAAGAGCCCGCTACCGATGAGCTTCCCTGCGGCTGTTCCTCAGCCACCGTTACCCGGTTTGAAAGACGAACCATTCCGCAGGCGCAAACTGTTAAGGCTACCACTGAATCAATGCTGGCTCACTGGCCGGTCCAGCTTACGCTTGTCCCTCCTTCAGCGCCTTTTCTGCAAAGGGCAGACCTGGTGCTGGCCGCAGACTGTGTTCCCTTTGCTTATGCCAGCTTTCACCAGGAGTTCTTGTCAGACCACGCTCTGGTTGTTGCCTGCCCCAAGCTTGATAACTTTGAGGCTCATCTGAGCAAACTTACCGAGATTCTGCGCCACTCGGAACCAAAGAGCATCACGGTGGTGCACATGGAAGTACCCTGCTGCTCCGGCCTGGTGTCTATGGCCAGACAAGCGATTCTGGCCAGCGGCAAAGATATCCCCCTCAAAGAGATAACTATCGGGATTAGGGGCGAGCGAAAGTCCTGATAATTAGTTGAGCCGTTATATTTCAGTGCCCCGTCGTTAATCTCGGCCAAGTGCCGCACCAATGTCACATCGTCAGCGTTCTTGTCTTTCCGTCCGTCTTCCAATAAGGTCATTTTGTAGTCCATGAGAAATTTTGCAAAACAGAGCTTGAATAACGCCACAACTAATGCTATAACAATATTAATAAAAGTACCGTTTAAACAGTCTGGTATATCGAGGAGAGACCTATGGACATTACAAAATATGAGGTTCCCGCCGATAAATTGCGCTGGCAGTGTGACCCGGCTATCTTTGACTTCAATCATACCAAGAACCTGGCCCCGTTGCGGGAATTCGTTGGTCAGGACAGAGCCATACGCGCTATTGAGTTTGGCTTATCCATGAACCGCGAAGGTTACAACATCTACGTAGCCGGACTTACC
>DATKWF010000068.1:0-8700 GCA_035529715.1 Dehalococcoidales bacterium | reverse complement strand
CCGACAATCGGTTGTGCCAAATCGAGGTTGTGCGGTAGTCATGAGGTACCGGATGTTGAGATGGGTAGCTATGCTGAGCTGGTGGATAATAGTGAGATTATAGGGGCAGCCCTGCGCACCAGGTCCGGGACGAAACCGGTCTATGTTTCCATGGGTCACAGGGTTGACCTGCCGGCTGCCATTCGCTGGGTACTGGAATGCTGCCGTGGTTATCGTTTGCCTGAACCGACACGGCTGGCTCACCTGGCGGCTGGGGGCAATCTGGCGCAGTCAGGGAGTAGTGTTATGTCTGAGATGAGCCGGGCTATCTAAGGACTTTTAGCTAGAAAAGTGAGAAGAGATGCAAGAATCAAGGGATAAATTAGAGGACTTACGGTCCAGAATTTCTATAGCACTGGTGCATCTTTGACGTTGCTGCCAGAGAAGAAGAAATCGACCGTTTGGAAAAGCAGTCAGCCCAATCTGACTTCTGGCTGGACCAGAACCAGGCGCAAGCCATTATGCGCCAGTTAGCCGAGCAGAAGAGACTGGTGCAGAAGTGGCGGGAACTGGAAAAGAGGGTAGCTGACATTGCTGAATTGCTCTCGTTGGTAGAGGCTGACGAGTCACTTCAGGCGGAGGTTCAATCTGAAATAGATGAAGTAGCTACCCTTCTTGATGAGCTGGAGTTCCAGAAGGCTTTCAGCGGTGAGTATGATGCCCGAAATGCTATTCTGGCGGTGCATGCCGGCGCCGGCGGTACGGAGTCTCAGGATTGGGCAGAGATGTTAATGAGGATGTACCTTCGCTGGGCGGAGCGCCGCGGTTATAAGGCAGAGGTACTGGATGTTTCTTCAGGCGAGGAGGCTGGAATAAAGAGTGCGATTATCGGGATTGACGGTGATTATGCCTGCGGCTACTTAAAATCAGAGCATGGTGTCCACCGGCTGGTTCGTCTTTCTCCTTTTGATGCTGACCACGCCCGGCATACTTCCTTTGCTCTGGTGGAGGTTATGCCTGAGGCTCAAGCTGGCGTTGATGTGAAGATAGAGTCTGATGATTTGAAGGTTGAGGTGTTCCGGTCTAGCGGGCCGGGAGGACAGCACATGCAGAAAACAAGCAGCGCCGTCAGGCTGACCCACCTGCCAACAGGGCTGGCAGTTAGCTGTCAGAGCGAGCGGTCT
The DNA here is from genome assembly GCA_035529715.1 of Dehalococcoidales bacterium. Taxonomy (GTDB): domain Bacteria; phylum Chloroflexota; class Dehalococcoidia; order Dehalococcoidales; family RBG-16-60-22; genus DATKWF01. The sequence continues at coordinate 7,537 of DATKWF010000068.1, read as the reverse complement.
CAATACCGGAATAAGGAAATCGCCATGAAAATACTTCAATCCCGCCTTTTAGAGTTGGAGTTGACCAGGAGGGAGGAGGAAAAAGCCAGGCTCAAGGGGAAGCGCATCGTTGCCGGCTGGGGCAACCAGATTAGAAGCTATGTTCTCCATCCGTATAAAATGGTGAAGGACCACCGTACTGACTATCAAACCGGCAATTCGGAGGCGGTACTGGATGGGGAGCTTGATGATTTTATAACTGCCTATCTCAGGCATAGTCTGGGGAGGGAAGATGATTAAGAAAGTCAGTTTATTAGCCCTGGTTATCTGTCTGGTTCTGGCCTTTTTAAGTCCGGTATCGGTTCAGGCTGGTAATGGGCCGACAGTGCTGAATAGCTCAGCTGAAGCAAAGTTTCCTTTGCAGCTTAACTTTAACCTGTCAGCCGAAAGTAACGTCAATATTACTGATATTCGTCTTCATTATCAGGTTGACCGGGCTAGCTTTGCCGAGGTAACCAGTGAGGTATATATTGAATTTGAGCCAGCAACTGAAGTTGAAGCGGAATGGGCATGGGATATGAGGAAGAGCGGAGGACTGCCGCCGGGAAGTATTGTGGAGTACTGGTGGACGGTAGAAGATGCTGGAGGTAGTCGGGTTGAGACTGAACCATTTCAGGTTCAGTTTGATGATACCCGGCATTTGTGGAATAGCTTCAGCGAAGGTAAGGTAACTCTGTACTGGTATGAAGGGAAGCAGTCCTTTGCTGAAGAAATAATGGCTACAGCGCAGCAGGTATTGGTGCGGCTGGCGGAGGATACCGGGGCTGAAGTGGAGAGACCGGTGGATATATATATCTACGCCAGTTCTCAGGATTTACTGGGAGCCATGATTTATCCTCAGGAATGGACGGGTGGGGTAGCCTTTACCAGATTCAGCACCATAGCCATTGGAATATCTCCAGATATTCTTGGCTGGGGGAAGAGAGCAATGGCTCACGAACTGACCCATCTGGTTATACACCAGATAACCTTCAATCCTTATAATGACCTGCCCGTCTGGCTTGATGAGGGCTTGGCTATGTATGCCGAAGGGGAGCCGGAACCGATGTTGTTTGCTTTACTCGCTGAGGCAATCGCTGATGATAGTCTTATCTCAGTGCGCAGTCTGTCCAGCCCCTTTTCCGCTTTTTCAGATGAAGCCTCGCTGGCTTACGCCGAGAGTTACAGCCTGGTAGATTTTATTATTGCCAATTATGGACGGGGCAGGATGTTTGAGCTGTTGAGTACCTTCAGGCAGGGCAGCAGCTATGATGGGGCACTGGGAAAAGTCTATGGCTTTGATATGGATGGTCTGGATAAATTGTGGCGCGGGTATGTATCAGCGCAGTGAATTTGGGACAGGGTGGTGACGATGGAGAAGAAGTCATTTACCATTCATGATTTACCTGTTTCGGAGAGGCCAAGGGAAAGGCTGCAGAAATTTGGGGTAGAAGCGCTATCGGCTCAGGAGATTTTAGCGTTGATTCTGGGACGAGGTATCGCCGGTGAGTCGGTGATGGTGACCGCCCAGAGGCTGTTGAGCCAGTTTGGTGGACTTAAGGGGCTTGCCAGTGCCTCGGTTGAGGAGCTGTCCGGGGTGAAAGGGATTGGTCTTGCCAAGGCGTCTCAGATTAAGGCGGCTTTTGAGCTGGCCAGCCGGCTGGAGAGCTACTCGGAGAGCGGAGAAAGTCCGCTGGTCAAGACCCCGGATGATGTCGTTAGCCTGGTGCGGGGCAGGCTGAAAGGCAAAAAGAAGGAGTATTTTCTGGCGTTGCTGCTGGATACCAGGAGCCGACTGATAAGGGTGGCGGAAATTTCAGTCGGCAGCCTTGATGGCAGCATTGTCCACCCCAGGGAGGTGTTCAAGGAGGCGGTTTCGGCAAGCGCGGCTTCGGTAATCTTTGTCCATAATCACCCCTCGGGTGACCCCGAGGCTTCGGAAGATGACACCGGGTTGACCAAGAGGCTGGCTGAAGCCGGGGAGATTATGGGTATTGATGTCCTGGACCATGTCATTATCGGTGATAGGAAATACCTCAGCCTGAAGCGGGAAGGCCTGTTTTGAGTGGAGGTCACCAGAACTTATCCGGTTGCCTTAATTATTATGATTATTATGAGTATGGCTTGCACTTTGCACTGGATGTGTTAAAATACTGCGTAAGGATGTTTACGAGTATGTTTCTAATCTGGGTATGGGAGCATGAAAGTTCTTATAATTGAGGACGACCCTCAGATAATAGAAACCGTGGCTCTAATCCTTGAACTCAGGTGGCCTGAAGCCAGCCTGGTATCCACCTTCTTCGGGGAAAAGGGTGTGGAGCTGGTTAAGAAAGACCCCCCGGATATCGTTGTTCTTGACCTTGGGCTACCCGACATAGATGGCTTCCAGGTATTACGCCAGATTCGCACCTTCTCCGATGTGCCGGTGGTCATTCTCACCGTAATGGGGGCGGAGGTGGATAAGATAAAAGGGCTGGAATTGGGAGCTGACGACTATATCGTCAAGCCTTTCTCCGCCGGTGAGTTTTTGGCTCGGGTGAAAGCTTTGCTTCGCCGTAAGGAGATACCGGGAAAACCAGTCCAGGTTGTTGGGAAGCCTTTCATCAGGGGGAAGTTCAGGGTTGATTTTACCAGCGGGGAGGTAAGTGTTGGGGACAAGCTCGTCAAACTGACCCCCGGTGAGTATAAACTGCTTTATCATTTGGTGCTGAATGAGGGGATGTCGCTTTCAAATGAGACACTGCTGGAGAAGGTATGGGGGCCAGAGCCAAAAGCTGATGCCGAATATCTAAAGTTATGTGTCAAGGGACTCAAGGATAAACTGGAGAGCCAGGCTGGTAACCCAACAATGATTCTGGATGAAGAAGGGGAAGGCTACAAGTTCGTCAGTGCGTAAGCCTGTCCGCACCGAATCTATCAATTAATATTCAGTTATGCACCCATGCCTAGGTCAAGTCTTTTAGAAATCTCTTTAAAAAATGATGTGCCAGCGAGAGTATTATGCTGCTGGTCAGGACGGCAAGCATTACGCTGGGAGAAAAACCGGTGATGGCGATTCCCAGAGCCGTCCCGCTGGCGGGTGGGTGCTCCACGTCCAGCGCTACCATTAGCAGGATGGAGATACCGACCGCAACCGAGTATACGATAACTGCGGCTAAAATTGAAGAATGGGGTATGAGGGAGCATAATGAACCGGAAAAAAGACCGACGAGGTGTCCCCCGATTACCCGCCTCGGTTTGGCGGTGATATTTCTGGGCATGGTGAAGACAATAAAAGCGGTGGCACCTATTGAAGCTATTACCACGGCGTGTTCTGCGGACAGTAGCAGGAACACTATTAGTACTACCACGGTTGCCAGAAAGCTCTGATACAGGTAGTTTTTCCAAAGTCTGCTGAACTCCCTCCTGATTCTAAGTAGCCTTCGCTGTACCGATGCCAATAAATCAAAACGCATGTTTCAACTCACCTCGCTTTCACTAGGATTATAATACCTTTTGCCTACCTGTGCCTATAAATTTGTGTTATATTTATCTGGGTGGTTTTTGTGTATAATTAGCATTGTGGAGCTAAATGATGAAAAGAATATTATATGTCCTGCTTCCGGTTTTACTTTTATGCAGCCTGCTGGTTACCGGCTGCCAGCTTGGGGAGGACACACCGACTGCCAGGGGAGAGCTGAGTCTATATGGGATGGACCCAATAACCCTTGACCCGGCGATTTCTGCGGAAATGCTCTCCCACGAATATATTATGCAAATGTTTGGCGGTCTGGTTCGGCTTGATGATGACCTGAAGCCGGCACCGGATGTTGCCGAGAGGTGGGAGGTGAGTGATGACGGCAGGACCTATACTTTTTACCTGCGGCAGGATGTCCGCTTCCACGACGGGCGGGAAGTAAAGGCTGGTGATGTTAAGTACTCCCTGGAGCGTGCCTGCGACCCGGCTACCGGCTCAATGACGGCGGCTACCTATCTTGTTGATATTGTCGGGGTAAAAGAGGCAATGCTGGGCAGTGCTGATGAAATCAGCGGTGTCAGGGTGCTTGATGATTACACGCTCCAGATTACCATAGATGCGCCCAAGTCTTATTTCCTGTCCAAGCTGACCTATCCGACTGCTTATATTGTGGATAGAAACAATGTGGAGTCGGGTGATGAGTGGTGGCGGCAGCCGAACGGCACCGGCCCATTCAAGCTCAAGGAGTGGGAGGAAAACGACCTGCTTGTCCTGGAGAGAAACAAGCGTTACTACGGAGAACCAGCTATGGTCAAATCCGTGGTCTTCAAGCTGTGGGGCGGGGTGCCGATGAACATGTATGAGACTGATGAAATCGGTGTCACCGGCGTCAATCTGCTTTATCTGGATAAGGTTACCGATAAGACCGGTCCTTTCTACCGGGAACTGCAGATAGAACCGGAGCTGAGCTTCAACTATATTGGCTTTGATGCCACCAGGCCGCCATTTGATGATGCTAATCTCCGCCGTGCTTTCAGTCTGGCTATTGATAAGGACAAGGTGGTTTCGCTGGTATACCGGAATATGGTGCGTCGGGCGGATGGTATCCTGCCGCCGGGCATGCCTGGATTCAATGAGAATTTGACCGGGCTGGGTTTCGACGTGGCTAAGGCAAAAGAGTTAATCGCCGGCTCCAGCTATGGCAGTGTGTCGGGACTGCCGCCGATTACCATCACCACTGCGGGCTGGGGAGGATTGATAGCCCAGGGGCTGGAGGCAATCATCAATGAATGGCGGCAAAACCTGGGGGTGGAGGTAACGGTCAGGCAGCTGGAACCGCAGCAGTTTATGTATCACCTCAAAGAAGAAAAAGACGAGATGTTCTTCATGGGCTGGGTGGCTGACTATCCTCACCCGCAGGATTTCCTGGAAATCCTGTTCCGTGCCGGGGGTGATAATAACTACAGCGAGTACAGCAACTCCGAGGTGGATGCCCTGCTGGACAAGGCGGGTGTGGAGATGGACATTGACCTGAGCCTTTCACTGTACCAGCAGGCGGAGCAAAAGCTGGTTGATGATGCTGCCTGCATACCCCTGTGGTCCGGGCAGAATTATATTCTGGTCAAGCCTTACATTGAGGGGTATGACTTGAACCCGATGGGCATTGTCATGCTGAACAAGGTCGCCATCAGGTCTGATTGAGCAGTGAGCGCACTTCCCGGCTACTGAGCTGGCGTATTCTCCCCTCGGCAAGACTGCCCAGACCGAGATTGCCCATCCTGATTCTTTTAAGTGCCAGTACTTCGTGCCCGAGGCTGGCGAACATGCGGCGCACCTGCCGTTTTCTGCCTTCGTGGATGGTGATGCTGTAGTTGAAGGGCGGCGAGTCTATTTCCCTGACTTTTGCCGGGGAAGTCATGCCGTCCTCAAGTTTGAGTCCCTTCTCCAGCTTTCTTTTTGCCTCCGACTTCAGTTTCACCGAAAGTTGAACCAGGTATTCCTTATCGTGCTCAAATCTGGGGTGGGTCAGCCGGTAGGTTAGTGCCCCGTCGTTGGTCAGCAGCAGAAGTCCGGTGCTGTCCCTGTCCAGTCGCCCCACAGGGTGCAGCCTGAGTCGGCGGTACTTCTCCGGGATGAGGTCAATAACAGTGCGCCGTCCCCTCTCGTCGCGTGTGGTTGACATAATGTCAGGAGGCTTGTTGAGGAGCAGGGTTACCGTCTCCTCAGGTTTGAGGTTAATTGATTTGCCGTCCAGGGTGATGCTGTCCCCGATGTTTACCGGGTAGCGGAAGTCGGTCACCGGCTGGCCGTTGACGGCGACCCTTTCCTGCTTTATGGCGTCAGCGACTCGCCTCCGGGAGCCGATGCTGGCGCCGGTGAGCATTTTGAGCAGTGATTCAGGTTTCATGTCTGTTTACTTTCGGTAAAAGTTGGGAAGATGGCGGAGGGGGTGGGATTCGAACCCACGGTCCCCTTGCGGGAACAACGGTTTTCAAGACCGTCACCATCGGCCACTCGGACACCCCTCCTAGCTTCAAAAACAGGGGTTAAAGATTGGTATAAACAAGACTTGCTACTAATTTGCTACTAAACCTTTTCTTTAACCGTCTCATTATGACTTACTCGGAAAGCATCGTCAAACCGCTGAGCAGCGGCTTCCTGTAAGCCTGGGGCAACATGGGAGTAGGTATCAAGTGTTATCTGTATGCTGGAATGTCCTAGCCTTTCCTGAACTATCTTGGGGTGTATACCTTGCTTTAACATTATACTGGCATGGGTATGCCGGGCATCATGAAGCCGGATCACCACGACACCGGCCCGAGCTGCCAGGATAGGCCAGGCGCGGGTGATTGTATCAGGGCGTAGTGGCTTGCCCAGATTGCAGAATACCAAGTCATTATCGGCTAGTGTTTGACCGAGCAATAAGGCTTCCGCTTCCTTTGCTTCCCAGTGTTCTTTCAATACCAGATAAGCGGAGGGCGGCAAGGCTATGGTCCGGCGGCTTCTCTCAGACTTCGGTTGCGTGAATACGTAACTGCCATCTTTTAAGTGATGCAGACTGCGTGTGACGTAAATCTGGCTATATATGAAATCAATATCCTGCCATCGTAATGCCAGGACCTCAGACCGCCTCATGCCAGTAAACAGAAGTAAGTAGAATAGGGCATAGTAGGGTGTAGCCTTGGCAGCCTCTAGGAAACGGATAACCTCATCCTCATTCCATATCTGCATTTCCGGGCGTTTGGTATGGGGAGGTTTCACGGCATCTGCCGGGTTCCTTGTAACTAAGCCCCATTCTACCGCAGTTTGCAGAGCCTTGTGCAGGGCAGTATGATGATGCCTTACTGTTTGAGCACTCAGACCGCCAGGTCCGTGGCAGCGGCCGGTTGTCAATTTCATCGAATAATACTTTTGCAGATGTTCCGGCCGAAGTTGCGACAGTGGTATATTCCCTAATGCGGGAATGAGATAACTCTGTATGATTTGCGCGTAGCCCTCTGCCGTCCTGGGGGCAAGGTTTGGTTTAACGTAGTCTGTCAGCCACCTATCTAAGTAATCTGCAATGGTAGTCTTGCCGGGCTTCATGTAAGCACCGGTGTCTATCTGGTGTAGCAGCTCTGACAATCGCCTTCCAGCATCCTTTTTGCTGCCCTTGACCGTGAACCATTGGCTCTTATATTTGCCAGTGGCCGGGTCCTTCCCGGTGCTGATTTTTATTGAGTAAGTACCTTTACTTCGTTGTGTTATGTGACCTCTCATTATTCACCGTCCCTTTCTGTTATTTCAATAGCAGTTTCCAATTTCCCTACATCGGGATACAGTAAGTCAACCGCATTATTGGCAGTGATAGGCCAAGCTCCTTGCCAGATTGCTTTATCAAGTTGGGTAGTAGCAAGGGCAAGCCGTTCACACTGTGCGTAGGCTTTCGACCATGCCCATAACCATCCCCAGAGGTCAAGATTCTTATTCTTTCCTTTTGCCTTACTAGCACGCGTGATAAGGGTTATACCGTGAAGACGGGCAATCCACAAAGCTTGCCTTATAGTGACAGGGTCACCCCTA
>DATKWF010000067.1:0-23656 GCA_035529715.1 Dehalococcoidales bacterium | reverse complement strand
AGCCTTTCTATGCATTCGTATACCTTAATTATAACGCTTGTGAATTGAAAAAGTTAGCAATGAAAAGGCCGCAATAATCTATACTTATTTAGTGAGACTAGCACCGTGAGTCGCCGGCGACATTGGCACAACCTCACTATCAGGCACTTTACTTAACTGAGTTTCCTGTGTCAAGCTGCTTCTATTGAACAATGTAGCGGTTGGTGACTTTAGACACAACATTCTGACGTTTTGTTAACTCAGATTCCTATGAAGCAGCTTCGCTGTAGTGTTTTACATACTATATGCTGAAAACGCTGTCGGGACATCCAGCGCATATATTTATAATATATTTATAATGCAGGTATTGATTTATTCAGCAGAACGAGTATAATGCTGTTGACTGCAAAAAATTTATACAGTATAAGCTTCCCTGTAACCAGTGTAGAACTGTCGGCTTCTTATTGATGGCGGCTGGATACTAACTAACCCAAGTCAATAGGATGGGGGGAAAACAATAGTGAAACCGACCTTTCAGGTCGGTTTTCATTTAATTAATATGAGGTATAAGAGCCAAAAGACTTGAAACAGTAACTTAATTAAAATAAGGAGGTTAGACAGGAAAATGAAAGCAAAAATAATTGTGTCCCTTCTACTGGTGGTGATGGTGATGGGAACGCTGGGAACGCCCGTGCTTGCCAAAGACGATAAAGATAATCAAAGCAGCGGGCAGCCCTTCCAGGAGCTCTGGGATGTGGTAGAGGCACTCCAGGAACAATTCGGTGAATTCACGGTGCAGTTAGGTGCATGGAAGCAACAGGTAGACAATAACCTATCAGATTTACAAGAACAGATAGTTTCTATTGAACTTATGCCCGGTCCACAGGGCGACCCCGGACCTCAGGGACCAATCGGACCTATTGGACTAATCGGACCCATTGGACCAATCGGACCCATTGGACCAGCCGGACCTCAGGGTGATACAGGACTAACCGGACCAGCCGGACCTCAGGGACCAATCGGACCTATTGGACTAATCGGACCTATTGGACCAATCGGACCTATTGGACTAATCGGACCCATTGGACCAATCGGACCTCAGGGTGATACAGGACTAACCGGACCAGCCGGACCTCAGGGAATCCCCGGACCGTCTGACTGGTATGCTATTCCAAACCTGCCGACTGGTTTTGCTGATGATACTGATGACGTGGGAATAACCAGTGAAACTGACCCGGTGTTCGGTGCCAGTACCGCTGCCGGTATTAACGGCACTGATATTGTCAACTGGAATTCAGCCTACAACTGGGGAAATCATGCCGAAGCTGGCTACCTGACCTCGGTTCCTCCTGATCTGGTGGCAGCCGGTGACAATGTATCTCTGCTTAATAATGACGCCGGCTACCTGACTTCTATTCCGTCAGGTGTTATGGAGGAAGGCGATGACGTTTCTCTGCTGAATAACGATGCCGGCTATTTGACTGGCTATGTGGAAACCGACCCGATGTATGGCGCCAGTGTTGCTGCCAATATTACGCTTGAAGACATCATCAACTGGGACGCGGCTTCCGGTAATATTACCCTTACCGCGGAGGAAATTGCTGCCCTGGGCTTTTACCCCGGTCCGCATACCTGGAATCAGGACGGCAATAACTATACGAACGGCACTCTGGGTGTCGGCACTATGGATCCCTCCGGCGTCTTTGAAGCTAGAGTTAGCCTGGGTAGTGTGATTGCGCCAACACAGGAATCCTCTGATGAATCCAGGGAAGCGGCATTACACTGGCAATCTTTCACCGCCGCCGGTGATGGATACCTTTCCAGCCTGGAGCTATATGGTAAATCTGTTGTAACTGTTAACCCAATTCCTTTTTTGCCAAATATTGTACACGCCTTTACAGGGAAGTTGACAATTAGAGAAGGGGAGGGAACCGGTGGCGATATACTTGTACAACAAACTTTTAACAAAGGTGGAATATCCACGGCAGGATGGATAACCATAGCTCTAGCCAATCCGGTACTCATTGAGGATGGCCAGAAATACACCTTGGTAATTAACGGCGGCTATTCCCTTTCAGGAGTGTGGCTACCTTTTGCTGTGATTATATATGGCAGTCCTGACAACCCTTATGCGGGAGGCAGGGGTAGCGTCGGGACCGGTTTCGACTATACTTTCAAAGTACACGAAGATTTGCTTGGGCAAAGCATGGTCTTTACTGATGATGGTAAAGTCGGCATCGGGACGACGGAGCCAAGTGCCAAACTGAGTATCGTACAAAGTAACGGAAATCCCGGTGCCTCCGGAGACGGGAGTATATGGTTAACCGGGGACGGAAATGACGGCAGTTTACTTTTAGGCGTGAATGACCAGGGTTCTTTCCTTCAATCTCATGGACAGATGCCCCTGGTGCTGAATCCGGTGGGGAATATTGTCGCCATCGGGCCAACCAAAGGCGAAGGTTACGATCCATTTGGCGACTATGACATTGCCGTGGATGGTGCCACCAATATCTTTGCGAAAAATGGTCAGCCCGCCCTCAACATATTCGCGGAAAAGAACGGACACGCCGTCTATATTTACAATGATACGGGCGGCGGTGATGAGGATGGAGTCTGGATTCAACTCGGTGATGCCGACCCGGGCAAAGACAATAATTTTGTGACTTTTGCCGATAAGGACGGCGATGCGAGGGGCAGGATAGAAGCCTTCAAGAAAGAGGAGTGGGACTTCGATCTTAGCCTGACCGACAAGGATACCTGGTTTGAGCTCTATGAGATTGGAGGCGACCCGATTGGCTGGGCGGTCAACCGTCTGGCGTGGGACGAGGGTGTGGTCTACGCCTCAGGTGGCGCCGATTATGCCGAGTATCTCCAGAAGCTCGACCCGCAGGAGCAGATTAAGTCAAGCGACATCGTTGGCGTTCACGGCGGGCTCATAAGCAAGATAACGGAAGACGCCCAGAAGGTCATGGTCATTTCGTCGGGGCCGGTGGTGCTGGGTAACATGCCTCCTGAGGGCGAAGAGTATCTCTACGAAGCGGTCTCCTTCATGGGGCAGGTCCTGGTCAGAGTCAGTGGACCGGTTAGCGTCGGTGACTATATTCTCCCATCAGGTCTGGAGGACGGCACCGGTATTGCCGTGTCCCCGGCACAGATGACGGCACAAGACTACTCCAGGATAGTAGGCTGCGCCTGGTCAGAGTCGGACCGCGATGAGCTGAAATTTGTCCTCTGCGCGGTTGGACTGAATGCCAATGATTCGACACAACTGCTGGAGCAGCAGCAGTATCGTATCGATGAACAGCAGACGATAATTGACTCCCTTCAAACACTGGTCGAATCTTTGTTCGAACGGGTTAAGGCTCTGGAGGAAGTTAAATAGTAGCCGGTGAGGGCAGACATCCCCATGTTCGTGCAGTGGTAGATGATAGCTACAAGTTAGAAAAATAGTGAAAGGGGGGAGCAGAAATGCTCCCTCCTTCTTTTTCATGGTCAAGATAGCAGTGTTAGCTAATTATTGATGGAGTTTTACTCCCTTTACAGCGGTGGTATAATCCGGGGTACCTGGATTCGCTTCTAACAATAAAACCTTAAGAATTGGTACAGCTATTAAGGGCAGGCCATTAATATCAGCAAATATGAATAAAGCCCGTAAAAATACAAGTTTATGAAGTGATATTGATATGTCAGCAAACTTTATAGCTCATATAATTCTTTGGTTATTAGGCTTCGTTTTCTTTTCTCACGTAACTGTCTGTAATAATAAAAAAACGAAAAATACCAGTCGCCCCACCATCTCAATTGTAGTCCCTGCAAGGAATGAAGAAACAAACATTCCAAACCTTTTAAGATCTCTGAAGGGTCAGATAAAGGCAGATGATGAGATAATAGTTGTAGATGACCATTCTGAGGATAAAACAGCTATCGTAGCTGAACAAGAAGGTGCGAAAGTAATCAAGTCTGAACAAATGCCTCCAGGATGGACCGGCAAGACATGGGCATGTTATCAAGGAACTCAGGCGGCTAATAATAAGCTTCTTATCTTTTTGGATGCCGATACGGTAATTGAAGACGGTGGGCTTGATGGTATTATCAGCAGTTACGGTACGATAGATGGTGTATTGTCGATTCAACCCTATCACAAGATGCGAAAGCTGTACGAACAATTGTCGGCCTTCTTTAATCTTGTTCTGATGGCTGCCATGGGTTCATTTACTATCTTCGGTAGAATGATTAAGCCCATTGGATTGTTTGGCCCTGTTATAGCACTGGATAAAAAGCTATATTTTGAGAGTGGCGGTTTTGAGAAGGTAAAAGGGGAAATATTAGAAGATTTGGCTTTCGGTACTGAGTTTAAGAAACAGGGGGTCAAACTCTATTGTTACGGAGGTAGACGTACCGTTTCCTTTCGCATGTACCCGGGTGGGATTAATCAGCTTATCACCGGCTGGAGTAAGGGATTTGCTATGGGTGCGGCTAAGACCTCAATTCCGGTTCTCATCATGATAATTGCATGGATAACCGGAGCTATCGGCACCACAAGACATCTTATTCAAGCAGCAGTCATCACCGATATTTCACTACTAACACTGTGGGGACTTCTCTATATTGCTTATGCTATTCAGATATACTGGATGCTGTACAGAATAGGTAATTTCAAAGTTTACACAGCATTACTATTTCCAATTCCCCTGTTGTTCTTTTTGATTGTTTTTGTCTATTCCTTTCTCATTATTTTCATACGTAAAAATGTGAGCTGGAAAGGAAGAACAATAGAAGTAAAGAGCAGAGGTAAAAATGCTGGTACACCTTCCGACAGCCATTACCATACTGATTGATGTCGCAGCCTGGTTTGTAATCCACATGGGTGTGTCTTATATAATGACACACCAACCCTTAACTTCGTTCAATACCAGTTCCTGGCTTTACAGGAAACGTAATTGGGAGAGAAATGGGCGGTTTTATGAGAAATTTTTCAGATTGAAACTATGGAAGAGAAGATTACCCGATGGTGCGGCTATATTTAAGAATGGTTTTGAGAAAAAGCATTTGAAGGAAACCACCAAGGATTACCTTGATTCCTTTATTAGAGAGACCTGCCGTGCAGAACTCACCCACTGGATTGTATTTCTATTCGGACCGGTATTTCTTATATGGAATCTGTGGTGGGTTGGAATAGTAATGATACTATATGCAACCATGGCTAATATACCATGTGTCGTTACTCAAAGATATAATAGGATCAGGCTTCAGAGAATAGCCAGGTAAACTGCAATATTCTCCCATTCAGTTTGAATGCTGAATAATCGTTAGGGGAAAAGCAATATTGCTCCCCTTTTCTATTGCATCCTGCTGTCTCCGCTATCAGGTTCCCTTCTCAAATTCATAACCATTCTAATACCTTAAAGCATACAGATTGCTCCCCTTTCGTGATAGAATAGTAGAGCCAACTAGAGAGGAGATCCCCTTGTCTGAAGTTCAGTTTCCCTATTTTGTGGACTGGGCGGTAACCAGTAAATGCAACCTGAACTGCCGTCACTGCCGGGGCATGCTCACCGGTGAAATCTCCACCGGGAGAGCTAAGGCACTCATCGCTGAAATAGCGGAGCTTAAGCCGAAGTGGGTTATTATTGAAGGTGGAGAGCCACTCCTCCGCGATGACCTGCTTGAGTTATTAAGGTTAATGCGTCAAAAACAGCTTGAGGTCCACCTGATTACCAACGGCACGCTGTTAAATCACGAGTTAACCACCACGCTGAAACGGCTAGGTATAAAGGTAATGATAAGCATTGATGGTGCCACGCCGAAAACCTACGAAGAAATAAGAAGAGGTGCCAGCTTTGAAAAGGTGATGCAGGCAGCTCGTGATTGCGCTCGAGAGGGACTTCTGGAGGCAATCAATTTCACTATTATGAAGCGAAATTATACCGAGATACCCGGGATTTTAGAGCTGGCCGCATCCATCGGGGTCAAGCAGGTAACACTTATCGGGCTCAAGTCCTGCCAGGACTATCGCGAGGAGATTCCCTCTCCTGAGGAGTATGGTGAAGCCATTAAGCTGGCTTGCCAGGCGGCGCTTGACACCGGGGTTGATTTCTTTTTCGATGAGCCGTTCTTCTGGGCGGTGGTGAAAGAGTGGGGCCTCCCCGCCCAGCTACCGGCGGAGAGTACCGGAATCCTGCTTCCGTCAACAACGGCGTGTATTTTTGGTGACTATATATTCATTGAACCCGATGGCGAGGTAAAACCCTGCAGTTTTGCCCCCATGGTCCTGGGCAATGTCAGGGAAAAGTCCCTCGTCCAGATATGGAAAGAGATGCTTTCTTCTCCGCTAATCCGGCAGCTCAAGGACCCGCAAACTAGAAGCGGCTCCTGCCTCAGTTGCCGGCACCTGCCCGACTGCAAGGGGTGTCGCTCAAGGACCTTCGTTCTAACTGATGACTGGTTTGCCCCCGACCCCAGCTGTCCGTTGAGACTTAAGCCGGCAGCCAGGGAGGAGAGTTAAATGAGAGTAATAGGTATTGACCCCGGGACCGGCAGCTTTGATTTCTTCGGTATGGACGGAGACGAGGTCATCCTGGATACCACAGTGCCGGTGCCAGAGGTTGCCCGGCATCCTGAAGTACTATTGGACACCGCCAGAAGTGTTTTCCCGCTGGATATGATAGTCGGCCCCTCCGGCTACGGCTTACCCCCAACCCCCATCAAGGATGTAACCGAGAGGGAGCTAAATTTGATGGTGCCTGATGATAAGTCCATTCCGTTATATGACGGCATCAGGATGGTTATCAGGCTAATGCAGAAGGAGGGTTTCCCGATTCATTTCACTCCCGGGGTTATCCACCTGCCGACCGTCCCTGCCTACCGCAAAGCTAACAAGATGGATATGGGTACTGCGGACAAGGTATGCTGTGTTGCCCTGGCTATAAAGGACCAGGCGCAGTCTTATGGCCTGGACTATGATGAAACTTCTTTTATCCTGGCTGAGGTAGGTTATGCCTTCAATGCGGTAATCGCCGTTGAAGGCGGGAAGATTGTTGATGGCCTGGGGGGAACTTCAGGCGGGCCCGGTTTCATAACCCTGGGAAGTATGGATTCTGAGCTGGCGATTCGCCTGGGCAGGTTCCCCGGTACGGTGCTCTTCACTGGCGGTGCCAGAGACGCCAGCGGAAATGATGCCCTGACCCCCGAGGACATGGCAAAGGAACCGCATAAATATGCAGCATCCTGGAATATGCTCCTGGAGAGCGTGGTAAAAGGGGTAGCCGCCATGATGGTGTCAGTAGAGAAGCCCCGTGAGATTATTCTTTCCGGCCGGCTTACTGACATCCCGGAGATTGCCGCAGCGCTAAACGAAAAGCTCACCCGGTTTGGGTCGGTTCGCAAAGTGAGGCGGACGGCAGGTGTAGCCAAAGAAGCGGCCGAGGGGGCTTATATCATCGGGGAGGGACTGCTGGGGGGCAAATATAAAGGCATTGTCGATTCCCTGCAGATGAGGGCAGCCAGCGGCACGATGTTCGACTATATTTCTATCAAGGGAGCTGAACCAGAAAAGCCGTAGGAGGAGGAAATAAGTTGGTGAGGCTGATAAAAAATTTTAAGTAAGCGATTTTCTTTAAGCGCTAGCTGAGGCTGTGATATAATACAATCGAGGTAGATTGTAATGCTGGATAGATTGGAAAGAATAGAAAAGCGTTATCAGGAGCTGGATAAGCAGATGTCCACGCCCGAGATAGCTTCTGACCTTAAGCAACTGCAGGCCTTGGCTCAGGAAAGAGCCGGTATTTTAGATGTGGTGACAAAGTACCGGGAATATAGGACAACTGCAAACGCACTGGAAGAAACAAAGGCAATGCTGGCCGGTGGGCTGGATGAGGAGATGACAGCGCTGGCCAAGCAGGAGGTAGAAAGCCTTGAGTCACAGTTGGACAACCTGCTTCAGGAACTAAAAATAACTCTCATCCCCAGAGACCCCAATGACGAGAAAGACATCATTGTGGAGATTCGTGCCGGGGCGGGTGGCAATGAAGCCGGACTGTTTGCTGCCGACCTCTTTCGTATGTATAGTCGTTACGCTCAGGCAAAAGGCTGGGGCATAGATATTATGAGTCTTAACGAGAGCGGTATCGGTGGTTTCAAGGAAATAATCTTTGAAATACAGGGCAGGGGCGCTTACAGCCGACTCAAGTATGAAAGCGGGGTACATCGGGTACAGCGGGTGCCTGTTACCGAGTCCTCGGGTAGAATCCATACCTCAACCGCTACGGTAGCCGTTTTGCCCAAGGCTGAGGAGGTGGACGTATCCGTCAATCCTGATGACCTGAAATTTGACATCTTCCACAGCGGCGGCGCCGGGGGGCAGAATGTAAATAAGGTGGCCACTGCCGTCCGCATCACTCACCTGCCGACGGGCATAGTCACCACCTGCCAGGATGAGCGCTCACAATTGCAGAACAAGGTAAAGGCAATGACGGTACTGCGGACACGCCTTCTGGATACCGAGCGCCGTCAGCAGGAAGAGAAGATAACACAGGAGCGGCGCTCGCAGGTAGGCACTGGCGACCGTGCCGAAAAGATACGGACTTACAATTTTCCTCAGGACCGTATTTCCGACCACCGCATCGGGCTAAACCTTCACAATCTACCCCGAATTCTGGAAGGAGAGCTTGACGAACTGATTGACACTCTGGCTACCAGTTACCGGGCGAAACAACTAGAGGAACAGACGGTGTGACCCTGAAACAGGCTATGGCTGAGGCAAGAGCTATTCTTGCCGCTAATGGCATTGAAGATGCTGCCCTGGAAAGCGAACTGCTGTTAAGGCATGCCCTGAAGATAAGTCGGGTTCAGCTGTATCTGGACCTCAATCTTCAGTTAAGTCCTGAGCAAGAGAAAGCTTTCTGGCAGATAATTAAGCGGCGCCGGAATGGCGAGCCCGCCGCTTATATAACCGGGCACCGTGAGTTCTATGGACTCGATTTCTATGTCGACCCCTCGGTTCTCATCCCACGACCGGAAAGCGAACTGCTGGTGGAAAAGGCTCTTGAGCTGTCTCGCCAGCGCCCGCTAACTAAAATCGCTGATATTGGCACAGGTTGTGGCGCCATTGCTATCAGTCTGGCGCTGAACCTGCCCGCGGTTAAAATTTATGCTACCGATATCTCAGACTCCGCGCTCAAAGTTGCCTTATTTAACTGTCAGCAGCACGGCGTAGCCGATAAGATTTCTCTTCTGCGGGGTGACATGCTGGGACCCCTGCCTGAACCGGTTGACCTTATAGTCGCCAACCTGCCTTACGTTAAGGATTCAGAATTGCCACAGGCGACTCCGGCTGGTTCTGAACCAGTGCTGGCACTGAACGGAGGCCGGGAAGGCCTGGAAAAGATAAGCCGGCTGTGCCGGCAGTTAAGCGGCAAGCTTCGTTCTCAGGGTTGCTTGCTGTTGGAAATCGGGCAGGGACAGGGGAAGCCGGTAACTGCACTATTGCATATCTTGTTCCCATCGGCTAGAATTGAGGTCAGCCGGGACCTGGGTGGCGTGGAGCGGGTGGTAGGCTTATACTTCACTGGTAACATGTAAAAAGTGTAATATAGCTTGTATTATCTTGTATTATATAAAATGCGGTATTAGTTTAGATGCGCGTTCGGGACTTTGAATTTAACCTGCGCGAGCTGGCTGGCTCGATGGGTGATTTTGGCACCCTTTTCCCACTGGCTATCGGCTTATTTGCGGTCAATGGCTTGAACCCAGCCGGCCTCCTGGTGATGATGGGCCTGGCGAATATAGTCTCGGGCATTGTTTACCGACTGCCCATGCCCATCCAGCCCAAGAAGGTACTCGCGGCGGTAGCTATTTCCCAGAAGTGGCCGCCTTCCCTGGTTTACGCTTCCGGCTTTGGCACCGGCATTATCTGGCTGGTACTGGCTTTTACCGGCTTAATTCAGAAGATAGCCGCTATAACTCCCGGCAGCGTGGTGCGCGGCATACAGGTGGCTCTGGGCATATTGCTTGCCATCCAGGGCTTTAAGCTGGTCTCCACCGGCTGGATTCTGGGGATAATTTCAATAGTTATCGTAATAGTGTTGCGGAAGAGCCGGTATGCTCCGGCGGCTATCGTTCTCGTGATACTGGGTATCGCTGTGGTTGGTTTTCAGGGTGGACTCCCCGGCGTGATTCAACCCGGAGTTACTTTGCCCCCGATTACCATCTTCAGCCCGCTTGAGATATGGAAGGGGCTGGTTCTGGCTGGTTTTGCTCAGATAGCTTTGACGGCAACCAATGCTGTAATCGCTACCAGTGCCCTCATTAAGGAATACTGGCCGGATAAACCGGTGTCAGAAAAGAAGCTTGCCTTAAATATGGGTGTCATGAATACTGTTGTGCCCTTCTTTGGGGGGATGCCTATGTGTCACGGAGCCGGTGGACTGGCCGGACAATATTATTTCGGAGCCAGGACCGGAGGTGCTAACATCATTGAAGGTGTAACTGAGATATGCCTCGGTCTTTTCCTGGCCAACTCCATTGCCGGCCTTTTTTCTGTCTTTCCCCAGAGCATTATTGGTGCCATGTTACTACTGGTAGGAATTGAGCTTACCAGGTTCGTCAGACATTTAAGGCTCCATGAAACGCCGATAATGGCTTTAACGGCGGTGGTCTCTTTGTTAACCAATATGGCTATCGGCTTCGTGGCAGCGGTGGGTTTGTATCATATCCTGAGAAAGTGGGGGAGGGGCAACAGTTATATCAACTGGATGGTGGGGTCGGAAGAAAAATAAGGTTCGCCATCTGCTTGACTTGATAATGGCAAGGTGTTAAATTATAATTGAAGTTATTTAGTAACTTACTTTTCCCCTTTCCTTGCTGGTGAAGGCTTGTTGGGTAATAGAGGGGTTTGGTGCCTCTCTAAATTTTTTATCTCTTTTCAACGGAGTCGGATAAAGGCTGAGGCAACAAAGCAACCTGGGTGGAGAGGTTGTTGAAATTTAATATAGAATATAGTATTATGTGTTACTTGAGTGCCAAAAATCCAAAATAGTTTTAATGAGGTGGTAAAGCGATGAAAATAGTGAGAATACTCTGCCTTTTGCTGGTGAGCCTGATGGCCTTGAGCCCGGTCGGTGCCGTGCTAGCCCAAGAGGGTGAAGGACCCCCTACTCCCGTCCTTATCAGTGCAGAGCCGCAGTATGCTATGGCTCTCACCCCCTATGGCGGACGCTACGATACTACAATAATATCCGGTAGGGATTCCATAGTACGAGTAGACATAGAGAATCAGGGTGACGAAGCTATTCATAAAATTACTTTCTCAGCGGATACCCTCGAGAACTGGAAAGTCGAGTTCGACCCGATAGGGTTGGCATCGTTAGATGTTTACGAAACTGAAAGCATAGATGCCAAAATTAAGGTGCCGGCAGGAACCCCAGCTGGAGACTACATGGTTACCATAAAAGCCTCGGGGACCGAAACCTCGGCCAAGGATATTGATATCAGGGTTACGGTGAAAATCATCACTACAGCAGCAGAGGAAGAGATTGCGATGAGTGTCGCCCACCCCACGATAGAGGCTATTGCCGGGCAGGAATTTGTGTTTGCGGTAGAGTTCAGATACACCGCAGTAGGCGGGGTAACCGGCGAATCCCGCAACTTTGACCTGCGAGCCAAGGGACCGGCAGGTTGGGAGGTATATATAACCCCCCAATATGAGAAAGAGAAGAGAGTAACAGCCATAGCTCTTAAGCCAGGATTTGCCTATGGGGAAACTCACCGGCTGGTAGCCACTCCCCCCTTCTGGCCATTACCTGAGCCCGGCGAATATGATATAACCCTGGAAGCAGTCTCCGGGGAACTGACTGATACCATTGAGCTTACGGCAGTAATAACTGCCAGATATAGTCTGGCTGCAGTTCCCTCTGGAGAGCGCTATGATACCAAGGCTGCCGCCGGTAAGGATAACTACTTCTCCATAGAAGTCGGCAACCTGGGTACGGCCGGCATTGAAAATATCAAATTCTCTTCGAACAAGCCGGCAGGATGGACAATTGAGTTCTCACCGGATAAGGTGGACCTGCTGGAGGCTTTTAATACCAAGACGGTAGATGTGAATATAAAACCACCACCAGAAACAATAGCTGGAGATTACATGATCAGCCTGAGAGCTTCGGGAACACAGGCCACATCTCAGGAACTTTCTCTCAGGGTTACCGTAGAGACACCCACCCTCTGGGGGTGGGTTGGGGTAGTCATAATAGTGTTGGTCATTATTGGCTTAGTTGTCATCTTTATGCGATTCAGTCGGCGGTAGTCAATGAGTGAAAAGTTTGCCGTAGAAACACAAGACCTGACCAAGAGATATGACGGGGTTACCGTAGTTGACAGCCTCAACCTGCATGTTATGGAGAACGAGGTTTTCGGGTTGCTTGGCCCCAATGGTGCCGGCAAGACCACTACCATCCTCATGCTGCTGGGATTGACCGAGCCGGCATCCGGTAACGCACGGGTCTTTGGATTTAACCCGACGCGGGAGCCCCTCAAGGTGAAGCGCCTGGTGGGCTATCTTCCCGAGAAAGTGGGCTTCTATGATAACCTCACCGCCAGGGAAAATCTGCGGTTTATTGCCGAGTTGAATAATGTCGGCTATGCGGAGGCTAACAGCCGGATTGACGAGGTTCTAAAGATGGTAAGCCTGGATGATAAGGAAAACCTGACTGTGGGTAAATATTCCCGCGGGATGAAGCAGCGCCTGGGAGTAGCCGATGTACTGGTCAAAAAGCCAAAGCTGGTCTTCTTTGATGAGCCCACGGCTGGACTTGACCCGGAGGGGATTAATCAGCTGCTTGACCTGATAGCCAATCTGCCGCAAATGGGGACAACCGTAGTGCTGTCTTCGCACCAGCTATATCAGGTGCAGAGGGTATGCCACAATATCGGCATACTGTCCAAGGGTAAAATGGTAATTGAGGGTTCTATAGACGAGCTGGGCAGAGAGGCTCTGGCAGGTGGGCACTATATGATAGAAGTGGAGACAGTCCAGCCAAGTCCTCAGCTCGTGGAGGCTATCAAAGGAATTAACGGGGTAAGAAGTGTAGAAGCCAGTGACAATATACTTCTGGTAAATACGGATTCTGACATGCGGGCGGAAATAGCCAAAGCAGTGGTGCAGAACGACTTCCCGCTAATTCAGGTGAAGGTCCAGGAGTTTTCACTGGATAACATCTATATGAAATATTTTCATGAAGGTTAATATATGAGAGCTATCTTACGTAAGGAACTGGCCGATTATTTTACCAGCATAAGATTTATCACATTATTTATCCTGGGATTGTTTGCCAGCGCTGCCGGACTCGTTGCTACCGCCCAGGGCATTCGTGGGGCAAACCTGCCGGAGGGTTTTGTCTTCCTGGGTCTCTTTACTACCTCGGGAACCGTAGTCCCGTCCCTGATTACCCTTATTGCCATGCTGGTCCCCATAATAGGTATAGCCCTGGGTTTTGATGCAATAAATAGTGAGCGCAGCGGTGGCACCATAAGCCGAATCCTATCTCAACCCCTCTTCAGAGATAGCGTCATCAACGGGAAATTCCTGGCGGGTGCGGTTACCCTCTCCATCATGGTAGCCACCATGCTTCTGCTGGTTTCAGGCTATGGCATGAGAATGATTGGCATGCCGCCAACTGCCGAGGAAGTCATCAGGCTCTTTATCTATCTCTGTCTCACCATTATTTTCGGAGCCTTCTGGATGGGCTTAGCCATGCTTTTCTCTGTCTTACTACGCCGGATAGCTTCTTCCTTACTGATTTCTATCAGTGTCTGGTTATTCTTCAGTATTTTTATCCTTCTGATAGCCCCGGCGATAGCTAATGCCCTGATTCCTACTGCCGATGCGTCTCAGGCAGAATTAATTCGCAACACGGAATTGCGGCAAATGATATTGAGGTTTTCACCGAACACACTGTTTTCTGAAGCGACGACGGCGTTGCTCCTGCCGGTAGCTATCGGCAGCCTGGGGGTAATAACCTCGAGTCAGGCGGCTTATATGCTGCCCAATCCCCTGTCTCTGGGGCAGAGTCTCCTTCTCATCTGGCCGCACATTACCAGCCTGATAAGTCTGAGCGCCATCTGTTTTGCTCTGAGTTACGTGCTGTTTATGAGGCAGGAAATAAGAGCCACATGATATAGCATGATATAGATTATTTATTGACCTTGCCACTTTAATCCCCTCTTCTTAAAGGAAGAGGGGATAATTTTTAGAGAGGGGCTTTGCCCCTCTCTTAGCTACATTCCCCTTTCCCTAGTAAGGGAAGGGGGCCAGGGGGATAGGTTGTTAAATAGTCTTACGTAATAGACTATAGACTAGGCCTTTTCGGCCTGTCTCTCCGCAATAATCTTCTGGGTAACATGAGCCGGCACCTCTTCATAGTGGCTTAACTCCAGCGTATAACTGCCTCTGCCCTGGGTCATTGACTTCAGGTCAATGGCATAGCGCAGAACCTCAGCCATCGGCACCTGCGCCTCAATGACATTGGTATCACCCGCCGGGTTCATCCCCTGCACATGGGCTCGCTTGGTATTGAGGTCGCCGATAATGTCACCAGTGAGGTCGCCAGGCACGGTTATCTTTATGTTCATTATCGGTTCCAGCAGAATTGGCTGGGCATCGGCTAACCCCTTCTTTAGTGCCTGTGCCCCGGCAATCTTGAAGCATATTTCTGAAGAATCAACCGGGTGAAAGCTTCCGTCATACACGGTTGCCTTGGTGTCCACCACCGGAAAGTGAGCCAGCACCCCATCTTGAATTGCCTCGAGGACTCCCTTTTCCACTGCCGGGATATAATTTTTGGGTATGGCACCACCTACTATCTTTGCGGCAAACTCGTTGCCGCTGCCGCGGGATAAAGGCTCCAGTGCCAGGAGGACGTGGCCATACTGACCGTGTCCACCGGTCTGCTTTTTATGCTTGTACTCGGCTTTGGCGCCTGTGGTGATAGTCTCCTTATAGGGGACCTTGGGAGTTTCCAGCACCACACCAACACCAAACTTGCGCTGCATCTTATCGGCAGCTACCTCAAGGTGTGTCTCGCCAATTCCATATAGAATGGTTTCATTGGTATCTACTTCTCTATGTACTCGGAGTGTAGGGTCTTCCTCGGCTGACCTGGATAGTGCCTCTCCCAGCTTATCAAGGTCGGCTTTGGTCTTGGGGTAGACTGCCTTGCCAAAAATAGGCTCGGGGAACAGAATAGGAACAATTTTCATTGGCTTGTCCTGTTGGCACAGCGTGTCGCCGGTGCCAGTCAGGTTCAACTTGGCTACTGCCCCTATGTCTCCGGCTTTGATTTGAGGTACCGGTTCCTGGTTCTTGCCCCTCAGCAAAAATAGCTGCCCTATCCGCTCCGCACCACCCTGCGTTACATTCCACACCTGTGAATTGCTGTCAATGGCTCCGTTATACACCCGGAAGTAGGTGAGTTTACCAACATACGGGTCAGCGCTGGTCTTGAACACCAGGGCGGCCAGGGGAGCATCCTGACTCGGCTCAATCTTCTGCTCGGTTGAATCGGTGGTAATAATTACTTCCCGCTCCCTGGGTGATGGCAGGTAGTTGATAACTGCATCTAAAAGCCAGTTGATACCTATATTTTGCAGGGCTGAGCCAGCCAAAACAGGCACGACACTACCATTTATTGTCACCTGCCGCAAGCCCATCTTGAGCTCTTCCAGAGTGAGTTCTTCACCGCCCAGATACTTCTCAATTAGCTTATCATCAACCTCGGCAGCTGCCTCTACCAGTTTCTCCCGGAAGGAATTGACCTGATTTTGCATTGATGACGGTATCTCCGATTCCTTTGCCGGGGAACCGACATAGGCTTTCATTGTCAGCAGGTCAACTATCCCCTGGAAGTCATTCTGGGCACCGATGGGTAACTGCACTGGCAGGCACCTGCGGCCAAGCTTGGACTGGACTTCCTCCATGGTTCGGTAGAAATCAGCGTTTTCACGGTCCATCTTATTAACGAAAACAAGGCGGGGGAGCTTGGCCTCTTCGCAGTATCCCCACACCTGTTCCGTGCCAACCTCAACACCGGAAGCAGCGCAGATAACGATTACCGCTCCTTCACTGACCCGTATTGCCGCTCTCATCTCACCGACGAAATCGGAATAACCGGGCGTATCAATAAGGTTGACCTTGGTATCCTGCCACTGGCAGGGAAGGAGAGACAGATTAATGCTGATTTTACGTTTTACTTCATCAGGGTCATAGTCCGAGGTGCTGCTTCCCTCGTCAATCTTGCCCAACCGCTTAATTGCCCCGGCGGTAAACAGGATTGCTTCTGCGGCTGACGTCTTACCCGCACCAGCGTGAGATAATAAAACGGTGTTCCTGATATTTTCCAGTCCGTATTGCTGCATCTAATCACCTGCCACAGAGAAATTGTCCGACAACTATTATACTCGCAGTTGAGCGGATACAGCAAGTTAGTTGATTTACCGCACGCGCCTTCTTCTCCGGAACATGGAGAGGAACCACAGCAGACCGATTACGCCGAAGAAGGGAAACGGGAAAGATGCGCTGCCCCCGCCAGTCTTGGTGATGGCGGTCAAAGGGGCGGTGGTCGTTTTGGCCGGAGCTACTGCCTCTCCCGATATTTCGTAGGCAGCCATCTCAGCATTGATAAACTCTTTGGGTACCCAGCCCAGCGGGTTCTTTTTACCGGTTGCCTCCGCCCAGACCCAGCCCGGCTCACCCTCCAGCTCAAAGACCGAAGCCTTTTTGTATTCAGGCAGGTAGACCAGGGCAGCGGTGTGGCCGGGCCCGACCGCTATGGCTGAGCGGTACCCGGCACCTTTATACATTACTGCCAGCAGTACGGCGCTGTCTTCGCAATCACCATGGCCAACCCCATTTTTATCAATAGTGGCCGCCATCTCATCGGCATTCTGGGCAAACTCATCATGCTTGAACTGGTCAATATCTGCGGTGTAGTTTACCCGGTTACGCACAAAATAGAATATCTTTTCGGCTCTTTGCAGTCGGTCCGGGTATTCATCGGCCATCTGCTTGCCCAGACTGTAGGCGAGATTAGTTTCTTCACCCAGGCTCTCAAAAGCGATAACCGGGCGGAAACCTGTCTTGGATATCTGGTAAAAGCCGTCTTCACCGGCGGCTCTGGTTCGGCATATTCCCCATTCATCAAATATGTCATCATCCAGCTCACGGAAATCTGACGATGGCGTCGCTGAGGCATAGCCGGTGGCAGTTAATCCGGCAACCAGAACCAGTATCAGGACTATTAAAAACTTGGCTGTCTTCATAATACCTCAATATCACAGCGGTGTGGTCAGGGCGGCATGGAGTATCAGTCCAAAGAAAACGAGATAGCCAAAAACGTGAATTCCCACCGCTACCGGCTCCTTTTCAATTTTGGCAAAAGGTATTTTGGGTGTCAGCTTATCCATGAGGTAGAACAGGGCTATACCGATAAGCAGGCTTACCACAAAACATATAGCCAGTAGCCCCAGTCTCCTGAAGTCAAAAAAGTATCCCAGCAGCGGGCCACCAACGACCGTCGGGGCGGTGATAGCCCCGTGGATAACCAGTCCGGTGAGGATAAAGAAGCCGGCAATGAACAGTCCGGTGGCAACCGGACTCTCGCCAATGCGCTGGCGGTGAGGAATGTGAGGAGTAAGCGCATCCATCGCCCTGATGCCAAGCCAGGCAAGAATAGTGCAAATGAAGACCAGCCATATGGTTTTAGCCATCCACAGCAGCACCATTAGCCAGTAAGGTACTACTAAACCTAGCTCATTCATAGAAAACCCTCCTTTATATTAGGTTAGCAATAGCGGCGTAACGTATGTTTCAATGACAGCTGCTGGCAGAAGCAGAAGGCAGGCCAGCAGAAGATACTTCAAGTTTAGTTTCAGGCCGGGCAGCAGCCGGTTACTTCTCCCTTTTGAAAACAGGGCGGCTATTATCAACACGCCTGAACTGAGAGCCGCTGCCTCGCCAATGATTAGAGCCGGGATTTCGATGATGCCGTGAGGCAGTATACCAGCCAGCAGAAGACCGAGTGATTCTTCCTGAACTACCGCTACTGAGACGAAGGAGAGAAGCCAGCCGTTTACGGTTAAAGCCAGGATAGGCAGCAGGCAGAGGAATGGGCTGAACATGAAGCTCACCAGCAGAGCGGATACATTCTTGATGAAGATAAATACGGCGGTGGTGATTTGGAATGGACCCAAAATAGCCGCCAGTTCTTCAAGCGCAGTCAGTTCTTCACCAAAAAGGTCGGCCACGCCGACTGGCACCAGCAACCCCAGCACCATACCGATGCCGAATAGCCCGGTAGCGATGTATATCCAGTGTTTGTAGCTCATATAAGCAGCGTCCTAATCAGCGCCGAATTTATCATAAAAAACGATTTCAGAAAGTTCCTTCCTTGGTCTCGGGTCACGTACCTGGTCGGGGTAACCAAGGGGAGTCAATGCCACGAAACAATAACCTTCCGGTATCTCTAAAATTTTGGCGGCTTCTTTAGCATCGGCACGCCCAACGTATACTGTGCCCAACCCCAGCGAGTGGGCGGCTAATACCAGGTTTTGCATGGCCAGCGCCACATCAAACATAAACCAGTCACCCTTATCGGTAGCGGGCACTCCATCGTAGATGCCGGCTCTACCTAGCTCAGCGCAAGCGGCAATTACCACCGGTGCCTTTCTAACGGCGTCCGTGGCTGGATTGTTGACATTTATGGTATCGGCGAGTTTACTTTTTACATCGTTATCCCGCACCACGATAAATCTCCAGCACTGGGTATTGGCCCAGGATGGTGCCCAATGGGCAGCTTCCAGAACCTCCCCCAAAGTTTTGTCATCTATCGGGTCAGTCTTATACTTACGAATGCTTCTCCTGCTTCTAATTGCTTCCAGAACTTCCAAGCTTATTCTCCTTATAACCAAAATTTTTTATTCATCCCAGGCACCCCTGCCGATTAAGGAAACAAATCGGCAGCCGCCCAGGTTTTCAACACTGTTTTTCCTCTTTCGCTTGGTGATTTTATACAGCTCCTGCAGATAGCGTGAGCCCACCGGAATTACCAGCCGCCCCCCAACGGCTAATTGCGCCAGAAGGCCGGTCGGCACTTTCGGTGCTGCGGCGGTAACTATTATGGCATCATAGGGTGCCCCCTCCAGCCACCCCAGCGTTTCTCCGGCGAGATGGACTTCAACGTTGCTGTAGCCCAGGTCAGCCAGTACCTGCCTGGCTGACTTAAACAGGGCAGACAGGCGCTCCACGGTAACCACCAGGCGGGTCAACTCAGCGAGAATAGCTGACTGGTAGCCGCTGCCGGTACCTACTTCCAGTACCTTTTCACTGCCGGTAAGTTCCAGTGCTTCAGTCATCAGGGCAATGATAAAAGGTTGTGAAATTGTCTGCCCTAGACCGATGGGGAGTGGAATATCTTCATAGGCAAGGTGCTGACTTTCCGGGGGCACGAATCGTTCCCGGGGTATACGGGACATCGCTGATAAAACACGCTTGTCTTTAATTTCAGCGCTGAGGTGCTCAATTAACGAGGCTCTTGCCGCTTCCAAATCCATAATAACCGCCAGGACAAGGCTAGGATATGACCAAAGCTAGCACAATGAGAACGACCACCATTATCCCGGCCAGAATGCCGAATCTTCGCAGTTCGGCAATTATATAGGGGTACCGCGCAGTGATTGTCTTTGTCTTTGCTGTCGGGGTTGGCACGCTTACTGGCGGAGCCGATGGCTTGGGAGCGGCAGCCGGCTCAACAGCTTGCGCAGCTACCGGCTGCTGAGAAGTTGCGACTGAAGTGTACTGTCGGCTCCTCTTTTTTTTATCACGGAATGAGTGCTTTCTTTTACCGTGTTGTGATTTACCAGGCATTTAGTGACTCCTCTTCTCTTATCCGTAATACTTAATCTTTATTAATCCCGACACACTATTTGGCTCTGGGGTGGGACTTTTCATAAGTGCGTCGGACATGTTCGCTGGTCAGATGGGTATAAACCTGCGTGGTGGATATGTTAGCATGCCCCAGTAATTCTTGAACCGCCCTCAGGTCAGCGCCGCCGCTCAGCATGTGAGTGGCAAAACTATGCCTCAGCGTGTGGGGGCTGATGTGAATATCCAGATTAGCCGACTTGGCATACTCCTTCAGCTTTTGCCAGAAGCCCTGCCTGGTTAGTCTGTCCCCGCGGGGGTTGAGGAAAAGAGCTGTCTCGCTTTTATTATGTAACAGTTTCGGACGTGTATTCTCCGCATATTCTTTGACTGCCATGGCGGCCTGTTCATGAATAGGGATAACACGCTCCTTGTGCCCCTTGCCAAAGCAGCGCACATAACCACCTTCTGTATCCACGTCACCCAGGTTCAGCGAGACCAGTTCACTTATTCTCATACCACTGGCGTACAGTAACTGTAGCATCGCCCGGTCTCTCTTTGCTTCCGGTGTGGATAGCTTGGCTGGCTGGTCCAGTAATTGACGGACCTGACTGATTGATATGGGCTTGGGTAATGACTTCCCCACCGTTGGTGAACTCATGTTCTCCGTCGGGTCAGCCTTGATAATACCTTCGGCTAACATGAAGCCGAAGAAGGACCGGGCGGCAGCTACCTTGCGGGCGATGGTGGTAGACGCATAGTTCCTCTCTTTAAGGTTAAGCAGATAGCTAAGCATTCCCTGCCGGCCGAAGTTTGTCCATGAAGGCATAGAACCCTGCTTGGTGGCTTCTTCCTCAGCAAAGCTGGCCATCTGATGCAGGTCGTTCTGATAGGCAGCCAGCGTGTTTTCCGAAAAGCCCTTCTCCACCGCCAGGTAGTTTAAAAAACTGTTAATTTCTTCTCTCACCGCAATCCTCACTATCAGGTAGTTTACTAAATCAACGGATGAATATTACCACTTTTACCACTATATGTCTAGTTATGTCAACATACCTGCCCCATTAAATGAAGCTGCAAAGAAAAAATTATTATTTTCCTTTTAGCTTTATGTGATTTTTTTGTGATGATTTAGTGCGCCCTTTTGGCGTAAGAGTGAGAAAACCCCGCTAGATTAAAGGAGAATGAACGAATTTCCCATGACCAAAGAGCTATTGTAAACATCGGAGGGGCTATATAAGATAAAGCTTGCGGAGGGTGTTTTTATCTAGAATAGGAGAAAACTTATTATGCCTGATGTTACGGTAAAGGAGCCTCGGGCCAGGTTACGCAAGCATTCAATTCAGCCTGAAGCCCTGCAATTGATTCCTGAGGCAATGGCCAGGAAGTACATTGTCATTCCCCTGGAAGTAGATAGTGATGTTCTGCATGTAGCTATGGCAAACCCGACAGATATCTTTGCTCTTGAGGCATTGGCAACACAGAGCCAGAAGCGCATCGAACCTGAGGTAGCCAGTGCTGAGCAAATCCAGGATGCCATTGATTTCAATTACCAGTCCTATGAGGAAATAGAGAGGCAGATTTCCAATATCTCGCTGCCGAGTGAGACGGCTGAAGATAGAATAAAACTGGGCATGGTAACCGATGCCCCGGTAGCTCAGGCTCTGTCGCTGATTATTGATGAGGCGGTCAAAGCCCGGGCATCTGATATCCATCTTCAGCCGCAGGAAGACAAACTGCGAGTACGCTATCGCATTGACGGTACTCTGCACGACATGCTCTCCCTGCCCCTGGCGACGGTAATCCCCCTTATTTCCCGAATTAAAATCCTGGCTAATATGAACATTGCTGACCACCACCGTCCTCAGGACGGTCAGTTTTCCATTAAGACTAAGGGTCGCCGGTCAATAGATATTCGGGTTGGCACCATAGCCACCGTCTATGGCGAGATGGCGACTTTACGGCTTCTGGATAAATCCAGAGCTTTGATGAACCTCACCGACCTGGGATTTTTCCCGGAGAGCCTGGCCAGGTATGAGGAAATGCTTAAAGTTCCCTATGGCATGATTCTAATCAGCGGCCCCACCGGGGCTGGTAAGACCACCACTCTTTATGCCTCGGTCAATTGCCTTGACCACGACGGGCGGAATATCATCACTGTTGAAGACCCGGTGGAGTACCGCTTTAAGGATATCAATCAGATTCAGGTCAATCCCCGGGCTGGCCTTACCTTTGCCAGTGGGCTCCGCTCCATACTGCGTCTTGACCCCGATGTGATACTGGTCGGTGAGATACGTGACGCCGAAACCGCCCAGATTGCTGTCCAGTCGGCTCTTACCGGGCATCTGGTACTCTCGTCAATACATGCCAATGACGCCGTGGGTGTGGTTCTCCGCCTCATTGATTTGGGTATTGAACCATTTATGGTATCATCAGCGCTTATCGGTGTGGTTGCCCAGCGGATGGTGCGGCGGACCTGTCCCGATTGCGCGCATCTGGTTAATGTCCCTTTGATAGAGCGGATGACCTATGCCAAGGAACTCGGCGAAGAGCGAAGCGAGTTCCTCTACGGTAGTGGCTGCAAGTCATGTGCCAATACTGGCTACCAGGGGCGAATGGGGATTTTTGAAATACTGAATATGAGCGACGAGATAAGAATGATGTTGCTGAACGGTAACACCTCTGCTCAACTGCATAATCAGGCAATTAAAGAGGGGATGGTACCCTTGATTAAAGACGGTATGTTAAAAGTAAAAGCAGATGCCACCACCCCTGCTGAAATCCTGCGTAATGCCTACTCGGTAGACTAGTGATGGACTCTCAAAAATCACCAGGGATAAACCCGAGATTAAGTGTTTGGGGGGTGAGGACTAATAGTTTACCAGTATGTAGCCTATAACGAGAGTGGAGAGATAGTCAAAGGCAGGTTATCGGCAGCAAGCGAGGAAGCAGCGGTCGACCTGTTGAGCTATGCCGGTTACCAGGCAATTAACCTGAAACAATTTATCCCGTTCCTTAGCCTGGGCAAACTTTTAACGCGCCTGTCCTGGGTAAAACCGACCGAGATAATACTTTTCTACCGCAACCTGGCTCTGCTTCTTGAATCGGGCATAGATATCGTTACCTCTCTGGGGTTGTTGCAGGGTCAGACCTCCAGCGGCACCCTGAAAAAGGTCTTGAGTGAAGTAATATCTGACCTTCGTGCTGGCAATCAGCTCTCGACAGCTCTGGGTAATCACCCGGAGATTTTCTCGCCCATTTACTGCCGGCTGGTTGGTGTGGGTGAGCAGAGCGGGGGTCTGGAGACTGTACTCAGGCAGATAGCCGATTATATTGAGAAGGAAATCGCCGCCACCAAAGAAACCAAGAATGCTCTTTTGTATCCAGTCATTACTTCGGTGGTAACCGTGGTGGTGGTAATGATTTTGGTTACCTTTGTGCTGCCTGGTTTCGCTGATTTATATGGCTCGCTCGGCGTTGACCTGCCACTTGCCACCAAGGTACTCATCAATGTCAGCAACTATCTTAAGGATTACTCGCTTTATCTTTTTCTGGGATTATTTATTGTCGCTGGCTCGGCTCTTATCTATGCCAAGACTCCCGCTGGCCAGTACCAGCGGGATAAGCTGGTGCTCAAGCTGCCGGTGCTGGGGCGAATCACCCATCTCGGCGAACTCGCCCGCTGCTGCCGCAGCATGTCACTCCTGTTTCATGCCGGTCAGCCCTTAACTGAAGTCCTGGCTCTGGTTATTCAGGGCAGTGGTAACAAAG
>DATKWF010000066.1:0-2775 GCA_035529715.1 Dehalococcoidales bacterium | reverse complement strand
GTGGTGGCAATTTCTACAGCCCTTGGGTAACTAGATAAGGAAGCAGTGGGCACCTCCTTGCCCTGAACTATTACCTTACCGCTCTTGAGTTGACCATAACTGACCTCATCCAGGACATCTGGTTTCATCTGTGGGTAGGCGTTAGAATAATCCACAACAGCGGCAAATATTTCATCATCAGTTACTGTCGTATATTGTAAGATTTCTTCAGAGAGTATAGGGATGGGAATTCCAATCCCCACGGTAATT
Source organism: Dehalococcoidales bacterium (assembly GCA_035529715.1). Lineage (GTDB taxonomy): Bacteria > Chloroflexota > Dehalococcoidia > Dehalococcoidales > RBG-16-60-22 > DATKWF01. The sequence continues at coordinate 2,526 of DATKWF010000066.1, read as the reverse complement.
GTACAGCCATAGCCGAGCATACTTGTTCCTACCAGCCATCTGGGGCTCATCTGCTTCAAATCACCTATTACCGAGAGTGCTCCAGCACCTTCCCTCGGCACTCCATTCTCAGAGCGGGGCACATTAGGGTTATGCTGAGTGCCCTGCCAGGCAATAAAGCCTGTTCCGCCGCCCAGGAATATCTTGGTGCCGATGCCAATAGTCTTATAATACGGGTCATTCAACAGCGGCGAGAGCTGCCCGGCGCTACAAAAACTAGCATTACCCAAATTAGGTTTTAAAATACCCATATAGGTATAAATTGTCCTATCAGACAGGTTCGCTGCCACATTGTAGTTCTGGTAAGCGTTCCTGATATTAAATAGCACTGCTTCATAGAGGTCTTCTATATTTATCCAGGTTTCAAGTCTTCTTCTTGGGTAGCAATCTGTGCCATAAGCGGTTGCCATCAACCTGACATCCTTACCGGCAACCAGCTCCTCAATCACATGTCCGCCGCCATAGTTGAATTCACCGGGATGAACTCTATTTCTGGGGTCGTCATCAGGCAAAGCGTTAGACCCTATAAATATATCTACTGCAGCCAACCCGGCATAGGCGGGAACATCATTAAGATAGACTCTACCACCGCCGAGCTTCATTCGTGGCTTAGAGTGTCCAATATTAAAGTAGGCTCCAGATGAGCACATAGGGCCGAAGGTGCCGGTAGTAACTACATCTACTTCCTGTGCTGCCTTTTTTATACCCTTCTGCTTGGCAATGTCTATTATTTCCTCAGCAGTAACTACTACAGCTTTGCCTTCTTTTATCTTCTCGTTTATTTCCCCTATTGTTTTTGCCATATCATTAAGATAATAATATTAAATCTTTGATTTGTCAATTTGAAGGAACGCTTCGTTATAGGCTATAATCAGCTATAACGAGCTAAAGATTTCTGGATTAGGAGGCGATTTTGCTCAAAAGTCATAGCTGTGGCGAGCTGAACAAAAGGCATGTAGGTGCCAAGGTAACCCTGGCTGGTTGGGTAGACCGACGTCGCGACCACGGGGGGCTGATATTTATTGACCTGCGAGACAGAGAGGGTACAGTTCAGGTGGTATTCAATCCAGAAACATCAAAACAGTGCCATGCAATAGCTAGTGAGATGCATAATGAATATGTGGTTAGGGTTAGCGGTGAGGTTGCCCTCCGCCCCCCGGGAACTGAGAACCCTAAATTGCCTACCGGTGACGTTGAAGTTATCGCCCAGGAGACAGATATACTTAATCCATCAAAGACACCGCCCTTTTACATAAACGAAGATGTTGAGGTGGATGAAAGCCTTCGTCTCAGGTATCGCTACCTTGACCTGCGCCGGCCTCGGATGAAAGCAAATCTGCTTCTCCGGCACCGAGTGGTAAAATTTATTCGCGATTTCCTTGATGCCAAGGGATTTCTTGAGATAGAGACGCCCATCCTGATTAAGAGCACCCCCGAGGGGGCCCGCGATTACCTGGTGCCCAGCCGCCTCCACCCAGGTGAATTCTATGCCCTACCCCAGTCTCCACAGCAACTCAAGCAGCTACTAATGGTGGCTGGTGTGGAGAAATACTTTCAAATAGCCAGATGCTTTCGTGATGAGGACACCCGCGCCGACCGCCAGCCTGAGTTCACCCAGCTTGACCTTGAAATGAGCTTCGTTGAGGAGGAGGACATCCTCAACCTGACTGAGGAGCTTTATACCTCTATGGTAGAAACAATCAAGCCTGAAATGCGCCTGATAAAGCCCTTCCCCCGCCTGAGTTACGCTGAGGCAATGGAGCGTTACGGCACGGATAAGCCTGATTTGCGTTTTGGCCTGGAGATAAGAGACCTGTCAGACATCGCCGTTCAATCTGGCTTCTCTATTTTCCGCTCGGCTATCACTAACGGAGGCAAAGTAAAGGGCATATGTGCCCCCGGCTGTGCTAACTATACGCGAGGTCAGCTTGAGGAACTGAATAAGATAGTGCAGGGTCTTGGAGCTAAGGGGCTAGTCACTATCTCACTAGGCACCTCAACTGGAAGCTTGAACGACTTAACTATTGAGATGGTAAAGTCGGTAGCAGCTAAATTTTTAACCCTAGACCAGATTAAACAGATGGCAGAGCGTTTAGGAGCTAAGATGGGAGACCTTCTGCTTATTATTGCCGGTGAACTTGAGGTAGTCAATATAACACTGGCTGATCTGCGTCTCGAAATGGGGCGCCGGCTTAAGCTGGCTGAGCCAAATATGCTTGCCTTTGCCTTCGTCGTGGATTTCCCTTTGTTGGAATGGGATGAGGAAGCAAGGCGCTGGGAGCCAATGCACCACGTATTTACTACCCCTAGAGATGAGGACATACCCTTGCTGGACACCGCACCCGAGAAAGTTCACGGCAGACATTATGATATGGTATGCAACGGCTATGAACTCGCTGGCGGCAGCATCAGAATTCACAAAAGGGAACTTCAAAGGAAGGTATTTGCTCTGATGGGTTATAGCGATGAAGAGGTTGAGCAACGGTT
>DATKWF010000065.1:0-5020 GCA_035529715.1 Dehalococcoidales bacterium | reverse complement strand
GGCTAGGTTCTGGCAGAGGTTTTTCATCGGTGCTGAGTCGACTTGAATTATTGAGCCAAAATATTATGTTAACTCCCCTACTCTTTTGATTAAATAGATGTAATCGCCAGAGCGCAGGGCTACTTTTTCTTTTTGACCATTGGTCTTATCCGCCGGCCCCGCTGACTACCGAAGATGCATTTGTCCCCCCTCCGCCAGTAGCAGGATGAGAAGCATACCTCCAGCTTTACCGGGCAGTTAGCAACTCTAATAGCGCGACCAACATCTTCCATAACGATTAGTTCCTCGCATAAACTGGCTGGTATCGGAACAGGTAGCCGAAGTTTAACATCTGGCACCGCTGTCTTCGGTACCGTTGACAGAAGGTACACTTATTCCCGCTGCGCCAGTAACAGGATGAGAAACATACCTCCAGGTCGAGGGGACAATTGGCGGCTCTAGTAGCTTTATTAATGTTGGTCATAGCATCCCTCCAATAAAATGATACACGTAGCGTGGTGGAATCCCGATCACGGCCCGGTTAACCCTCCTTTTGAGGTTACACCTGATTTTACGCTTGTCGGCTAATTCAATGGTGTAATCCCCGCCATCGCTTACGCATCCAGATTCAAAGGGGACCAGCTCTCCACACAAATTGCTTGGCGTCTGCCTATATAGCTGGTAGTTAACGTTGGTCACAAACTGCTTTTCGCTAAATCGATAAAGTTTACCTGTGTCCACTTGGGTACCCCCTTTCACTCGTTCTTAACTTTTTACTAGTTTAGGTCAAGCCTGTATTTGGGCACCCTCAGTAGCTGGACCATGTCTGACAGGCTTGCTAAACCACTGAGAAGGCTTGTCCCGCCGGTTTCCATTAAGGGATGGCTGAACTGCCAGGGTAGTGTTCTTTCCCGTAGAGCTGATTGGTCATACCTGGAACCGTTGAGTATAGCGACCCCGGCATGAGCCTGGCGAAACCCTCTCATCTGCTCATCGTGCTCTTGAAACTGACCCCTGCCTTTATGTTCCATTGTCATCTTTACCTCCTGTTTTCTGTTTGGCTGATTAATTGACCGTCAGATAGAACTGGGGTGAGGTGCTGTCCTCGTCGATATCGGCATTGGTGCAATAAAAGCTGCCGCTATCAATGGTGACCTTGTATTTGGCGTATCCCGGTAGAGTGAAGCCAGCGTAACCATTGCGCAGGGTGATGAAGGTGTCCGGAGCAAGCTCGCCATCAACCCCGTATGCCGGCTCCCACTCACCACTACCGTTGTCGACATACAGCCCGACTTTGAGAATCAAATACCGGTAGGAATTGACCAGTTCACTGGCATTGGTAAAGTGAAGAGTCGCTTGAATGTCGGCGCCGCTATCAGTGGCATCAATAAAGAAGAGGTCACCAGGAGTTACGCCGCCGATTGTTTTCTCGACCGCAGTCCAGGTCGGGGCGGCTGAAACTTCCGCCGTACTTACCTGAATGCCGTCCTGGACCACCGTGTCGCCGGAGTAGCTGTAGGCATAGGCTATTGGCCAGGGGACGAGAAGTAAAAAAGCTATCAGTGGGAAAATTCTTCTGAATAATTTCTTTGTCATTGCCGACCTCCCTTTTTTCATCTACTCTCAGTCTAGAGAGGCCGGCTCACAATCAAGTCACACCGCGTGCCTTTGATATCACAAAAAAGTCACAAAGATTCCCCGCCGGAAAATAAAAAGAGCCCCCCGATTTTCGGGGAGCCCCTTTTGATGCGGTTGGCGTCTGGTCAGCTACTCAGTCGGCTTGGGGAAGCTATAGCCAATACCTACCCGGGTGAGGATATACTTGGGGTCACGGGGGTTATTCTCTATCTTTTCCCGCAATCGTGAAATGGTGACCTGGAGTATGTGGCTCTCACCACGATATTCCCAACCCCACACCTTCTCCAGCAGCTGGTCATGGGTGAACACCCGCCCGGCATGGCGGGCCAGAATGGAAAGAATTTTATACTCGGTAGCCGTCAGCTTCACCTCTTTGCCGGCGACACTTACCCGGTGCTGCTCAAAGTCGATGACCAGCTCGCCGGAATGAAACTCGGGGCGCGCCACCTCTTCCGGAAACTTGGCCCGTCGCAGCACCGCCTGAATCCGGGCTAGCAAGACTTCAACGCTGAAAGGCTTGGTAACATAGTCATCAGCCCCGCTCTTAAGCCCCTGCAGCATATCCTCATCCTGGTTACTGATGGTGAGCATAATTATCGGTATATCGGAGGACGCCCGGATATGACGGCAGACTTCAAAACCGTTCATTCCGGGCATCCTGATGTCGAGAATGACCAGAGCCGGGTTCTCTGCCTCAACCAGGCTTAACGCTTCTTTGCCATCAGATGCCAGGATTGGTTCATACCCGGCCTGTTTCAGGTAAATACTCATCAGCTTGAGTATGCTGGGGTCATCATCAGCTATGAGGATGCGTGTCTTCGTCATGAGGCTAACCCTTAGGTTAAGCTATGACCTTTTCAGAATCCTGAGCAGGGCGTCTCTGAATTCCTCCACGGAGGACATTGGCTTTTGTAATTCCGGGGGTAGTTTGACAAAAGATGGCTTTCCACCTGGTTGCTTATCTTTTAAACTGTAGAGCAGTTTGTGCTCGCGGGCCAGAGTCTTAACCAGCTCCGAAAACTGCTCTTGCAGCCGGTCTGACTGGTCCCTGACCTTCTCCTCAAGTCGATGCCGGCGTTGTTCTTCTTCCCGACGTACATCCCTTTGCTGGAAGGCTTTTTGTATTGCCGGCACCACATCCGCCGGGTTAAACGGCTTGGTGAGATAGTCGTAAGCACCCAGCTTCATTGCCTCAACTACAGTCTGGGCATCGCCGATACCGGTTACCATGATAACACAGGTATCCGGCCGGTTAACGCTTATCTGCCTTAACACCTCTATGCCCGACATTCCGGGCATCTTAATATCCAGCATTGCTAGCTCGATATTCATCTCAGACATCTTATCCAAAGCTTCCTGGCCGCTGGCCGCCGTGACCACGCTGTAACCGGCTTCTTCTAGTGTCCGCTGCAGGAGGTTACGTATCCCCGCCTCATCATCAACCACCAGCACCCTGCCGATTCCTTCAACCATCATTCACCCCCCTCAGAGTTTCTCTTATTATAACCCTTAACTCCTCAGGGGTAAATGGTTTGGGTAAAAATGGTTTGGCGGCCTGCTCCAGAAAACTCCTGGCCTCTTCACCCATCACATCTCCCGTGGTGAAGATTACACTCTCAGCCATTTGCGGGTGTTTTTCTTTCAGCCAGTAATAGAGCTCTTTGCCGCTCATGGCTGGTGTCCTCATATCAATCAAGCAGAGGTCATAATCTTTCTTCTCAATCATCTCCTGGGCTATCTTCCCATTGAGGGCAATGTCTACCTCAAATCCCTCCCCGGTAAGAACCCGCTGGCAAACGCAGCTAATCGGGGGTTCGTCTTCGACGATGAGGACTTTTCTGGCTGCGGAACTTTTCATTTACCCACCTCCCCTACTATCGTTTTAGTTAGCTGATAGGCAGCTCTACAATAAAGGTGGCACCTTTACCCGGCTCACTTTCGGCATAGATACTGCCGCCATGTTCGGTTACTATTCCATAACAGATGCTTAGACCAAGCCCGGTGCCTTTGCCCACCTCCTTGGTGGTAAAGAACGGGTCAAACATGCGGCTCAGGTTCTCCTGAGGAATGCCGGAGCCATCATCAGTAAAGGAAGCCTGAATATTGTCCCCTACCCGCTCCGTAGTAATAATCAGATTGCCTCCTCCATGCGCTGAAGTCATGAAATGCTCAGCATTAACGATGATGTTGAGGAAGACCTGCTGCAATTGGAAACCATCAGCCACAATCTCGGGCAGGTCGGGGGCAAACTGGGTGCTGGTCTGAATATTGTGCACCTTTTGCTCATAGGTGCGAAGTGCCAAAACTACTTTTATCGCCTCATTCAGGTTTACCGGCTTCTTTTCCGGCTCGTGCTTACGGGCAAAAGTAAGTAGATTCCTGACTACTTTACTGGTACGCTCCGCTTCCTCGTATATAACTTTCAGGTCTGCTTTAATACCACCCGGGATGTCTTTCGCCAATAGCAACTGGGCAAAACCGATGATACTGGTCAAAGGGTTGTTGAGCTCATGGGCAACGCCTGAAATCAACTCACCGAGAGTAGCCAGCCGGTCGGCAACGATAAGCTGTTCCTGCATCTGCTTGCGTTCGGTAATATCGCGGACAACATCGAGGATGAGTTTCCGGCCATTTGTCCTGATAACCTGGGCGTGAGCTTCAACCGGTATTGCCGACCTATCCTTACGAAGATGGACACTCTCCCAGGTTGTTTCCCCTTTCGCTAAGAGTGTTTTTACCCGAGCATCAAACAATTTGGCGTACTCCGGGGTAGCCAGGTCACGGCGATTTATGGCCATCAGTTCCTCTTTAGTATAGCCATGCGATTTATAAGCGGTCTCATTTACGTAGGTAATGCTTCCCGCCGGAGTATAGACAAAAATAGAATCAGTGGCCGTATCCAGGAGCCGTGCTTCTATCTGCAAGTCCCTCTCCATCTGTTTCCGCTCGCTCATATCCAGGATAGAAGCCACACTCCGCCTTGTTCCGGGAATAATATCAACGCTGGCGTAAACGTCTTTTATATTGCCCTTGCGGTCAACGAGCCGAGCCTCATACTGCTTGGGCACGGCATCGGGGTTAATTCGCCGCTGGCGATGATATTCTTTTAGTCTCTCCAAATCATCTTTAAAAATGAATCCGGTCCATTTCTTTTTGCCTTCAATTTCGGCCCGAGAGTAGCCGGAGAGTTTCTCAAACTCCGTGTTGGCCAGCGAGATTGTGGTGTCCTCTTCGATGATTATCATGGCGGTACCGGTAGTCTCAAAGATGGCACGATACTTGCTTTCCGAATCCTTCAGTTTTGCCTCCGCCTGCCTGCGTTCGGTGATGTCACGGGCAATCGCCAGAATCCCGACGGGCTTGGTGTCAGCATCGCGCAAAGAAGTGTATTTAATCTCAGCGG
>DATKWF010000064.1:0-3041 GCA_035529715.1 Dehalococcoidales bacterium | reverse complement strand
GACCGGTGCCGGTCAGCACGGTGTCGCCGTGGCGGCAGCCTGCACCATGCTTGGCCTTAACTGCATCGTCTATATGGGGGAGGAGGATATCCAGCGTCAGGCACCCAATGTTGACCGCATGAAGCTAATGGGGGCGGAAGTGCGCTCGGTATCTTCAGGCAGCCGGACGCTAAAAGATGCCATCAATGAGGCCATCCGCGACTGGGTGAGCAATGTCCAGGACACCTACTACCTGCTCGGGTCAGTGGTTGGTCCACATCCTTATCCGATGATGGTACGTGACTTCCAAGCAATAATCGGGGAGGAAACCAAAGAGCAAGTTCTGGCGGCGTATCAACGTCTGCCTGACTACCTGGTTGCCTGTGTCGGTGGTGGCAGTAACAGTATCGGACTGTTCCACGCCTTCTTCAGTGATAAACAGGTCAAATTCATCGGCATTGAGGCTGGCGGGAGAGGTCTGAAGACCAATCAGCATGCTGCCCCACTTGCCGCCGGGAAGCCGGGCATACTGCACGGAACCAGGTCATACCTGCTGATGGACAGCAGCGGTCAGATACAGGAAACCCACAGTATTGCCCCGGGGCTGGACTATCCGGGGGTGGGGCCGGAGCACAGTTACTATAAAGATACCGGGCGCGCCACTTATATCGCGGTCACCGATGCCCAGGCACTGGAAGGTTTCAAGCTCTTATGCCAGACTGAGGGCATCATCCCGGCGCTGGAACCAGCCCACGCTATCTATTACGCTGCCAAGTTAGCCGCTGATTTAGCACCGGGGCAACTTATCGTGATTAACCTCTCGGGTCGTGGTGATAAAGACCTGGAAACTGTGAGCAAAGCATTAGGAACAGAATTATGAGTCGTATTGCCTCTGTGTTTAGACCTGATTATAAAGCTTTGATTGCTTACCTTACCGTGGGCTACCCCGATGTGGAAACAATGCAAAAGGCAGCCATCACCTTAGCCAACAGTGGCGTTGATATCATTGAGCTGGGCATCCCCTTCTCCGATCCGTTAGCTGACGGTGCCACTATCCAGAAAGCAAGCTATCAGGCGCTCCGGCAGGGTGTTACGCCACGGGTGTGCCTGGAGGTGGCCAAGCAGCTACGCCAGCAAATAACCACACCGCGGGTGTTCATGACCTATTACAATCCGGTGTTTCACTTTGGTTTGCAGGCTTTTTGCCAGAGTTGCACCGAGGCCGGAATCAGCGGTTTAATAATTCCCGACCTGCCACCAGAAGAAGGGGAAGAACTGGAAGCAGTCACTGAGAAGTACAATCTTGACCTGATATATTTGCTGGCACCCACCAGCACCAAGGAGCGGATTGTTCTAGTGGCGGCAAGGTCCCGAGGTTTCATTTACCTGGTCTCGCTCACCGGGGTTACTGGAGCCAGGCAGACGTTACCATCAGGAATGGAAAATTTCGTCAAAAGAGTGCGGCAAAAGGCAAACCAGCCTCTCTGTATTGGCTTCGGGGTATCTAACCCGGAGCAGGCGAGCCGAATCGCCAGCGTTGCCGACGGCGTGATTGTGGGGAGTCGTCTTATCCAGCTAATTGAAGAAGACGCGACTCTTTCCTCGCTGAAAGCTTTTACGCTGAGCTTGAGGGAGGCTCTGGACTCAAGACATTAAGCTCAGAATTCGCAAGCTGCAGTACCAATGGCATTATAAGAAAGAATTTTTTTCTAATTCCCCGCTTAAATGGTTGACTAGCGTTGAAAGGTACTTTGTTATTATAATGTCATTATATCGTATCGCAAGGAGGTGATTGTATGTCTTTGAGTCACCGGGAAAGGGTTATCAAGGCACTCAGCCATCAAGAGCCGGACAGAGTACCTTTTGACCTCGGCAGCACGGCGAATAGCAGCATCCATTTATTAGGTTATCAAAGATTAAAGGCTCATTTTGGAGTTGAGGCCGAGGATACCATTATTCATAAGATGATGCAGACAGTGGCGGTGCATGAGCCTATCCTGCAAGCACTGGACATTGACTTACGCTATGTCAGCTATGGGGCATCAGACAGAAGACCAGACATACCGGTGGGGGAGGACGGTTATCAAGATGAGTGGGGTTTGGTGCGCCGCAAACCACCCAGTTCTCTCTACTACGACCTAGTAAAGTCTCCTCTCGCCGGGTCAATAACGACTCAGGATATTGTTAACTTTCCCTGGCCAGACCCTGGTGACCCCGGCTATACGCGAGGACTGCGCCAGCGACTTTTAGACTACCGAGAGAACACTGATTATGCCATCGTATTACGTCTACCTTCCGTGTTTGTCCATGTTACTCAGTATTTACGAGGCTTTGAAGATTGGTTCTTAGACCTGGCGGCGGATAAAAAACTGGCCGGAGCCTTATTTGATGCCGTTACGGAATGGAACACCGCCATGGCTGAGGAAATGCTGAAGGTGGGGGGCGACCTGGCTGACGTGGTCTGTACCAGTGACGACATGGGGTTTCAGACCGGGCCGATGGTTTCCCCTGAGCTTTACCGTGAGCTATTTAAGCCCCGCCACAAGAAATTTTTTGATATGGTTAAGAAAAACACTTCCGCTTTTATTCACTTTCACTGCTGTGGCTCTATCTATAAGCTGTTGGACGATTTCATTGAACTTGGGGTTGATGTCATTCATCCGGTACAGGTCGCCGCCAAAGATATGGACTCCAGTATACTGGCACCGGAATTTGGCGATAGGTTGAGTTTTTGGGGTGGTGTAGATACCCAGAGAGTATTGCCCAGAGGCACCACCGAGGAAGTAAAGGCTGAAGTCAGGCGGCGTATCAGGGACTTCGCGCCCGGCGGCGGATATATCCTGGCGGCGGTGCACGATATTCAACCTGATGTGCCGGTGGAAAACATCATCGCTATGTACGAAGCGGGAAGAGAGTATGGCCGGTATCCAATTGCTCAGGATTGAGACAGATAGCTGCTTATTCAAGGTAAGCCAAAACTATTGATGTGGCTGGTAATTTTAGTTGGATACTCAGGGGTTTTTCTGAGCAATAATACCGTATAGCTCTGGTCGGCGGTCCTT
>DATKWF010000063.1:0-4129 GCA_035529715.1 Dehalococcoidales bacterium | reverse complement strand
CACTTCACCCTGCTCGCCAAGTCGTTGCAGCCGCTGCCGGAAAAGTGGCACGGCCTCAGCGATGTTGACACCAGATACAGGCAGCGCTACCTTGACCTGATAAGCAACCCCGAGACCAAGGTAACTTTCCAGATTCGCAGCCAGATTATCAACAGCATACGGCAGTTTCTCAACGAGCGCGATTTCATTGAAGTGGAGACCCCGGTGCTGCAGCCAGCCGCCGGCGGTGCCCTGGCCCGGCCTTTCGTCACTTATCACCATGCCCTCGACCAGGAGTTTTACCTGCGCATTGCGCCGGAACTTCACCTCAAGCGACTGATTGTCGGGGGTCTGGACCGGGTCTATGAGCTGGGGCGCATCTTCCGCAACGAGGGCGTCTCCACCAAGCACAACCCGGAGTTTACCATGCTGGAAAGCTACCAGGCGTATGCAGATTACAACGATGTGATGGACATGCTCGAGGAAATGGTCGCCTGGGTCAGCAAAAAGGTGATGGGCACCACCAAAATAAAGTACGGTGATTATAAGATAGATTTCAAGCCGCCCTGGCCGCGCCTCACCCTGCGTGAAGCCGTCGAGCAGTACAGTGGCATTGACTTCGTCACCTACCCCACTGCCGATGGACTGCGGGATAGAATGAGGGACAAGATGAAGGCCCGCGGGCTTACGGTTGACCCGGAGAAGAACTGGGCCAAGCTGGTGGACGAGCTCATCTCCACCTTTGTTGAGCCGAGCCTCATCCAGCCCACCTTTCTCAAGGACTACCCGGTATCGATGTCGCCGCTGTCCAAGACCAAGCCCGGTGAGGAGCGGGTGGTGGAGCGCTTTGAGTCCTTTGCCGGCGGCATGGAGATTGCCAACGCCTTTTCCGAGCTCAACGACCCCGAAGAGCAACGGCAGCGCTTCGTCCAGCAGCAGAAAGAGAGGCACGAAAAGGACGAGGAAAGCTGGACCATAGATGAGGACTACCTTCTCGCCCTGGAATACGGCATGCCGCCCACTGGCGGCCTGGGCGTGGGCATCGACCGGCTGGTGATGCTGCTCACAAACCAACAGTCCATCAGAGAAGTTATCCTGTTCCCGCAGCTTCGGGAGAAATCATAATATATCTGAAGAGGAAATCTATGCTTGACATTAGATTCATCCGGGAAAACAGCAAAATAGTCGAGAAAGCGCTGAAAAACCGACAGGACAGCGCCCCTATTGACGAGATATTGCAACTTGACGCTGACAGGCGGAAGAAGATCCTGGAGCTGGAGAGCCTCCGCCACACCCGCAAGGAGTCGGCGCGGGAACGGAGAGTGGACAAGGCGTCGACGGAAGAAGCACGCGACCTGCGCGCCATGGTACGCGACATCGAAGAAGAGGTGAAGGGCTTTGACGGCCATCTCGAGGAACTGCTACTGCAGGTGCCCAATGTCCCCCACCCCTCCGTGCCCATCGGCAAAGGAGAAGAGGACAACGTGGTGGTGCGGACATGGCAAGAGCCGAAAAAGTTCGACTTCACCCCCGCCCCCCACTGGAAGCTGGGAGAAACGCTGGACATCATCGACTTCGAGCGCGGGGTGAAGCTGTCCGGGACGCGGTTCTACGTGCTCAAAGGGCTTGGCGCCCGGCTGCAGCGCGCCCTAATCTGGTTCATGGTTGACCTCCATACCAGCCGGCACGGTTATCAGGAAATCTACCCGCCATTCATGGTAAAGCGCGAGTGCCTTGTTGGCTCCAGCCAGTTGCCCAAGTTTGCCGACAACCTCTACCATGACCAGGAGGACGACTTCTGGTTCGTGCCCACGGCGGAGGTGCCGTTGACAAATCTCCACCGCGATGAGATTATCCCGTCGGGCGCATTGCCCTTCAAATACGTGGCCTACACCGCCTGCTTCCGTCGGGAGAAAATGTCCGCCGGGAAGGACACTAGGGGCATCAAGCGCGGCCACCAGTTTGACAAGGTCGAGCTTTACAAGTTCACCGAGCCGGAGACTTCCTATGATGAGCTAGAGAAGATGGTCAACGACGCCGAGGCGGTCTGCCAGCAGCTGGAATTGCCCTACCGCATCGCCATGCTCAACACCTCAGAACTCGGCTTTGCCTCGGCCAAGTCATATGACATTGAGGTCTGGGCGCCCGGCTGCGGGGAATGGCTTGAGGTCAGCTCCTGCTCCAACTGCACCGATTTCCAGGCCAGAAGGGCAAATATCCGCTACCGCCCCACCCCCGACTCCAAACCCCAGCACGTTCACACGCTGAACGGCTCCGGCCTGGCCCTGCCCAGGATAATGATTGCCGTCATGGAAAACTACCAGCAGAAAGACGGCACCATATCAGTACCTAAAGTATTGCAGGATATGATGGGGGAAAAGGTGATAGGGTAGCTGTCTATTTTGAAAAACGCATCCAATGCAGGACAATTAAATGGTCTTTCAATCGCTATTCAAAGGGTGGACGGGGGAACTAAAAACCAAACTTACACAAACGTTATTACTAGATTCTAAGCAATACCATATTTTTAACAACGTGCTTATTCAAAAAGGAACGATTTCTACACAAATTGACCATGTAATAGCATCAAAGTATGGCTTGTTTGTAGTCGAGACTAAGAACAGAAGTGGATGGATATTTGGTAGTGTTGAGAACGACAATTGGACACAATCTAATTTTGGTAAAAAGACAAGCTTCCAAAATCCTTTACGACAGAATTATCGTCACACTAAAAGTCTTTCCGAGTTTCTCGGAATACCTCATGATAAAATACATTCCTTAATCGTTTTTTGGGGAGATTGTGAATTTAAGACTCCAATGCCTGAAAACGTTGTCCACGGATTTTTAAAATATCAGAAATATATCAAGAGTAAAAATACAATGCTATTCACCGACGATGAAGTAAATATAATCTATGAACAAATTAGAACTATAAAAAGCCATACTCCTTTTCTTAGCGGTTTTCAACATACACGATCGCTGAAAAAGCGCTATGCAAGTACTACTATATGTCCAAAATGCGGCGGGAATCTTATCGAGCGCAGAGGTTATAAAGGAATAGGAGCAGGAAACAAGTTCCTCGGCTGTGAAAACTACCCTCGCTGTAAATACACTAAGGGATTAGATTAATGGTTTGGAAGTCCCTTTGATTATTAAATCACCCAATTGGAATGGTCCTAAATAGAAATCCCCCCCTTCTCTAGTATAATAATCAGGTACGTCCACATAGCTCATTAGGCTACCGGCCACCTGCTCCTGAGGCTAGAATGCCGGTAACTCTAACTTAAGAAGTGGTATCCTTTAGGGGGGCAGGTCACCTGCAAAGAGAAATAGTCGATTTTCCAGAATTCGGAAATGAGTTCTCCGATTTTCTCTTTGCTAATGGTGGCTTCTGCCCGCCCCTTAACTTTAACGAACCCTTTTCCCTCGTACACAACACTGCCGTCATTCTTTATGGCCAACGTATAAACAGTGCAGGTGCCAAAGCAGGCAGTTCTTTGCTGCTGCATCTGGCGTATATTACTGCTTTCATAGTGATATAATACTTATATGGCTTTTCCACACGGGAAATACTGGCTCTTTATTCTAGTAAACATTTTTGTCATTCTTGTATCCATTACATCGGTACTAGTAGTGCAATTTCAACTATTATTTAAAGAAACAAACTGGCTTGCCGTGTGGTTATCCAAATTCGCTAATGATTGGGTAGCACCATTGGCAGTGCCATTAAGTGTGTCTGCTACTATCTTGATTATCATTTCGGCACTTGTGATTATTAGAGATATTAGAGGGACACGACGCAGAAGAGAGTCAGACAGAATACGTACTTGGGCAAATGATGCGATTAAGCTACTGGTAACTCCAATCACCGAGGAGTCTACAGTTCTGCAAGTAGAAGAAGTGAAAACAAAATTCCAAGACATAAAGGCTGGTGGTCTTAATGCTCTTATTGACTCTGAAAAAATCAGTCGTGAGTTATATGACAGAGTATGGAAAGCGTTATCAAGTATTTTGAAATATTCTGACGCGTTTTCAAAAGGCGATACGACCTTTGACTTCAAAGGAGAAATCAATACCTTATTAGAGAAACTAGAAAATGTCACAAATTTTACCTCTAAAAAATAAGTCATTGTTTTCACCTTGTGGTTAA
>DATKWF010000062.1:0-8476 GCA_035529715.1 Dehalococcoidales bacterium | reverse complement strand
ATCACCCCCAACCCCAGGCTCACGAGGGTGATGTAAGGGGCTTTTCTACGCTTTTCTCTTAATATTCTCCACCAGGTGGGCTTTCTTTACCTAACGGATTGAAATTCCTCGTAAAAAGACTTGACGGAACGACTTTTGTAGTATATACTGAATTATCAGACTAATCAGAATGCTCTGAACCAGCAGGGTAAAAGGGGGTGAGATAGTGACCGAAAGAAGTGAGCCAAAAAGCGCGGCATGCTGTGAAGAGGAGCCGATAGCAAAGGGGGTAAAGTGTTGTCAGGTTGATGCGCTCATAACCATTGATGGGAGAGGGCAGATAGTTCTCCCCAAAGATGTGAGAGAGAAAGCCGACGTAAAAGCCGGTGATAAATTTGCGGTAATAAGCTATGAATCCAATGGCAAGGTATGCTGCATCTTCTTAGTCAAAGCTAATGACTTCAGTGAGACCATAAAGGGCACGCTGGAGCCAATGATGAAAGATATGCTAAAGTAACCAAAAGGAGTATTTAAGTGAAAGATTCGGAAATAAAGAAAGTAGTCAGAAAAGGCTATGCCGAAATAGCCAAAAAGAACAGTTCCTGCTGCGCTACACCCAGTTGCTGCGGCGGAAGTGCTGCCCCGACCCAGAATATCAGCAAAGCGATAGGCTATTCGGATGAAGAAATGACATCCGTTCCCGAGGGTGCCAACCTGGGACTCGGTTGCGGCAATCCGGTGGCCCTGGCATCTCTAGCCGAAGGGGAAACTGTTCTTGACCTCGGCTCGGGGGCTGGTTTTGACTGTTTTCTGGCGGCAAACAAGGTTGGCAGCAGGGGAAAAGTAATCGGCGTTGATATGACGCCGGAGATGATTGATAAAGCCAGAGAAAATGCCCGAAACGGCAACTACGAAAACGTAGAATTCAGACTGGGCGAGATTGAGAATATTCCCGCCGCCGATAATTCCGTGGATGCGGTCATTTCCAACTGTGTCATCAATCTATCACCTGATAAGAAGAGAGTTTTCAGTGAGGCGTTCCGGGTGCTAAAACCCGGCGGCAGGCTGATGATATCAGACATTGTCCTGCTGAAGGAGCTACCTGATTTCGTGAAAGAGTCCGTTGCGGCGTATATCGGCTGCGTTTCCGGTGCCGTAATGAAAGGCGACTACCTGGAAGCGATAACAGAAGCCGGTTTTCAACAGGTCAAGCTAATTGATGAAACATCTTTCCCAATTGACTGCATTGTCAACGACCCGACGGCACAAGCTATTATCAAAGAGATGAATCTGCCAGCAGATAAGATAAAAGAGGCTGCCAGTTCAGTTGTCAGTATAAAGGTCCAGGGAATAAAGCCCGGTTAGTTCTGGTATGAGAATCCCAGAAAGGACGTGAAGAAAATAGACAGGGCTTTACAGGGCATACGCATCATTGATTTGAGCCACGTTTTGGCCGGGCCTACCGCCACCATGATTTTAGCTGACCTCGGGGCGGAAGTAATCCACATTGAACCCCCGTACGGAGATGATGCCAGGGAATTCGGTCCCTTTGCTGGCAAGGCAGATAAAAACCACAGCGCCTATTTCGCCAGTCTCAACCGAAATAAGAAAAGCATGGTGCTGAACCTGAAGCAGGAAAAGGGTAAGGAAATCCTCCGCCGCTTAATCAAGATCTCCGATGTCATCATTGAGAACTTCAAGCCTGAGACCATGCAAGGACTGGGTTTTGGCTGGGAAGAAATACAGGAGATAAACCCGGCTATAATCTATGCCTCCATATCAGGGTTTGGCCATGACACTCCTCCCGAATACACTTCCCGGGCAGCTTACGATATAGTTGCCCAGGCCTACAGCGGTTTAATGAGTATAACCGGGCCCGAAGAAGGCACGCCGTGCCGGGTCGGCTCCTCCATTGGCGATATTTTTGCCGGTCACCAGGCGGTAATCGGAATTCTGGCGGCTTTGATGCACCGTGCCAAAACCGGCAGGGGCCAGTATTACGACGGCTCAATGGTTGACGGCTTATTTTCGGTGCTGGAGAATGCGGTCGTCCGGTACACCATTGGCCATGAGATACCGAAGCCACTCGGCACGACTCACCGAAGCCTGGCGCCATTTCAATCGTTCCGTACCAAAGATGATTGGATAGTGATAGCAACTGGCAACGACAGAATCTGGGTCAAGTTATGCACCGCAATCGGGAGAGAGGATTTAATCAAACACCCCGAGTTCAAAACCGGTCATATCAGAGCGGAGAATAGAAAAGTCCTTGCCGACTTGATTGAAGGCGAGACAATAAAAAAGACAACCAAGAGCTGGTGCCAGATCCTGGAGAGGGAATCAATTCCGTATTCGCCGATAAACAATATCAGGCAAATCTGTGAGGACGCCTGCATCAAGCACCGGAATATGATGGTAGAAATAGACCAGCCGCAAATGGGCAGGATAAAGATATCAGGCTCTCCACTGCACCTGTCGGAAACACCGGGAGAAGTATATGCCCCGGCTCCTTTACTGGGGGAACACACCGAGGAGATACTGAGAGACCTACTTAGCTATTCGGCTGAGGAGATTGCTGAGTTGAAAGAAGCAGGGGTGATTAATAGTTAGCAAGGAAGTTAGCAAGCCGCGGTTTTCCAAGCCTATGGCTTTCTTCTGGCTGTTGCGCCTTAACCGCACCGTGATGGTGGCGACGATTACCGGCGCATCCGCTTTTGCCGCTGGCACCGGGGCTGTCAATTCAATATTAATGACCGTCGCCGGGTGGTGCCTGGCGGTGGGCGGCTTCTCCCTGGACTTTTACGCCGACCGTGACCTGGACACCGAGGGTCCCCGGGCAGAGATACGTCACAATCCTTATACCGATGGCTCCCTCTCCATACCAGCCGGTCTTGCCTTCTCCCTTACTTTCATCGCCATCAGCCTGGCTCTAATAATTCTGACGGCTCCCTGGGCGCTACTGCCCTGGAGTATCATCCTGGGCGTTATCGTCGGGCTGGCTCTGCACATTTTCGAACGTCCTCTGGCACGTGCCCTGACACTGGGTTTCCTGCAAGGGCTGTATGTGTTCATGGGGGTGGCGGCGGGTAGCCTGAGCCCGGGACTGGTACTTCTGGCGGGCATGTTCTTCTTCGCCATGTTCGGCGGGCGGGGTATGATTGATATCCGTGATTTCCCTCAGGATGAGGCAACCCGTGTGCAGACTCTACCGAAGCGTTACGGAATAAAGCGTACTGCCCAGTTCACCGGCGTCTGCTTAATCATCTCATACATCTTTAGCCTGGCGGCATACTTTACCGGCGAATTCAGTGCCATCTATTTGTACCTTGCCCTGGTTTTCACCGTCGTGGGCCTGGTCTGCGCCTGGCTTTTTGTCACCCGCCCCAGCCCGAAGCTCGCCTACACACTGACACTTGTCTTCATGATGGGAATGGGGAGCATCATCTGCCTGGCGATGATTCTGGGGAGCCTGTAGACAGGACTGAATTTACTGGATGCTTAACTACTGAATCAGCTCCGCTTGAATTCCAGACGCAGTACCTGTTTCGTATCTCCAGTAACCTTTGCCCGCTCATCTATGCGAAAGCCGACCACCCACAGGATATGGTCAGGTGAGCAGACAACCGGAACTCGCCGTCGCCAAGCCTGAGGAATCTTGCTGTCAATCATAAACTCGTTAATTTTCTTGGGCTGGCTCATGCCCAGCGGCTGGAACCTGTCACCGGGCTGGCGGGTGCGTACAGTCAGCTCCGTGCCAGCCTTATCAATATCAAAATAAGCGGAGAGAAGGTTATTTGACAACCCATCCCCTTTATCCCCCTCCCTTGATAAGGGAGGGGGAAGATTGGTTAGAGGGGCGAAGCCCCTCTTAGACTCTCCATTTTTGTCTATAACCTCTGCCTCAACACACCAGCCTGATAGCCGTGTCTGCCCCGGAATTTTCAGGGTAAACTCAGACTCAAGAACGGGAAAGGGGGACAGGGCGGCGGGGTCCGTACCCAGCAGGTATTTATCATATTCTATGGCAAAGATTAAGCCCCCAGGCAGGGTGATTTTCTTTCCCGCCGGCTTGCTTAAGGCAGCCATTACTTCCTCAATATGGCGGGTCTCAATATCTATAAGATTACCCAGCAGCTTTTCAATGCCGGTTCGCAGCAGGTGCCGTTGCAGGGCGGGGGGCAGTTCAAGAAAGCTTTCTTTATCCAGAATAATCGTGTTTTCCTGCTCCCGGACAACTTTATCCCACAGCCGGTCGACCACTTCACCCAGGAAGGAAAGGTCGTCAGCCACAATGCGGGCAGCCCGGAGCAAGGCTTCGTCCACCCGCGGGTTATAGCTCTGGAGCAGGGGCATTAGCTGCTGGCGGATTCTATTCCGGAGATGTGAGAGGGACAGGTTTGAAGTATCAATCCGGGGCATAAGCCGGTACTTCCGGCAATAGTCCTCGGTATCCTGCCGGCTTACCGGCAGTAGCGGTCTTACTACAGTGAGGCGGTTACCCGGGTGCTGCCACTGGCTTAATGGCTGTAATCCCCGCAGTCCCCTGGTGCCGGTTCCCCTAATCAGGTGCATCAATATGGTTTCAACATGGTCGTCAGCAGTGTGCCCCACCGCCGCCCGGTCGGCGCCGATAGTATCCGCCACCTGAGCCAGAAAGGTATAGCGCACCTCACGGGCTGCCTCTTCCAGGGAAAGGCGCTGCCGGGACTGGTAGGACTTGACATCACGACGCTCTACAGTAGCCGGCAGGTCCAACTGATGCGCCAGGTCGGCAACATATCGGGCATCAGCCTCAGACTCAGCCCCCCGCAGCTGGTGGTCAAGGTGAGCCACATGCAGTGCTATGCCCAGCTTTTCCCGCAGCTTATGCAGAATATGGAGCAGGCAGACCGAATCCGGGCCGCCGGACACAGCCACCACCAGCTTCTGATTTTTTGACACCAGGTGCTGGTTCTGGATAAAGCCCAGCACTCTCTGTTCCAGTGGCGGTTCTTTCTTGGTCACCAATTGCGCCTCTTTGTAAGATTACTTGGCAACTGTTCCTAAAATAAGTTTGGTGCGGTGTATGGACTGCGGATAACCGGTAAAGCCCAGAGCGGCGGCAACCTGCTCCGGTCTTCCCGAGCCATTACTATCACAGCGCAACCTCATGCCTATCGTGCTAGAGCCACCGTGCCAATCAATGAGCCACAGGTGGTCAATCAGCGCCCTGAGGTCGTAGTTTCTCGGGCCGGTATCCCTCTGGTGCTGCCAGGGCAGCTGCTCCAGTGAAAGCAGGGAATCAAGCGCTGACTCCACATCCTTTTGTTCCTTTTCGGTTTCCAGTTCAACTTGATATTCGGCATAGCGCACCTGGGACTGCAGCGAAGGCAGGGTCAGGGCTACCATGTACACCTGCAATATTGAAATGCCGGGGGGCAACTGCTGGCTTACCGCTGCCGTGAAGAAGTGGGGAGAGGCAAATTTGGCGAGATTGACATCCATTAACTCGGCTTCGCTGGTTACTCCCACGGCGAGGGGTGCCGCCAGAGACATGCGGGGGTGGGGATTAAACCCTTCTGAATAAGCCAGCGCTATCCCTGCCCGGTTGAGCGCTCTATGCCACAAGCGCATTATATCCAGATGGGAGATGAACTTTACTTCTTGTCCTCGGTTGAACCTGATGCGCAGACGCTGCATAGTCTCCTCTAATTCAGGGCGGATTAACCTTTACTTTATTTTTTGCCGGGTTCACTCCTGCCCTCAGCCGAACCCTCTGTTCCAGTACCGCCTCTCTTTTCCTTGGTCAGGAGGATTTTTTCTATTTTCAGCCCGCGCATTTCGGTTATAACCAGCTTCAAGCCCTTGTATCGTAGCTGTTCATTAAGCTTGGGTATGTGCCCCAACAGGTGGAGGACAAAGCCAGCCACCGTCTCATAGTCGCCTTCAGGTAACTCCAGTTCCATCTCTTCGTTGGCTTCCTCAATGCGCATACTGCCGTCAATCTGGAAGGTGTAATCGTTGATTATCTCGTACTCTTTCTCGACATCGGCCAGCTCATCTCCCACCGGACCGACAATTTCTTCAACCAGCCGGGAAAGACTGACCACGCCGGCAGTACCGCCGTATTCGTCCACCACCACGCACATCCGGTAGTTTTTATCGCGCATCTCGGCAAACAGTTCGTTAATGCGCTTGCTCTCCGGGGCAAAGTAAGCCGGGCGAACCAGGTCGTCTATGGTGCTGTCATCAGTGATGCTACCCTTAGCCTGAGCCATAAGCACATCTTTTACTGAAAGAATGCCGACAACATTGTCCATATTCTCCTGATACACCGGGAAGCGGGAGAGGGGTGACTCGGCATAAAGGGTAAGAAAGTCGTTTATCTTTGAGCCCTGTTCAATGCTGACCACTTCCAGGCGCGGTATCATGACTTCATTGACGGGGCGGTCACCGAACTCAAAGACGTTGTGCAGCATCTCGGCCTCGGCTTCCTCCACTGTCCCCTCCTTGTGCCCCACCGATATCATGGTGCGGATTTCTTCGGGACTGGCCAGCGACCTTAAAACAGGTTTTCCACCCATCAGCTTGCTGAACACTGAAGCTATCCAGCTCAGGGCGATAACGAAGGGGGTAAGCAGCCAGGCTATCCACTCTATCGGTCGGGCGAATATAATGGATAACCTCTCCGCGTGCTGGGTGGCGATGGTCTTGGGAGTAGCTTCAGCAAATATCAGGATAAGAATGGTTACCCCGATGGTAGCAATGAGGACACCCCGCTCCCCCCAGACGGAGTCTGCCATCATTGTGCCCAGGGCGGCGGCAGCCACGTTGACAAAGTTATTGCCCAGCAGGATGGTGGAGAGAAGCTTCTCCGGTTTCTTAATCATTCTGGCGACCCGCCTGGCACCTTTGACCTTGCTCTCAACCAGATGCTCTACCCTTATCCTCTGCAGAGCAACGAAGGACGTCTCCGAAGCAGAGAAGAAGGCTGAGAGCAGCAGGCAGACGACAAATAGCACCAAGTATAGTTCAATATTTGACATATAGGCTCACCCCACCAGTATTACTTCCTTGAAGTAATCATAGCATTGGCATATTGGGGTGTCAAAGGAGGGGTATCTGTCAACCCCATCCCCCTTTGGCTATTGAGCAGGTGACCCTATCCCCCTCTTAGTATTTATTTTGGTAATCTACCCCGTGCAAGTTTTTATTAAGTAACCCCATCCCCCTGTGTCCCCCTTCCCCTTACCAAGGGGAAGGGGGAGAGTAGAAAAAGAGGGACTTCGTCCCTCTAAAACTCCCTATAAAATATATTTGGAGGCTTCGCCTCTCCTGGACTCTGCTTATGATATTTACTCTCAAGTAAAGACGGGTTTAATGGGGGGCTAAAACCACAATATTTACTCTTTCCAAAGGGGTGTCTAAGAGGGGCGTTAGCCCCTTTTTCAAAAACCATTCCCCTTCCCTTTCCAAGGGAGGGGGAATAAGGGGGTGGGTTAATAAAAGTTTCTACCTATTTAGCACTTTGTATATCCGCATGACGGGCAGATGAAGCAGCCTTCCTGAAAGATGAGGGTGCTGCTGCACTCCGGGCACTGTCCCGCCAGGTTTTTAGCCAGGCCGTAGTCTTCAATCTTTGGCTTATTGCCGTCACCATCATTACCGTGGATATGCTTCTCCAGAACACTGGCGATGGCATCGGCGCAGGAGAGAATTGACTTGCCCTGTTCCCAGGCAATGGACGGACAGCGGATGCCGCGGAGCTGCTTTACCACCGAAGCCACGTCTATCCCGGACCTTAAAGACAGGGAGATGAGCCGGCAGGTGGCTTCAAGCTGGGCGGAAGCGCAGCCGCCAGCCTTGCCCAGGCTGGAGAATACCTCGCATATGCCATTCTCATCCGAGTTCACAGTGACATAGAGATAGCCACAGCCGGTAGTTACCCTCTCGGTTATGCCGGTGGTTACTTTCGCCCGCTTCCTCGGAGTACGCCTGACCTCTTCAGCTTTCTCTTTCTTGCCGGTGACCAGTACCTGCACATCACGACTACGGTCGCGGTAAATGGTGATTCCCTTCAGTTCTTGCTCGTAGGCAAGCCGATAAACCTTGGCCACATCCTCGCGGGTAGCATCCTGAGGGAAGTTGACCGTCTTTGATACCGCATTGTTGGTTGATTTCTGGAAGGCAGCCTGCATCCTGACGTGCCATTCCGGACTTATCTCATGGGCGGTAATAAATAATCGTTTGGCTTCTTCCGGCACACCCTCAATATCACCGAGGTGAGTGCCATCAGCCAGCTTCTGCATAAGCTCCTCAGCGTAGAAGTCGCCTTTCCTGGCGGTCTCCTCAAAATAGGGGTTCACCTCTATCAACCGGGCGCCATCCAGAATATTCCTGGTATAACTCAGGGCGAAGAGAGGTTCAATACCGCTGGAGCAACTGGCAATTATGCTCAGGGTGCCGGTGGGGGCAATGGTGGTGCGTGATGCGTTCCTTACGCTGGAGCCGCCGGCAA
>DATKWF010000061.1:0-2821 GCA_035529715.1 Dehalococcoidales bacterium | reverse complement strand
AGGACATACTCGTAGCCGTCTGTACCCTTTCTGATTCTCTTTGTGGGGAGGTCAGCGTTAAATTTACCATTCTGATTGATAACCCCGGCTTCAAGTAGCCCGGCGACAATGTTTATCAGTCCTGAGCCGCAGATTCCCTTTGGTTTTGCGTTATTAATAGTGCCAATCTCTGGCTCAAAGTTTGATGGATTGATGTCAAATTCTTCGATAGCTCCATCGGATGCTATCATCCCGTGCTTTACTCCGCCACCTTCAAAGGCGGGACCAGCCGAACATGACGCAGTTACCATCCAGTCTAAGTTCCCAACCACTATCTCACCATTTGTGCCTATATCCATATAGAATGTCAAAGTTTTCCTCTGGTGCACCCCGGCGCCCACAATCCCCGAAACAATATCACCGCCAACATAGCTGGCTACTGAGGGGAAGGTGAAGAGGTAAACCTGCTTTCCAACCTTGATGCCCAGAGAATTTGCCCGTACGGGAGGGAAAAGATTGGCTATTGGAGTGTAGGGGGCTAATCGTATATATTTGGGGTCCAGCCCGAGGAGGATTTGAGTCATTGTTGTATTACCAGCTAGTATTATATGTCCAATATATTTAACGTTAATCTGGCTCTGGGCTTTCAGTTCCCTGATAATCCCATTAATAGTAGCCACAACTGTCTGCTGTAACTTTTTAAGGCCGCCCCGTTTCTGGCAGTAGGCTATACGGGTAATAACATCTGCCCCATAGCTCCTCTGCCCGTTATAATCAATACTTTCGGCTATAACCTTGCCCTCATTCAAATCGAGTAATTGCCCGCAGATGGTGGTTGTGCCAATATCAAAGGCAAGCGAGTAGTGCTTTTTTCTGGTGTCTCCAGGCTCTATATTTATCACTCTTGGCCTGCGCCACTCTTTCGTTCGCGGTTTAGTGGCAGTGATGAGAGTGGTGACGGTGACTTTCCAACGACCGTCCCGTAACACTTTAGCCAGTTTTTTAATTACACCGAAGTCTACTGTAATGTTGTGGAGGTTGTAACGCTGTCTCAAGCCTCTTAGCAGTCGGGACAAGTCCCCAGTATTATCTGCTAAAGTTGGTGCTGGCAGTTCAACAAATAACTTACTCAAGGGTGGCTTAAATCTCCAACCAGTGGCTAGAACTTCTGACGTTTTTTGGGCTTCGCGGGATAGGATTGCTTTCTCAAGCCTTGATTCTACCGGCACATAAACGGTGAGGTCGGTGATTATCCGGCTCTGGCAGGCTTGTCTGAAACCTTGCTTATACGCTTCTTCAGAAAGCTTCTCACTCCTGGTGCTTTCCACTTTCCCTGTTTTAATCAGGACCTTACAGGTGCCGCAAACACCGTTACCACCACAGGAAGCGTTAATATGCACCCCGGCAGCAATAGCTGTCTCCAGAAGATTGGCGCCTTCTTCGACGACAATATCAATATTGTCGGGGTCGAAGTGAACTCTTATCCTTTTATTTTTTGACTCCTTTGCCATCTAGACTCCTATATCATCTGGCGACATGGGAGAACTACTAAAATAGTCCGCTGACCTTTCCCGTCTTTACATCTACGTCAACCTTTCTAAAAGCGGGGTTGGAAGAGGTTCCCGGCATCAGGCTGATAGTCCCGGCGCAGGGACAGAGGAATTTCGCTCCGGAATAAATTAACACATCGCGGATGGGCAAGGTCCAACCCTTAGGCACACCCTTAATAGCCGGATCATGGGTCAGGGAGAGATGGGTCTTTACCATCATGGTAGCGTAGTCATCATATTTAGAGTCAGCCTCAAGCTTCTTAGCTTTGCTCTCGGCCTCAGGTGCCCAGGCTGCGGCATCAGCTCCGTAGACCACTTTAGCGATTGTGTCCACTCTTTCTCTCAGCTTCATTTCCAGCGGATACAGGAAATTGAAATCAGTCTTATCTTCACAGGCTTCCTTGACCGTATCAGCTAGCTCCAGGGCACCATCGCCGCCGTCAGCCCAGTGGCTGGACAAGGCACAGCGTGCTCCAGCTGCTTCGGCTGCCTTTCTGACCATGGCAATCTCATTCTTGGTATCAGTGTGGAAGGAATTGATGCATACTACCGGATTAATGCCAGATTTTCTGATGATGTTGATGTGGTGCACCATATTGGGGATACCCTTCTCCAGGAGTCCCAAGTCCTCTTTGGCATAGGCATCAGGTAGGGGTAGACCAGCCACTACCCTGGGCCCGCCGCCGTGCATCTTCAGTGCCCGGATGGTGGTGGTGAGCACCGACACGTGCGGTTTGAGACCGCTTAGACGGCTCTTGACATTCCAGAACTTCTCAAAGCCGATGTCGGCGCCGAAACCGCTCTCAGTAACATGGTAGTCAAACAACTTCAGCCCAAGGCGGTCGCCTATGATGGAAGACTGACCCACGGCAATATTGGCGAATGGCCCGGCATGTACCAGGCAGGGCTGATACTCCACGGTGCACATCAGGGTAGGGTTAATGGTGTTGCGCATCCAGGCAGTCATGGCACCGCCTACCTCTAGGTCACCGGTGGTAACGGGATTGCCTTTCTTGTCGAAGGCCACGGTAATATTATCCATCCTTTCTCGCAGGTCGGTCAAGTCTCTGACGATGGATAACATAGCCATAAGCTCGGAGCTCACGGCGATGCCGAATTTAGATTGCATCGTGTAGCCATTCATGCGGCCGCCGAGACCTATAATAATGTTCCTGAGGCTCTGAGCGCAAAAATCCATAATCCAACCCATCTCCACGTGGGTGGGGTCGATGTCCAGGCGGCGCATCCCGGTGCGTTTAGCCAGTTGTTCGTCATTGTAATTACGCTCGTGC
>DATKWF010000060.1:0-6901 GCA_035529715.1 Dehalococcoidales bacterium | reverse complement strand
TGCGAGGTTTATTGTATTAATCCTTGGCTTATCTTGGTGTTTTCAGCTCCTTGATTTTATCAAATCAACGTCATCAGCGCAAGCGCGCTATGTTCTACTATTTTAATACCCTGACCAGAGCACTGGGCTATGCCGGAGAGCACACAATAGACATAGCGCTTACTTTTATATATAATTTCTAGCACTAGCCCAAGAAAGGAGGGCACTATGGAGAAGAGACTTTATCGCAGCCGGGATGACCGGATGATAGCGGGAGTGTGTGGTGGAGTGGCAAAGTATTTTGATATGGACCCCACCATTGTCAGAATAATCTTTGTC
This sequence comes from Dehalococcoidales bacterium, assembly GCA_035529715.1. GTDB lineage: Bacteria > Chloroflexota > Dehalococcoidia > Dehalococcoidales > RBG-16-60-22 > DATKWF01. The sequence goes on along the minus strand of DATKWF010000060.1, from coordinate 6,583 downwards.
TTACTGATATTTGCTAATGGGTTGGGCATTCTGGCTTATATAATTATGGCGATAGTCGTTCCACTGGAAGGCTCGAAGGTTAGTGAACCGAAAGAGGCAATTAAGGAAAATGTGGAGGAAATCAAGGAAACTGCCACTGAATTGGGGCATGAGATTCGTTCCACGTTCACCGGAGAAGAAACTAAACCTGAAGAGGAGGGTAAGATTCACCAGCGTCGCCGTAGCTTATTTGGTATTATCCTCATTGTGCTTGGTGTCCTTTTCCTGATGGGCAGCTTAAACCTCTTCCCGTGGTTTCATTGGGGTTACCTCTGGCCTCTTATCCTTGTTGCCGTCGGCCTGATAATTATATTTAGCGCCCGGAGAAGGAGAAAGAAGTAGAGATGTCTGAGCAAAAACCTCAAATAGAGCGTTATGTCCCGATATGGGGCATTTTCCTGTTATTTTTGGGGATAGTATTTCTAGTTCAGACCTTTAATGTCCTTCCCTGGGGTCTCTGGGGCACACTCTGGCGGTTCTGGCCGGTATTGATAATTATTGCTGGGCTCAGTATCCTGATGAGACGTTATAATCTCTGGCTGGTGAGTGCACTCATTCTGGCGCTGCTACTGGCCTGTCTGGGTATTGCTATCTGGCAGTATGGCTCATCTCTACCGGCAGGCGAAACTACTAAAAGCTATTCAGAGTCTCTGGGCAATTTGAGGCTTGCTCATATTCAGATAGACTTTAATGCAGGGAGTCTGATTATGGGCAGTCTGCCTGCAGGGTCTCTGAATTTTATAGAGGCGGATTCCAGGGTGAAAAATGGAGATATGAGAGTGGATTTACAGCGTCAGGATGGTGGAGGCACTCTTAATTTGAGCACAGAGCGAGTCAACTGGCAGTTCGGGGATGAAGCCGAAGCCAAATGGGAGGTCAGGGTCAACAGAACTGTACCCTTAACCATGGAAGTTAAGTCGGCGGTGGGTAACCTTGAGCTTGACCTCAGCGAGCTTGACATAAATGAGTTTCAAATGGATCTGGATGCTGGTAACTGCATATTAAAGATGCCTTCTTCAGCTGGTACTACCCATGCCTATATCAAGGCTGATGTGGCCAATGTGGAGATAGTCATTCCTGAAGGTGTGGCTGCCAAGCTCAAAATGGATACTGACTTGAGCGCCTTTGAGATGGATGAGAGTCGCTTCCCGAGAGTGGGCGATTATTACATCTCCTCTGATTTTGAAAGTGCTGAGAACCGGATTGAGCTGGAATTGGACTGTGATATCGGCAGGGTTCGGGTGGAATGAATGCAGGCTGTGCTTGCTATACCCTCGTTGCCAAAATTAGAACTAAAAGACAATAGAGGCTAGGAGACTTATGAAAATTTTTATGCCTATTGTTGCCGTTGTCGTATTACTTATCGCAGCTGGTGTTGCTTACTTAATCCTGAGTAATTTTCAACAACCCGAGCCAGCGCCGTCAGCCCCGGCACCAGCCCCGCCAGCCCCGGCGCCGGTTGAAACATCCCCGCCAGCCGCACCGGCAGCTGAGTCACCGTTTCCACCAGAGGCAAGCCCTCCACCGGTTACGAAACCAGCCCCGGGCGTCGAGGGGAAGGTAGAACAGTTTATAAAAGACGTGGCTGATGTGATTGCTACTGGTGAAAGCAAAGAGGTAACCATAGTCTTCACCGAAGCTGAGGTCAATGAGCAGGCAGCAAAAATGCTGGCCCAGACTGAGATGCCAGCAGATATTCCACTAGAGATAAACAGTATCCATATAGACTTGCAGGCGGATAATAATCTGGTCACTGAGCTTGGAACTGTCAGTTATGGCTTTGAGTTTACGATTAAGGTGAAAACACATATTGGCGTCAAAGAGGGCAAACCCGATGTGGAAATAACCGATATCAGCTTTGGCTTTATTCCTCTGCCGGGGATAGTGAAAGACAAAATCACCGCCTTTATCGGGGAAAAAATTGACACTTTGATGGTTCAATTAACTGAAGCCGAAGTAGGTGGTGAAGGGATTGACCTTGAGTTTAAAGCCATAAAAGTCCAGGCGGAAGAGATGGCGGTTACCTTATTGATAAAACCGAGAGAGTAGGTCGTGATAAAAAGTGGGCAAACAGAACTTACATGACGAAGATTATATGAAACAGGCTTTGCGGCTGGCCCGAAGGGGGCTGGGTAAGACCAGCCCAAATCCGATGGTGGGTGCCATAATCGTTAAGGATAACCTAATAATCGGTAAAGGTTACCACCACCACTTTGGGGGAAAGCATGCCGAAGTCAATGCCATCCGGAATGCTGAAGAGGAAGTAAAAGGGGCAACTCTATATGTTACGTTAGAACCCTGCTGCTTTTATGGCAAGACACCTCCCTGTGTTGACGCCATAATCCGCGACAATATTGGGCGGGTCGTCATCGGGGTCCTGGACCCGAATCCGCTGGTTAGCGGTAAAAGCGTGGAGGTGCTGAAGCAAAAGGGGATTGAAACCAGAATCGGTGTGCTTGAGGAGGAGTGCCGCGACTTGAATGAAGCTCACTTCAAGTATATGACCACCGGCTTGCCTCTGGTCACCTTGAAGTTTGCCCAGACCCTGGATGGCAGGATTGCCACCGCAACCGGGAATTCCCGGTGGATAAGCTCGGAAAAGTTCCAGCGACTTGCCCACAGGTTGCGGGCTATTAATGATGCAGTCATGGTGGGTATAGATACGGTACTGGCTGATGACCCCCAGCTTACCGTGCGCCTGGTCAGGGGGAGAAACCCGACCAGGGTTATTCTGGACTCCAGGTTAAGGATTCCACTGGATGCCAGGGTGGTCAGCAGTCAAGAGACAGTCCCGACAATTATTGCCACTACTTCTCATGCCGATGAAAAGAAGTTGGCCTCTTTGCGTGAGGCGGGTATTGAGGTTCTGGTAATTCGTGAGGATGAGGAGGGAAAAGTTGACCTCAGGGAACTGCTCGGCGCACTTGGGAAACGGGGCATTTCTTCAGTTCTGGTGGAGGGGGGTGCCGGGGTCATCACCTCACTGCTGCGCCAGAATTTGGTGGATAAGATGGTTGTTGCCGTGGCACCGAAGATAATGGGGAAGGGTATTGAGGCGGTGGGAGAGCTAAATATTCGTGAGGTCAGCCAGACTTTAAAATTATCATTTAAGAAGGTATACAGAGCAGGAGAGGATCTGATTATTGAAGCCGGGGTCAGTCCATCTTCAGGCTAGCTAGTCCGACATATATTCCATCACTTCAGCCACTATAAACAGCGAGCCGGTGGCACAGATGAGGTCGCCGGGCGTTGCCTGGTCCAGAGCCAGCTCTACTGCTGAGGTAACGTTTTCCGTCACAATGGGGGTTATCCCCCCCTTTGAGAATTCACTGGCAAGCCGGGCAGGTTCCACAGCACGGGGGTGACGGGAACGTGTAACAATAACCGTGCTGGACGTGGGTGCCAGTTCAGCAACCATGCCAGCAATGTTCTTATCAGCAGAGGCTCCGAAAATCAATATCAACTGGTCAAAGTCAAAATATCTCTCCAGTGCCTCAGCCAGTCTCCTTGCCGAGTCGGCATTATGGGCGCCATCAACAACGACCCAGGGCTCCTGCTGGAGAACCTGGAGTCGTCCCGGCCACTCCAACTGCCTCAGTCCGGTGATGATGCTCTGTGGTGAGATTTTTGTCCCCAGTTCGGCTAGAACCTCAGCGCTGACTACTGCTGTGGCGGCATTCTCCAGCTGGTGCTCACCGAGCAGAGAAATATAAAGGTCGTATTTACCGGTTATGCCGGTCAGTTGAAAGGACTGCCCCTCGGAGCTGAAGTCTTTCTGATGCCAGTTGACTTCGTCGCCGATGCTGACCAGTCTTGCTCCACGCTCGTGGCATGTCCTTTCAATCACTTTCATTGATTCCGGAGATTGCAGGGAGCAGACCACAACACTTCCCGACTTTATAATGCCCGCTTTCTCGGTGGCTATCTGCGTAAGGGTATCACCCAGGACATCCATGTGGTCAAAGCTTATGGAGGTTATGACGCAAACCTCTGGCTTTACCACGTTGGTAGCATCAAGTCGTCCGCCTAACCCTGTCTCCAGCACCTGATAATCTACCTTTCTCGTTTCGAAATAAGTGAAAGCCAGCGCCGTAAGTAGTTCAAAAGTGGTCAGCTCGCCCAGGGTACTGGACTTATTTACCGCCTCAACTTCAGGCTTAAGGACTTCCACCAGTCTGCCAAACGCGCCTTCGGTAGCTGGTCTCCCGCCCACCTGAATCCTTTCGGTGAAGCTGAGGAGGTGGGGGGAGGTGTAGAGTCCAGTCCGGTAGCCAGCCTGCGTCAGGATGGAGGCAATCATGGCGGCGGTGCTCCCTTTGCCTTTGGTGCCGGCGATATGGACTGACCTTGCCTTTTCCTGGGGGTTGCCCAGTCTGGCTAACAGCGCCTCAATACGTCTTAAATCAAAGACTAGTGATGAACGTGGTGCTCGCTCATAGTCGGCAAAACTTAAAATGTAGTCCAGAGCTGCTGAATAGTCCATTGACTCATGCCCTTCTGGTTTTGCTGGTCACGGTATTCTCTCTGATATATATTATATTACCTTCTGCGTCATTTCAGGTAAAGTCGGCTTCAATTTATTATTCTGGAGACGGCAGGGGGCTATCTGGCAACTCTAATAAGCTCATTTGACAAGCCAGACTCCTTTCCGTAAAGTAAAGATACTGAAACATAGGCATAAAAGGGGAGGTTTATAGATATGGAATGGGGAATGGCAAACCGCTTGGCACAGCTAATTCAATCAGACGGACACTGTTTGTTTTTGCCCGTTGACCATGGCTATTTTCAGGGTCCGACCAGAAAACTGGAGGAACCACGAAAAACCCTTGAACCGCTCCTGCCTTATGCTGATGCTATATTCATTACCAGGGGGGTGTTACGCTCATCGGTAGACCCGGGCAAAGCCAGGCCAATAATTCTGCGGGTATCCGGCGGCACCAGCATGGTTGGGAAGGACCTCTCCAACGAAGGCATTACCACTTCCATAGAAGAGGTCATCCGCCTTAATGCGGCGGCAATGGGTCTTTCTATCTTTGTCGGCAGCAGTTATGAGCGTGAGTCACTGCTGAATCTGTCTAGGCTGGTTGACGAGGGCGAGAAGTACGGCATCCCGGTAATGGCGGTAACCGCCGTGGGCAAAGAGCTGGAAAAAAGAGATGCCCGCTACCTTGCCCTGTGCTGTCGGATTGCGGCTGAACTGGGTGCCAGGGTAGTGAAGACCTACTGGTGCGAAGACTTTGAGAAGGTGGTGAAGGGTTGCCCGGTTCCGGTAGTTATGGCGGGTGGTCCCCATGTGGAAACTGAGCTTGAGGTGTTCCGTTTTGTTCATGATGGCATGCAAAAGGGAGCCATCGGAGTAAACCTGGGCAGGAACATCTGGCAGAATGATTTCCCGGTGGCAATGATTCGGGCGATACGCGCCATTGTCCATGAAGGTGCTTCTCCAGAGCAGGCGCAGGAATTATACGATAGTGTCAAGAGCAAGTAGGTCTGGAGGGACAATGCGCGTTGCCATGTGGTATAGCAACCGTGATGTGCGGGTGGAGGAGGTGTCTATCCCCAGGATTGGTCCCGGTGAGCTGCTGGTGCGGGTGGAAGCCAGCGGCATCTGCGGCAGCGACGTGATGGAGTGGTATCGCCTTGACCGGGCGCCTCTGGTGCTGGGGCACGAGATTGGTGGACAGATTGTGGAGGTGGGGGAAGGGGTGGAACGCTATAAAGAAGGTCAGCGGGTGACCGCCGCCCACCATGTTCCCTGCAACAACTGTCATTACTGCCGGAGCGGGCATCATACTGTCTGTGAGACTCTCCGCCGGACGAACTTTGACCCTGGTGGTTTTGCTGAATACGTCCGTTTGCCAGCCATAAATGTTGACCATGGAGTTTTCCCCATGCCCGATGAGGTATCTTACGAAGAAGCGACCTTTGTAGAGCCTCTGGCCTGTATTCTACGCGGGCAGAGGCGGGCCGGCATGCAGGCAGGAATGAGTGTTCTCGTTATCGGCAGCGGCATTGCCGGGTTGCTCCACATTAAGCTGGCCCGTGCCCTTGGTGCTGGTTACATAGTGGCGACAGATATAAGTAGCTATCGACTGGAGGCAGCGCAAAGGTTTGGGGCTGATGTTGCTATCCACGCCGATGAGTACTCGCCAGACCGCTTGCGCCAGGTCAATAATGGTCTCCTTGCCAACCTGGTGATAGTCTGCGCCGGTGCTACCTCGGCTATTGTCCAGGCACTGCAATCGGTGGAGCGTGGCGGCACTGTTCTCCTCTTTGCACCGGCTGACCCCGGTGTTACTATTCCGATGTCAATAAACGACCTTTTCTGGCGCACTGATGTAACGCTCACCACGTCCTATGCAGGCAGTCCCGCTGATTATGCTGAAACTCTGGAGCTTATCCGTACTCACCGCGTGACGGTGTGTGACATGATTACCCACCGGTTGAGTATGGCGGAGATTGGGGTGGGCTTTCAACTTGTTGCTGAGGCACAGAATTCCATCAAGGTAATTATTGAGCCCCAGCGGTAGTAAGTAAATATTGG
>DATKWF010000059.1:0-6390 GCA_035529715.1 Dehalococcoidales bacterium | reverse complement strand
GCCATCGGGGGATGACAAGACCTCTATAATTTTTTCGACTAAAGATAGACCCGGAGCGCTGTATGAATCCCTCAAGGAATTTGCCAGCAGGAGTATCAATCTGACGAAGCTCGAGTCGAGACCAACAAGGCAAAAGCCCTGGCAATATAATTTTTATCTGGACTTCGAGGGTCACCGTGAGGATAAGCCGGCTCGGGAGACCCTGGAGAGCCTGGAAAAAATCTCGGTCTTCGTAAAAGTCCTGGGTTCATATCCCAAAGCAAAAAGAAGGACGTGAGGTGACCGGGTGAGAGTAGCAATAATTGGCGGCTCGGGGAAGATGGGGCGGTGGTTTGCCGACTTCCTACTTAAGGAGGGCAGGCAGGTGGTAATCAGCGGGCGGAACCAGAAGAAGCTGCTGGAAGCCAAGCGGCAGATGGGTGTTGATGTTGCGTCTAATGTGGAAGCGGTCAGGGGCGCTGACGCCGTTTTGCTCTCGGTGCCGGTAGAGAGCTTTGAGGAAGTGGTGGAAGAGATAAGCCCGCACGTGTCCGCCGGGCAGGCCGTTATTGATATTTCATCAGTTAAGGTGTTGCCGGTGGTGACCATGCATAAGCACCTAAAAACAAAATCAACGCTTGGGGTACACCCATTGTTCGGTCCCGGTGCCAGGAGCATAGTCAATCAGAATTTTGTCCTTACACCTGCCACTGCTGAGGAGGAGGCTCTGGCGCAGAAAGTCAGGGAGTACCTGGAAACCAGGGGAGCCAGGGTCAGTTTGATGACTCCACAGGAACACGATGAAAAAATGGCTATAATTCTGGGGCTCTCCCATTTTATTGCCATAGTCTCCGCCGATACCCTGCTCAGTTCCGGGATAAGACAGGCAGACGCAATTGGTGGCATTACCTATAAGGTGCTGTTAACCCTTGTGGAGAGTGTTATTTCCGAGGACCCGGAGCTTTACGCCTCTTTGCAGATGAACTTGCCCGATGTAACCGAAGTTGAAGGACTATTCCTGAGGAAAGCCAGGGAATGGGCGGATTTGGTCGAGAATAAGGACAGGGAGAAATTTGTCCGGCAGATGGCAGCCTTGAGGAAAGAGCTGGAGCAGGGTAATCCTGATTTTGGCAAGTCCTACGAAAACATGTACCGGATTGTCGAAGGGCTATGACTTTGCCGCATATGAGCCAAAAATAAAGTCGAGGTCTTCCTGTAGGGCCGTGACCTTTTCTGGAGAGAAGAGCTTCTCGTCAATATCCAGCATCAGTTTCGTTTCAGTCTTGGCTGAGCCAACAACGTGAGCTCTAAGACATTCTTTTTCGGCCTTGCCCGCTTCGGCTTGAACCTTGAAGGTCAGCGTACCGCGGGAAATAAAAGAAGAAGAATCGTTGGGCAGTGCGTATGTTTCTATCTTGGCTTCTCCCAGACTTGTCCCTTGCTTCAGGACAAAGTCTCTTATCTCATCGTAGAGCAGCTCTGTATTTACCGCTTGGTAGGTCTTTCTTATTTGCATTTACATCTCCTTGTTCAGGTTAGCCAGGAACTCGGCATTGGTTTCGGTCTTGCGCAGGCGGTCCATGACTCGCTCGGTGCCTTCAACAAAGTTGGCGGAGTCGGAGGCAATCATTCCCACCATGCGCCGCAGCAGCCATACTTGCTTCAGGCTCTCTTCGTCCATCAGCAGCTCTTCTCGTCGGGTGCCACTGCGCTGGATATCCATTGCCGGGAAGATACGGCGTTCGGATAATCGGCGGTCAAGGTGAAGCTCCATGTTGCCGGTGCCTTTGAACTCCTCATAGATGAGGTCATCCATGCGGCTGCCGGTGTCAATGAGGCAGGTAGCGATTATAGTCAGGCTGCCGCCCTCAGCGGTGTTACGGGCAGCGCCAAAGAAGCGCTTTGCCGGGTGGAGAGCCGCCGGGTCAATACCACCGGACAGGGTGCGACCGCTGGAAGGCATAGCCAGGTTGTAGGAACGGGTAAGACGGGTAATGCCGTCTAGGAGTATAAGCACATCCTTCCCGCCTTCTACTATGCGCTTGGCTCTCTCCAGTGCCAGCTCGGCGACACGGGTGTGGTTTTCTACCGGCTCGTCAAAGGTAGCGCTTATCACCTCTCCCTTGACCGAGCGCTGCATATCGGTGACCTCCTCCGGTCGCTCACCAATAAGGCACACCATTAGGTGGATGTCATTATAGTTGGTGGTGGCGGCGTTGGCTATGGATTTGAGCAGTATTGTTTTGCCAGCTTTGGGTGGTGAAACGATTAAGCCTCGCTGTCCTCGGCCGATGGGGGCAATAAGGTTGAGCAGACGGGTGGACATGTTCTCAGGTGAGGTTTCCAGATTAATTATTTTGTCGGGGAAGGTGGGGGTGAATGAGCCGAAGCGGGGGCGGTCTTTTGCCAGTTCAGGGTTGATATCGTTGACGGCGACCACCTGGAGCAGGCTGAAGTATTTCTCGCTGCTTTTGGGTGGTCTGCCCTGCCCGATAACCATATCGCCGTTACGTAGACCAAAGCGCCGGATTTGAGATGGCGAAATATACACATCAACCTGGCTGGGCAGCAATGTGTCCTGCCTGAGGAAACCGTAGCCATCAGTCATAATCTCCAGGATGCCGCCACAGAAGGTATGACCCTCCTGCTCGATACTTGTCTGGAGCAGGCGCCTGATGATGTCTTGCTTCTTGAGGGCAGTAGCGTTGGATATGCCCATTTCCTTGCCCATCTCAATCAGTTCTTCTCTATTTTTGTTTTCCAGTTCTTCGATGTTCATGGTGTAACCTCACTCCCAAACCCCTCTCCTTGTACAGAAGGGAGAATTTGTTTTAAACTCCTTATTTTTTTAATTGCTATTGTTTTGAGACCCGTTTCCAGTCAGCCAGAAAGCGAGTGATACCCACATCAGTAAGCGGGTGGTTAATCATCTGCATCAGCACATTATAGGGAACGGTGGCGATATGTGCTCCAGCCTTGGCGGCAGCCACACAGTGCAGGGGGTGGCGGATACTGGCGGCAATCACCTGGGTTTCTATATAATCATATTTTTTGTATACCTCAACAATATCTTTTACCACTTCCATACCGTCATGGCCGACATCATCCAGTCGGCCGACAAAGGGGCTAACATAGGTAGCACCGGCCAGTGCGCCGAGTAGCGCCTGATTCACCGAGAAACACAGGGTCATGTTTACCTTTATTTTTTCCTTGCTCAGTGTTGATATTGCCTCAAGGCCGGCAGCAGTGGCGGGTATTTTGATGGTTACATTGGGTGCCCAGGAGGCTTTGACTCGGGCTTCTTCAATCATGGACTGAGTATCTTCGGCCAGCACTTCCACAGAGACAGATGTCTCCTCACCGGTGATTATGGAGCAAATAGTTTTGACCACTGTCTCGTAGTCGGCGGTTGACTCCTTGGCTACCAGGCTGGGGTTGGTGGTAACGCCACTGATGATGCCCAGTTTGGCGGCTTTCCTGATTTGTTCGATATTGGCGGTATCTAAAAATATGCGCATTTTGCCCTCACTGTTCTCATAATTTAAGGCGAGAGTGGTAGCGGGGGTTGAGCCCCTTCCCGCAATACGTCCTTGGCGGCGCCGATAAAGTCACGGAAGAGGGGGTGGGGGTTACCGGGACGAGAAAGAAATTCAGGATGGAACTGACAACTCAACATCCAGGGGTGGTTAGACAGCTCGCAGATTTCAACCAGCTTGTTGTCGGGGGAAAGCCCGCTGTAAATCATTCCTGCCTTATGTAATTCATCACGAAACTGATTATTAAATTCAAAGCGATGCCGGTGGCGTTCGTGGATCAGGCTCTGTCCGTAGGCATGGGCGGCATGAGTGTCCGGGGTCAGTTCACAGGGGTAGTTACCCAGACGCATGGTGCCCCCCATATTTTTCATCTTCTTCTGTTCCGGCAGAATGTCAATAACCGGGTAGGGAGTATCAGGGTCGAACTCGCTGGAGTTTGCTTCTGCCGAGTTCAGGGCGTAGCGGGCGAACTCAATTACCATGATCTGCAGGCCCAGGCACAATCCCAGGTAAGGGATTTCATTGGTTCGGGCATAGTTGGCGGCTTTCACCATGCCTTCAATGCCCCTGATGCCAAAGCCACCGGGGACAATAATGCCCTGGGCAGTGCGTAAACGGGCCTCGGTGTTATCATTTTCCAGGTCCTCGGACTGAATCCAGAGGAGGTTAACATCTCTATCATGGTGAAGAGCAGCATGGCGGAGCGCCTCCCGAACAGAGAAATAGGCATCAGTTAATTCAACATATTTACCAACGAGGGCAATATTAACCGGCTCGTGGGGTGTTTGGAGAGAATTGACGAGTTTCTGCCACTGGCTCAGGTCTGCCTTGTCTGCCTTAAGCCCGAGTTTGCTTACGACCAGCTGACCCAGTCCCGACTCTTCAAGAATCAGGGGTATCTCGTAGATGGTGGATACCGTTGGTAAGGGAATAACGGCTTGCCGTTCTACATCGCAGAAAAGGGATATTTTATCTCTTATGCTTTCCGCCATTGGCAGGTCACTGCGGCATATAATGACATCAGGCTGAATACCGATCCGGCGCAGTTCGTTAACACTGTGCTGGGTGGGCTTGGTCTTCAACTCCTGAGTGGAGTTAAGATAGGGGAGCAAGGTAACGTGGACATAGAGCACGTTGTCCCGACCGACATCTTTTCTCATCTGCCTGATGGCTTCAAGAAAAGGCTGCCCCTCAATATCACCCACCGTGCCGCCTACCTCAATCAGAATCACGTCAGCCTGTGATTTTTCCGCCAGTTTCTTGAACCGTTCTTTTATTTCCGTGGTAACGTGCGGCACTACCTGTATGGTGCCGCCTAAGAAATCGCCCCGCCTCTCCTTGGCAATAACGGCGCTATAGATTTGCCCCGAGGTAACATTGGAATCGGCAGTAAAGTCAACTCCAATGAAACGTTCGTAGTTGCCTAAATCAAGGTCGGTTTCAGCACCATCCTGAGTAACGAATACCTCACCATGCTGATAGGGGGACATCGTGCCCGGGTCGACATTGAGATAGGGGTCTAGCTTCTGAACCGACACGCTGATTTGTCGACTCTTCAGGATGGTACCGATAGAAGCGACGGTGATGCCTTTGCCTACCGAGCTAACTACACCACCAGTAACAAAGATGTACTTTGGCATACAGAAAAACTACACTCCAAAACACCCAGAAAAACTTCTGCTTTTCTTGAGAGCCTATTATTAAGGGTTTAAGCTAGGTTTTTGTAACAAAAAGCATCTGGTTTATGCAGGAATGCTCTTTGTGCTCTTTATAGTAGAAAAAGTCTTGGGTGTCAAGTTTTGGCGGGGAAGATCAGTTTCTCTTATATTATAAGAGGGGAACTTTCGCTTGTCAAGCTTTTGAGGGTGAGGTTGGTCAATAATAGTGCTATAATCTATATGGGATTAAAAGTCTAAAGGAGATTTGGCCAATGGACGAATTGAAGGTTTTTACTGGTAATGCCCACCCATCACTAGCTAAAGCGGTCACCGAATATCTAGGTATACCTTTGGGCAGGAGTGAGGTATTTCAGTTCACTAACGAGAATATATTTGTCCGTATTTTGGAAAATGTTCGTCAGCGGGATACTTTTATTATTCAGCCTCTCTGTTCGCCGGTCAATAACAATCTGGTTGAGTTGCTTATTATGATTGATGCCCTGAAGAGGGCATCGGCTGGTCGGATTACGGCGGTAGTTCCCTACTATGGTTATGGCCGTACCGATAAGAAGGACCAGCCCCGGGTGCCTATCACTGCCAGGCTGGTCGCTGACCTGCTTACCACTGCCGGGGCAAACCGGCTGCTGACGGTGGACTTGCATGCGGCACAGATTCAAGGCTTCTTTAGCATCCCGGTTGATGAGCTGACGGCTCTTTATATACTGGGTAATTACTTTGCCGAAAGGGACTTTGATGACCTGGTGGTGGTTGCCACTGATATCGGCATTGTCAAGCGAGCGCGAGACCTGGCAGCCAAGCTCAATGCCCCATTGGCTATTATAGAGAAAAGGCGGGTGGGCAATGATGACCAGGCGGAGACATTGAATATAATCGGTGAGGTGCAGGGCAAGGTAGCTCTCACTGTGGATGATGAAATAGATACCGCCGGTTCTCTGGTGGGTGTTGCTTCTGCCCTGAAGGAGCATGGTGTGAAGGAAGTGTATGCCTGTTGTACCCATCCGATATTTTCCGGTTCAGCCACCCAGCGGATAGCTTCCAGCCTGGCAAAAGAGGTTGTAGTCACTGATACTGTTCCGGTCAAGGACGGCAAGAAGCTGGACAAAATTAAGGTTTTGTCAATAGCGCCGTTGCTGGGAGAAGCCATAAGTCGCATTCATACCGGTAAATCTATAGGAGCCCTGTTTGAGTTTGAGCAA
>DATKWF010000058.1:0-14823 GCA_035529715.1 Dehalococcoidales bacterium | reverse complement strand
CGGCTACCGCCTTTACCTCATCCCTGGCATTACCCATCGCCACCCCCAGCCCGGCTGAAGTAAGCAACGATATGTCGTTGGTGCCATCACCAACTGCCATAACCTCGGCCAGTGATAGTCCCAGAAATGAAGCCAGCGCCTCCAGGGCTTTCCCTTTTGACACGTCGGGGGCGATTATGTTGATAAAATCAACGTCAGGGTAAGCCGGCGCCCTCGCGTAGGAGAAGTGAAGCCTGCCTTCAAAGTGGCGACAGAACTCGCTGGCTTTGGCAGCTTCCTGGGGATTTATGGTTACCAGCCCCCCTTTGATTATTCTCTCCTCATGGAGCTCATCGAAGTCTACCAGCGTGGCTTCGACTCCGAAGAACTCACGGTGGGCTTCGGTCGACCATGTTTCCCGCTCGGCAAAATAATTAGTTGTCGAAAAAAGCTCGAGGTCTACGCCGTGGCGGTGGGCAAAGTCAATCATATCGGTTACCGCCGCCTGGCTTAGCGGTTGGGCATAAACTTCCTTGCCATCATGTGGACTGCTTATCAGGGCACCATCGCAGAATATGTGGTAGCCGTCCAGTGCGAGCTGGTCAATAACACTGAGGCTGGCTTTAATTCCCCGCCCGGTAGACAGGGAAACCCGGATACCCAGGCTACGGGCTTTAGCTACTGCCTCCCTGTCCTCGGATGATATGTTTCCATCACTATCTACCAGCGTGCCATCAATATCCACCACCAGCATCTTATAAGTATGATTTATCAACTTTGCTTTACGTTCCTTTCTTATTTTGTAGATAGTCGCCGAGGGTCCTGGCATTCCTCAGCGCAAAGCCCTCAACGTCATTATTAAAATAAATATAGATTTCTTTCAGGTTTGTGCCCAGTTCAGCTATCCTCTCTGCCCAGTCTGCCAGTTCCTCATCGGTGTAGCAACTGGAGTAGAGGGCGCCGCTGCCATGAAATCTGATATAGGTAAAATCGGCGGTTACCACCAGCGGGCAGGTGAAGTCGGGCATGTCAAAAACGCATAGTCCGACATTATGCCTGCGCAGAATTTCAAAGACCTTCTCCTCAAGCCAGGACTCGTGCCGGAATTCAAACACGTGCTTCATCCCCGGCGGCAGGATTGACAGGAACGAGTCCAGCACTTCGTCATTGCGGTGCATACCGGGTGGGAGCTGGTATAATAGCGGGCCTAATTTCTCACTCAGAATCCTGGCCCGACTGATAAAATTCTCCGCCGCTTCCCCGGTGTTTTTAAGCCGCTTGATGTGGGTGATGAAACGACTTACCTTCACGGCGAAGGTGAAATCGGGTGGAGACGAGTCATACCAGTTGGTAAAAGCATTCTCCGAGGGCAGGCGGTAAAAACTATTGTTGAGTTCAACCGTGTTGAAATGACCGGCGTAAAAGCCAAGCCATTCCGGCTTGCCCAGTTTTTCCGGGTAGAACCTGCCCCGCCAGTCGTCGTAATGCCAGCCCGACGTGCCAATATGATATTGAGTTGCCATTATCCCTCTCACTGACTTTATTCTAGCATTAGCGGAGATAGACTTCCAAGCTAAAGTCTTTACTAAGGGGAAGAAGAACTTAAGCAAGGGAGGTGATTTATCTGGGGAGTCTAAGAGGGGCGAAGCCCCTTTTTACAATCTCTTCCCCCTCTCCTGGAGCATAGAAGTCATTGCGAGGAGCGGAGCGACGAAGCAAACCAAAAGATAAAGATAAGATTGCTTCGCCTTCGGCTCGCAATGACACATCAGGCAGGAGAGGGGGACAAAGGGGGTGAGGTTAATACCACCTCAGGTTGACCATTCAGGGCATAATCTTATATATTGAGCTAGGAAACCCCGTTGGTGATTCATAGAAAGAACAGGAGTTAATGGCAATAATGAGTTCGATTGAAGAAACGAAAACCGTAGTTCAATGTGATTTTGATGGCACCGTCACCGAGCTGGACATTAGTTTCCAGCTACTGGACAAGTTCGCCGATGGTGATTGGAGGCAGCTATTAGACGAATACAGAGAGGGCATGATGCCTGTCGGGACTTTTAATAGAAAAGCCTTTGCCATGGTCAAAGCTGACAAGCAAACACTGCTCGACTTTATCTTTAACCAGGGTAATACGGAAGTACGCCCCGGTTTTGATAAGCTGCTTGCCTGCTGCTCAAAAAATGGCTTCAAGTTTGTCATTGTCAGCAACGGTCTTGATTTTTACATAGAGGCGCTGTTGAAAGATATGGGTGTGGAGGGCATCGAGGTATATGCCGCGAAAACTCGGTTCAATCCCGGAGGTCTTCAGGTTGAATATATAGGTCCGGATGGCAGTATCCTGGAGGAAGGCTTCAAGGATGCCTATACCGACTTATTCTTGAGCAGGGGTTATCATGTAGTCTACGTGGGCAACGGTATTTCCGACTCTTTCCCGGCGAAGAAGTCTCACCACATTTTCGCCACCGGCGACCTGCTGGCTCACTGCCGGGAGAATAATATCGTCTGCACGCCTTTTAATGACCTCAATGAAGTTGTCCGCGGGCTGGAGCTTTTAGTGCAGGGGTAAAATTAAACCTGCTCAGTCCCTTATCCTTACCCTGTTTAGCCGGTTCAAAGCCTCGTTCTTTTCTCTTAAACCCAACCGTGTCTTGTTTATGGCTCTGGAGAGCAGTTCAATACTCTGGTCGTAGGTTTTTCTGTCCACGGGGTAGGGGATGCCGTCCTTGCCGCCGTGAGCGAAACTGTAGCGGCCCGAAGTCGGTGACGATGGCAATGGTAATTTCACGGGCGAGCTTCACCATGCGCTCAAACAGCCACGGTGGTGCCTTGCCGTAGTGGAGGGGGAGGTTGGCGATGCCGGTTCCGGCGGGGATAGCCATAGTTAATGCGCCTCCTGCCTAGAGACCGCAGGTGGTACAGCCGGGGGAACCGCAGCTGCTGCAGGAGCCGCCGCTGCCGGCTATCGGGGTGCTCAATCCGGATTCGTCCTTGGAGAATGAAGAGCAAACGGAGACTATCCGTCTAGCATTTTTATTGCACTTGGGGCAGGAAGCCTCTTTATTTGACTCGCTGAACGAGCGTAATAACTCAAACTTGTTACCGCAATCTGAGCAAACGTACTCATATATTGGCATTTTTCATCCCCCAATAATAATTTTAGGGTCAGGTAGCGAGTCAACTAAGGATATAGCTCCTGCAAGCAACTAGCTGCCTCTCAGTCCAGAGCAAGGGGATACCGGCCGTACTCTTTTGCTGCCTGGTACATGGTGATGATGTTTTCTACAGGTACATCGGGCTGAATATTGTGAACGGCGCTGAGGATATAGCCGCCGCCGGGGGCGAGGTCTTTTATCCGTCGCCTCACTTCAGTTTTCA
Organism: Dehalococcoidales bacterium; assembly: GCA_035529715.1. Classification (GTDB taxonomy): domain Bacteria; phylum Chloroflexota; class Dehalococcoidia; order Dehalococcoidales; family RBG-16-60-22; genus DATKWF01. The sequence continues at coordinate 11,466 of DATKWF010000058.1, read as the reverse complement.
CTTCTTCCGTAGTTCCTTTCGGTAATACCCCCTGGGTATCTACGGCGCCCCAAAAGCTGAGTCGGTCGCCAAATTCTGGTCCCAGAATACTGGAGTCCATGTCCTTAGCGGCTACCTGCACCGGGTTAATGGCATCGACGCCAAGCTCAATCAAATCAGGTAATAGCTTATAGATAGAGCCACAACAGTGGAAGTGAACGAAAGCGGAAGTGCATTTCTTCACCGTATCAAAGTATTTTTTGAGACGGGGCTTAAAGAGCTCGCGGTAAAGCTCAGGGGAGACGATGGTTCCATTCTGGAACCCCATGTCATCGGCGGTAGCCACGATATCGGCGAGGTCGCCACCTGTTTTCAGTATTTCCTCGGCCAAGGCAGTGCTCTGTTCGGTGGCGAGGTCAAACAAGGCACCAGCCAATTTTTTATCGGCTTTGAGGTCAATAAACCAGTCTTCAAAGCCCCGCAGGTACTGGGTCATGTGCACGAAAATCGAGGGGAGGCGCAGCACGACCGCATAATCGGTGTTCTCCTTGTAATACCGGAGCCGCTGGCGCATTCCCCGGGTATAACCGGGGTCGGTGGGGTCCGGCACCGGATATTTGACGACATCCTGAATGGTTATTGCCCCGGCGAGGGGAGACTTTGTCAAGTCATAATAGAGCGAGCCTGGGGGCTTGCGGCGTACAACTCCCCATTCATCCTGATAACCGTCCTCGCCGACTGGTATGTCTGGCTTGCTGTCCGATGCTCCGGTCACTACGGCACGGAAGTCAATGTCCAGAGCCTGGAGGATAGGCTCGTGCACAGCGGCGGTCTGCATGATTTTATGGATGATGGTATCCTCGGCCTCAACGCCAAAATGTGCCTTTAACTTCTGGTAGGCTACTATGTGGATGCTGCTACACACCGTGCTACCGAGGTCAAGAGGTACGCGGTCCGGCTCCTGGTGGCTGAGCGTCTTGATAACCCTTTCCCGATGACTCAGAGACATTTCATCATCCCCTCTCGGAGTATATAGTGATATTATTATAGTATCATCACCAAGTATACACCAAACAGGGGGAGAGATTCCAAGCAGGGAGGGCTCGCTGGCACTTTGACCACCCAGCTTTCGGGTAGTATACTAGCAATAACTCAGTTTGGTACGGAGGTCCTATGAATACCGGGCAGTTGGCGGAAAAGCTGGTTCAGTGGATAAAGGATAAGGTGCTGGCTGCCGGGTGTAAAGGGGTGGTGGTGGGTATTAGTGGTGGACTTGATTCCTCGGTACTGGCAGTGTTGTGCTATCGGGCGTTTCCGGAAAATACCCTGGGAGTGATTATGCCCTGCTATAGCTGCCAGGAAGACAGCGAGCATGCCCGGGCGCTGGCAAGTAAATTCTCAATCCCGACTGTAGAGGTGGTTCTGGACGATATTTTTGACGCCTTGTTTCAGAAATTGCCTGATTACAAAGGAGACCCCGCTACCAGCCATGTGGCTGAAGCCAACCTTAAAGTCAGGTTAAGAATGCTTACCCTTTACTACATTGCCAATCAGCGCCGGTACATGGTGGCTGGCTCCAGCAACCGTAGTGAGCTGACAGTGGGCTACTTCACCAAGTATGGTGACGGTGGGGTGGATATCATGCCCCTGGGCAATCTGGTAAAGGGACAGGTGAAGGAACTGGCCGGCTTCCTTGGCATCCCGTCGGTAATTATTGACAAGCCTCCCTCGGCCGGGCTTTGGGAGGGTCAGACTGACGAAGGAGAGCTGGGTTTCAGCTACGATGAGCTAGACCGCTATCTGCTTACCGGTGAAGCCTCTGATGAGGTAAAGAGGAAAATCGAGCCCAGGATAGCTGCCAGTGAGCACAAACGCTCACTGCCCCCGATAGCTGACCTTTAATCTTAGCCACGGTTCCCCCCAATTTCAGGGAATATTTGTTTTCACTTTTTCCACTTGTTTTGGTAGGGTGGTTATGCTATTATGCTGATAAGGTAAGAAATGACCACAGAGAGAGAAAAGGCGCTAGAGCTGGCTATTGGTCAAATAGAAAAACGGTTCGGCAAAGGCTCCATTATGAAACTTGGGGAGTCAGCGGAACCGATAGAGGCCTTGCCCAGCGGCTCACTAGCTTTAGACCTAGCTTTGGGTGTAGGCGGTATCCCCAGAGGGCGAATTACGGAAATATTTGGACCCGAATCCTCGGGGAAAACTACCCTGGGCCAGCACGTTATTGCTGAAGCACAGAAGCAGGGTGGTACGGCTGCCTATATTGATGTGGAACATGCCTTGGACCCTTCCTATGCGGCGAATTGCGGCGTTAATATTGATGAATTGCTGATCTCCCAACCTGACACCGGCGAGCAGGCTCTGGAGATTACCGAAGCTCTGGTCAGGAGCAGTGCCATTGATGTGATAGTGATTGATAGTGTAGCTGCCTTAGTCCCCCGGGCTGAAATCGAGGGGGAGATGGGAGATGCCCACGTTGGCTTGCAGGCACGTCTGATGTCACAGGCACTGAGAAAACTGGCTGCCGCCATCGGCAGGTCAGGCACAGCGGTAATATTCATCAACCAGCTGCGGGAGAAGGTTGGTATCGTCTTTGGTAATCCTGAAGTCACACCGGGTGGCAGGGCTTTAAAGTTCTATAGCTCGGTGAGGATAGATCTGAGGCGTGTTGAAACAATCAAGCAGGGAAATGAAGCGATAGGTAACCATGTTAGGGCCAGGGTAGTCAAAAATAAGGTTGCTCCCCCGTTCCGAACTGCTGAGTTTGACATCATGTTTGACCATGGCATAAGCAAAGAGGGCAATCTGATTGACCTGGGAGTGGAGACGGGGTTGATAAAGAAGGCTGGAGCTTTTCTCTCTTATGGTGATATTCGCCTGGGGCAGGGCAGGGAAAGTGCCAAGCAATACTTGGTGCAGAATCCTGAGCTTGCCCAAGAAATTGAACAGAGAGTTAGAGCCTCAGCCGGCGGCACTCCTATTTCAGTGTCCGACAAATAGGGACATTTTTAATAGACAGTTTAATAGGCAAAGAGTAACTAAGGCTGAGGCATAGGCTTCAGCCTTATGTTTTTAAGGAGGTGGGGCCAGCTGATGAGTAAGATTACTGCCCTCCGCATCGGGAGGGGTAGAGGCAAGCGGGTGAATGTGTTCCTTGATGGGAGGTTTGTTTTGAGCCTGGAATCGGAGGTGGTGGTGAAAGAAGGACTGCAGGTCGGCCAGGAGCTATCCACCGCCCAGGTTGAGATGCTTTCCGGCTCTGACCGCCGGCAGCGTTGCCTCAATGCCGCTTATCGCTACCTTAGCTACCGACCCCGAAGCGAGTCGGAGGTAAGAGAACGGCTTCAGCGGCGCGGTTTTGACGGCGATTGCACGGAGGCAGTAATGGCTAACCTAAGGGAGCAGGGATTGGTAGATGATATGGCATTTGCCCGGTTCTGGAAAGAAAACCGGGAATCGTTTAGCCCGCGTAGCCAGCGGTTAACCAGGTTAGAGCTGAAGCGAAAGGGAGTGGTCAGTGACGTCATCGACCGGGTGATTGATGCTGTCGATGATGGCGATAGTGCCTATCGGGCAGCTCTTGATAGAGTGCGTCGCTTGCCACTATCTGACTATCAGAGTTTTCGTCGTCGGTTGGGTGAATATCTCAAGCGGCGTGGCTTTGGCTACGAGGTGATTAATCATACTGTGGACCGAGTGTGGCAGGAACAGGGGAGCAACCCAAGATAGCATTGTGTTTGGATGTTGCCCCTGGTAAATAAAAGTAATAGTTGAAAGGGGGTGAAAAAATGGGAATTGATGTTGTATTAGCACTTTTCTTCAGTTTTATCATCGGTGTGATATTCGGCGGTATGGCTGCGTTTATTTCGCGGCGATTTATGTTCAACCGGCAAATACGTATCGCCGAGCGGAAAGCAGCCAAGATGATAGCTGAAGCCAGAAGAGAAGCCAAAACTGTCCTGCAAGAGTCTCAGGATGAGGCGAAAAAAGCCAAGTCAACCACTGACACTGAATATCGTGAGCGGCGCTCTGAACTAGCACGACAGGAAAACCGTTTGTCGCAAAAGTCAGAGACCCTGGAGCACAAGTTGGAGGCGGTGGAACATCGGGAGCGTAATCTCAATGGTAAGGAAAAAGAGATAGATACCATCCGGACCCAGATGGGTGAACTCAAAGACAGGCAGTTAAGCCAACTGGAGTTAATTTCCGGTATGTCCAGTACCGAGGCAAGGCAAACACTGTTAGACACCCTGGAGGTTGAGATACAGCAGGAAACCTCGCGGCGCCTTCATGAGTGGGAGGCTAAGCTAAAGGAAGAAGCCGATGCGAAGGCCCAGGAAATTCTATCGCATGCTATTCAGCGTAGCGCCTCTGAAGTCGTGGCTGAGGCTACGGTATCAGTTGTTCCTCTCCCCAGCGACGAGATGAAGGGACGACTTATCGGACGGGAAGGGCGCAACATCAGGGCTCTGGAGCAGGCTACCGGTGTCGACCTGATTATTGATGATACTCCCGAGGCAGTGACCCTGTCCAGCTTCGACCCGGTGCGTCGGGAGATAGCCCGTGTTGCTCTGACCAAGCTTATCATTGATGGTCGTATCCATCCGGCTCGAATTGAAGAAGTAGTCGCCAAAGCCAAGGAAGAAGTAGACACAGACATCCAGAGTGCCGGTGAGCAGGCAGCCTATCAGGTAGGAGTGCACGGATTGCGTCCCGAGTTAATTAAGATACTCGGTCGCCTTAAGTATCGCACCAGTTACGGACAGAATACCCTGGCGCATAGTATTGAGACTGCATATTTAGCTGGTATGATTGCTGCCGAGCTGGGAGCCAATGTGGCTATAGCCAAGAAAGCCGGGCTGCTTCATGACCTTGGCAAAGCGGTAGACCGGGAGGTGGAGGGCACTCATGCAGCCATTGGGGCTGACCTGGTCAAGCAGTGGGATAAATCCCCTGAGGTAGTTCAGGGTGTCGCCGAGCATCACCTTGAGGCGGAAAGTATCGGCATGTGGGGATATATTATCTCGGCGGCTGACGCCATAAGCAGTGCCAGACCCGGGGCACGGCGCGAGTCGCTGGAGACTTACCTGAAACGCATGAGGTCACTGGAAGACGTTGCCGATAGTTTCAAGGGAGTGGAAAAGTCCTATGCCATTCAAGCCGGCCGTGAAATCCGCATCCTGGTTAAGCCGGAGGAAATTGATGACCTAGGAGCAATGAGACTCGCCCGCGACATTGTCAAGAAGATAGAGGAGGGGCTGGAGTACCCGGGGCAAATAAAAGTTACCGTGCTCAGGGAAACCAGAGCCATAGACTATGCTAAGTAAGGGAATTATCTGAAGGGGTTATCCCTTTTATGGAGAATAGATGTTAATATTAGCGATTGGTGACATTATTGGCCGACCGGGCAGGCAAGCGGTGCGCGAGTTCCTGCCCGGGCTCCACAAGCAATATGAGCTGGATATGGTTATTGCCAACGCTGAGAATGTTGCCGGTGGTTTCGGTCTGACCTCATCTACCGCCAGTGAACTGTTTGATGCTGGCGTTAATGTCCTGACCTCGGGTAATCATATCTGGGCGCAGAAGGAGATTACCCCCTATCTTGAGGGTGATATGCCGATTCTGCGCCCGTTAAACTATCCTCCGGATGTACCTGGCCGGGGCTACCTGATTACCAGGCAGACCATGGTGGTCAATTTAATAGGTAGAACATTTATGGGTAATCTGGATTGTCCGTTCCGGGCGATGGACAAACTGTTGTCTGAACTCGACCGAAAGCCGCCGGTTATCATTGTCGATTTTCATGCGGAAGCAACCTCCGAGAAGGTGGCAATGGGACGTTACCTGGATGGTCGGGTCAGTGCTGTGCTTGGTACTCATACCCATGTCGGCACCATTGATGCCCAGTTACTACCCGGGGGCACTGCCTATGTTACCGACATCGGCATGACCGGACCTGCGGATTCAATTATCGGGGACGATGTCGACGCCGTAATTCAGCGTTTTCTAACCGGGATGCCCCATCATCTATCGGTGGGGAAGGGAAAGCCAGTCTTCACTGCGATATTAATTGAAGTGGACAAGGACAGCGGTCGGGCAACCAGTATTGAACGTATCTGTCAACAGATGGAGGAATAGTGAGCAAGGTAGACCTGCATATTCACTCCACTGCCTCCGATGGACGGTTCAGCCCGGAGGAAATTGTCCGTAAAGCCGCCGGGGTCGGTCTATCGGTTATTGCCCTGGCTGACCACGATTCTGTGGATGGCGTTGCGCCGGCATTGGAAGCAGCCAGAGCCTTTCCCGGATTAAGAGTCATACCCTGTGTTGAGATTAGCACTGATACCGCCAACGGTGAAGTTCATGTTCTGGGCTATTTTATAGATTATACCAATCAGGAATTGAAAGTAGCTCTTGAGAGGTTTCGTAGCTCTCGCCGACTCCGGGCTCAGGGGATTATTGCCAGGCTGGCTGATTTGGGCATCCACATTGACTGGCAGCGGGTTCAGGAATTAGCTACTGGCAGCTCCATAGGACGTCCTCATATTGCTCAGGCTATGCTGGAGAAGGGCTATATAACTTCGTTGCCGGAGGCTTTCACCAGGTATTTAGGTCAGGGTAGACCTGCCCATGTTGAGCGGGAAAAGATGACGCCGGTAGAGGCGGTGGAATTAATAATGCGGGCTGACGGACTGCCGGTACTGGCGCACCCGTTTACCACCAATGAACCGGAGGCGATGGTTATCGAGTTGAAAGCGGCTGGTCTGGTGGGTGTTGAAGCCTATTTCCATGACCTGTCTGCCGACGAGATTAAAAGTCTGGTTAGACTGGCGGACAGGTATAATCTTATCGCTACCGGCGGCACTGACTACCATGGTCTGGATGACAGTGAAGCCATGCTTGGTAGCGTGGATGTGCCCATGGAAGCAGCCGAGCGACTTATCGCCCTGGCAGAGCAGCGGGGGCTTAAGTCAGTTAGTTAATAATTTATTTCTCTGGGGAGCTTATGGCTATCTGGTTTGCCTTAATTGTAGTTGCTTATCTTTTTGCTTCGGTGCCTGTCGCCTACCTGGTGGCTAAATGGGTCCGCGGCATAGACCTGGGGCAATACGGGACCGGCCAGATGGGGGGAGGTAATCTGTGGCGGATGACTTCCTGGAAGCTCGGTTTGGCGGTGGGCCTTTTTGACTTTAGCAAGGGATGGGGGATGGTATGGGTAGCTCAAGCGTTGGGTCTGGATATTGCCCAGCAAATAGTGGTAGGCATAGCCGCCATCATCGGGCATAACTGGTCGGTTTTTATGCGCTTCAATGGTGGCCGTGGGGTTGCTACGGCTATCGGCGTGGTCCTGATACTTCCCTTTATAAATGACATGACACCGTGGCCGACAGTAGCCTTTGCCACAATTCTTGCTGGCGGCGTGGTCATTACGCATCGTTCGGCACTGCCCATGTTTTTGGCTTCGGTGGTGCTACCAATAGTCAGCTGCTTCTATGAGCCGGTTACGGTTACCCTGGCTTTTTTGGCGATATTTTTGATAATAATTACCAAGCGGCTGACGGTACCGCTATCGGCGGAGGCAGCCTCGGTTGGCAGGGGACAATTGTTCTTAAATCGTCTGCTCCTGGACCGGGATATCAGGAATAGGGAAGCCTGGATGTACCGGTTACCTCCTGAAGCTAATTCGGCTAATCAGTCTTCCGGAGAAGAGAAGACAAAGGAAGGTTGACGCAGTAAATGAAATGTGCTGCCCATCCTGATGTAGAAACTAATCTGAGGTGCGGGAAGTGCGGCAAGCCGATATGCCCCAGGTGCATGGTGCAGACGTTAGTTGGTGCCAGGTGTCCTGACTGCGCCAAGTTGTACAAACTGCCCACCTATCGGGTTTCGACTAAGTACTATCTGCGTGCGATAGGCACGGCGCTAGGTATGGCTGTTGTCTGTGGAGTTGTCTGGGGGCTGGTGGGGGGTTTTGTGCCTTTCTTCCTCCTTAATTTTCTACTGGCGGCTGGCGTCGGTTATGCAATTGGTGAGGTGGTCAGCCTTTCCGTCAACCGCAAACGGGGCAGGGGATTGGCCACGGTGGCTGGTATTGCGGTAGTGATAAGCTACCTGGTGAGTATTTTTCTACCTTTCGGACTTCATCTTAGTCTGTTCCACCTTCTTGACCTGTTAGCTCTGGCGCTGGGTATTTTTGTCGCTGTTACCCGTTTGCGCTAGGAATTTTGTCCTGTTACTTTACGATATTGCTTGTTGACCCCGCCCTCTTTATCCTCTCCTTTTTACTATGAAAAAGGGCTAGAAAAATTCCTGAAAAACCTCTTGACAAATACTACATATTGTAGTAGTATGGCATTCGTCATACTATATAGTGTGGGGTTTAATTATGGATTGCCCCTATTGTGGTTACCATGATTCCAAAGTTATAGACTCCCGTAACATAAATGAGGGCGTGCGCCGCCGTCGTCAGTGCTTGAAGTGCGGTTCCCGTTTCACCACCTACGAGCGACTTCAGCCGGTCGGCCTGTTCGTTATTAAGAAAGACAAAAGGCGTGAGGAATTCAGCCGGGACAAGTTGCTGACCGGAATTCGCAAGGCCTGTGAAAAACGCCCGCTGCCCAGCGGCACTGTGGACAAGGTTGCCGATGATATAGAGGCTGAGCTTTACCATGCGGGCAAGACGGAGATACCCAGTACCGTTATCGGTGACATGGTGATGGAAAAATTGAAGAGTTTGGACCATATTGCCTACATACGTTTTGCCAGTGTCTACCGCGACTTTACTGACATCACTACCCTGAAAGAGGTGGTGGACACCCTGGTTAGTGCTGAGTTGGCAGCATCTCCATCCCCCGGTCAGCTGCCCCTCCTCTCCCCCGATAACCTGGAGGGGTTGACCAGGGGAAGCGGGAAGAGAGGCAGGGTCAAGCAACCGATAAGGAGCAGGGGCTGAAGTTAGGAAGCAAAAAATGGACACAGCGGGTAAATCAAAAAACAAACAGCCGCTTAATCGCAATCGTATTGCCAAGGTTGTCTTTGCCGCTGCCGAGTCTATGGGCATCGCCGACCGGAAGCTGGTGGAGCGGCTCACTTCCCAGGTGATTGAGCGGCTGGAACAGCAGCCTTCCCCGCTACAGCCGCCGACCCTACCCGGTATGGAAGACCTGGTGCCAAGGCCACCCCGCCGGCAAATCTACCTGCCACCCGACACTGACATACTGACCATGGTCGAGGAAATCCTGGCTGCTGAAGAGCTAAAACATACCAAGGAGGCTAAACCTGAAATGGAAACACGTGCCACAGTCAAACCAACAGTCCAACCCACCTCCGGTATTAATCTTACTGAAAACGCGCTTCGCGTTCTGGAAAGAAGGTATCTAAAGAAGGATAAGCAGGGGCAGGTTATTGAGACACCGGAGGAGATGTTCCGCCGTGTGGCGCAGGCAATTGCCTCGGCTGAGCTTATCTACCAGCCCGACGCCGATGTCAGGGCAAAAGAAGAGGAGTTCTATCAATTGATGATAGACCTTGAGTTCCTGCCCAACTCGCCTACCCTGATGAACGCCGGGAGGGAGCTGGGACAGCTGTCGGCCTGCTTCGTCATCCCCGTTGAGGACTCGATGGATTCCATCTTTAATGCGGTGAAATATACCGCCCTCATTCATAAGAGCGGTGGGGGCACTGGGTTTTCCTTCTCCAGGCTGAGGCCGGAACAGGACAGGGTCGGCTCCACCGGCGGAGTTGCCAGCGGTCCCGTTTCCTTTATGCGAGTTTTTGATACTGCTACCGATGTCATCAAGCAGGGAGGGATGCGCCGTGGTGCCAACATGGCTATCCTCAGTATTGACCACCCCGACATCATGAAGTTCATCACCGCTAAGGAAGACCCAACCGCCCTGACTAACTTTAATCTCTCGGTGGCGGCAACCACCGAATTTATGGAAGCGGTCAAGGCGGGTACCGACTATGACCTCGTCAATCCATATACTAAGGAGGTTGAGTCCAGGCTCAATGCCAAAGAGGTGTTTGACAAGATAGTTGATATGGCATGGAGGACAGGTGACCCGGGCGTCGTCTTTATTGACCGCGTGAATCAGGACAACACCACCCCGGCTCTGGGCAGTATTGAAAGCACCAATCCCTGCGGTGAGCAGCCGCTGCTCCCCTATGAATCGTGCAACCTGGGCTCCATCAACCTGGTAAGGATGCTGCGGGACACCGACGGGACAACCGAGATTGACTATCCCAGGCTGGCAGGCACGGTAAAACTCGCCGTCAGGTTTCTGGATAATGTTATTGATGTCAATAAATTCCCCTTACCCCAGATAGAGGACATGACCAAAAAGACCAGGAAAATCGGACTCGGGGTGATGGGGTTCGCTGATATGTTAATCAAGCTGGGTATTCCCTACGACTCGGAAAAGGCACTGCAGGTTGCCACCGATATTATGAAATTCATAGATGAAGAGACGCTTAAAGCCTCAACAGAACTGGGCAAGGAGCGGGGTGTCTTTCCTGCCTTCAAGGGCAGCAACTATGACGTTGCCGGCGGCTCCAGCGTAAGGAACGCATCACGCACCACCATTGCCCCCACCGGCACCCTGAGCATAATTGCCAGTTGCTCCAGCGGTATTGAACCCCTCTTCGCCCTGAGTTATACCAGGAATATTCTGGATGGCGCCCGGTTAATAGAGGTGAACCCCTATTTTGAGGAGACCGCCAGGAAGGGCGACTTCTACTCTGAGGAGCTTATGCAGAAGCTGGCTGATGGCACTCACCTCGGTGATATTGAGGGTGTGCCGGAAGAAGCCAAGCGATTATTTGTTACCGCCCATGAGATAAGTCCGGAGTGGCACGTCAGGATGCAGGCTGCCTTCCAGAAGTCAACCAACAATGCGGTATCAAAGACAGTCAACTTCCCTCAGGAGGCAACCCGGGAAGATGTGGCCAAGGTTTATCGGCTTGCCTACGAGCAAGGACTGAAGGGAATCACCATTTACCGCGACCGTAGTCGTGATGCGCAGGTACTGGTCACCGGTAAGCAGGAAAAAGCTGAAGAGGTCAGGCGCACCCCGAGAAAGAGGGCAAAAGTAACCACCGGCATAACCGAGAGGGTAACTACCGGCTGTGGCTATCTCTATGTAACCGTGAATTCGGATGAGAATGGCATCTGCGAGGTATTCTCCAGCCTGGGTAAGGCTGGCGGTTGCGCTTCCGCCCAGCTTGAAGCCACCTGCCGGCTCATCTCTCTGTCTCTTAGGTCCGGGATAGACGTGGCTTCGGTGGTAAAGCAGCTCCGCGGCATCCGCTGTCCGTCTATTGCCTGGGAACAGGGCAAGTCAATTCTTTCCTGCGCCGATGCTATTGCCAGTGTTCTGGAGAAGCATATCCACGGTAATGATGGTGACGGCAATAAGCCAAAGATTGAAGACTACGGCCTGGCCAAGAACCTGGCGGGACAGTGCCCGGAGTGCAGCA
>DATKWF010000057.1:0-29199 GCA_035529715.1 Dehalococcoidales bacterium | reverse complement strand
TTTTTCCAGAGTTACCACCTGCCCCGCCTCCAGATTTCCCACTCCGGGCAAAGGCACTGCCTCAATAATCTCAAGTCGCCCCCCCTGCCAGGTGGTATGGCACCCCGGCCAGGGCTGGAAAGCACGCACCCGCCGCTCTATCTGTACTGCCGACAGGCGCCAGTCAATCTCACCTGCCTCCTTGGTGATGGTGCTGGAATAAGTGGCTGCCGCCTCGTCCTGGGGTCGGGGGGTAATTTCTCCCCTCGTCCAGCGAGGCAAAACTTCCGGAAGCAAGCTAGACGCCTCCGCAGAGAGCTTAGCCGTGAGGGAACCGGTGGTATCCTGCGGGGAAACGGGAACCGTGGTCTGGGCCAATATCGGACCGGTATCAAGGCCGCTGTCCATCAGCATAATACTGACGCCGGTAACCTCATCCCCTGCCAGAATCGCCGCCGCCACCGGCGAGGCACCCCTGAATCTCGGTAATAACGAGGGGTGAATATTGAGGCACCCGTGACGGGGTATATCCAGAACCGACTGTGGCAGGATTTGACCGAAAGCGGCCACCACGATAACATCAGGGTGGAGGTCAGCCAACTGCGCCACCACCTCCGCCTTCTTCAAGCTGACCGGCTGCAGCACCGGTAAACCCCAGGTTATTGCTGCTTTCTTAACCGGGGAAGAAACCAGGGAACGCCCCCTGCCGGCCGGCTTATCGGGCCGGGTGTAAGCAGCCACGACCTGATATTTATTTTGTATGAGCTGTTCCAGAGGAGGAACAGCAAACTCGGGTGTGCCCATAAAAATAATTCGCACTTTCTGTCTCCTAACTTAAAATTCTAACATTAAAATATTTTTCCAACAACCAGACCTTTTTATATCTATCAGCCAAAAATCAAACAAAAAAGCAAGTCTGACGGACTTAGCAAGGGAGAAAGGGGACTAAAAATGCCCAGCGATTACCAACAAAACCCTTGCCAACAGGGAAATATGGGAGTAACCTAAGACAGTTAGTTATCAACAATTCTTTTTTTAAACTTCTGTCAACTCCCCCCAACTAATAAGGGTGAACTTTTACCCAAATTATGCCGGGGTGAACTTGTGTCTTTTAAAGGGCAAAGCGAAATAATTGTAATAAGGAACTGTATGGGAAATAGGTCAGCACAAGAAGTCTGGGAAGTGGCTTTAGGCGAACTGCAAATCCAGGTCAGCAAGCCTAACTACCGCACCTGGCTAGAAAAAACTGCAGGCATAAGTTGTCAGGATAACCAATTTGTAGTCAGTGCCCCCAATCCCTTTGTTGCTGAATATTTAGACAAGAACCAGCGCTCCCTGATTGAAAAGACGCTAATTAATATCACCTCACTACCCGACATAAAAGTTGTTTTCCAGGTAGATGGCAGGTACAAGAATTCTTCAGGCACGTATGGTGCCGAATTGAAAAACCCTCCTCCTTCCCCGACCTGCTCACCTGACCTCAAGTCAAATTATGTCTTCGATTCCTTTGTTGTTGGCAACTGCAACCAGCTGGCCTATGCCGCTGCCCTGGGAGTAGCCCAGAGCCCGGGAACTACCTATAATCCGCTGTTTATCTACGGAGGTGTGGGCCTGGGCAAGACCCATCTCCTGCACGCCATCGGGCATGTAGCTCTGGCGAGCAATATTACAGTGCTTTGTGTTAGTGCCGAGCAATTCACCAATGAGTTCGTCAGTGCTATCCGGGATAGGAAAACTGACGAGTTCCGCAACAAATACAGAAATATTGGCATGTTGCTGGTTGACGATATCCACTTTATCAGCGGCAAGGAACAGACCGCGGAAAGCTTTTTCCACACTTTTAATGAGCTACATAACAGCAACCGGCAGATAGTCATTACCAGTGACCTGCCGCCCAAGGCAATGCCTTTATTAGAAGAGCGACTGCGTTCCCGCTTTGAATGGGGTTTAATTGTTGACATTCAGCCGCCTGGCCACGAAACACGCCTGGCTATTTTGCAGGCTAAAGCCAGGCAACGAGGGATAAACATTTCCCCATGCGTGCTGGAGTTTATCGCCCGGCAGGAACACCAAAATATAAGGGAACTGGAAGGTTCTTTAAACCGGGTCATCGCCTACACCAAGCTATTCAGAGTTTCACCTACCATTGATTTAGCCACCCAGGCGCTTGAGGATATCTCCAGCAAAGAACCTGAAACCACCTCCCTGACACCCGGTATGGTGATAGAGGCTGTAGCCGACAGTTTTCAGCTGGCTCCAGCCGACATAAAAGGCGGTAAAAGAGATAAGGAAACTAATTTAGCCCGACGGGTGGCAATGTCTCTCATCCGGCAGGAAACCAACTGTTCCCTGGCTCAAATTGGCGAGGAGATTGGCGGCAGAGACCCTTCTGCAGTCACCAATGCCTGCAAAAAGATTGCCAGTGATATCAATGCCAACCACTATCTACAGCGTAAGATCCTGGATATTCAAAAAAAGCTCAATTCTAACCCAAAATTCAATAATAAATAATCACCTTTATCCCCAAATCACCACCCCCCACTTTCCACCGGCTGGACCTAAAAAAATGCACACTATCTAACAGATGAAATATTTTCCCGTCTTTTACTCCCTTTTTATGAAAAATTAGCAATTATTTCTTCCTCTTTTTGATGGTTCCACATTTAACTGTTTAAAATACATAAAGAAACCCAAGCTCTATTATTACTGCTGTTAAATAATATACTATACTAGTACCATATATAATTAATTCTAGTAACATTAATCAAGTTATTAGAGTGTTTTGAGAAAGTGGTTTTAAGAGAATGCTTGACTGGGTGGTAATAGAGATAAAGGCGGGGGATGGTGGAGACGGAGCAATAAGCTTCCGGCGGGAGAAGTTTGTTCCCTTCGGGGGGCCGGATGGTGGGGACGGCGGCGATGGAGGCGATATAGTAGTTGTGGCTGACCCGGCGATTAACAGCCTGCAACAGTACAGACACAAAAGGTTTTACAGAGCGAAAGATGGTGAGGACGGCAGGGGTAAGAAGATGCACGGGAAAAACGGGGAGGACACGATTCTATCGGTGCCAGCGGGAACAGTGGTTTCAAAAAAGACGCAGGTAGTTGATGACGCTCTTATTGCTGATTTAGCGCAACTTGGTCAGCGGGTGGTGGTAGCCAGGGGTGGTAAAGGCGGTTTGGGCAATACTCACTTCAGATCGTCAACCAAGCAAGCCCCAAGGATTGCGCAGAAGGGGGAAAGCGGGGAGGAGAGTTCCATAATACTGGAGCTGAGACTCATCGCCGATGCCGGGATTATTGGCTACCCTAATGTAGGCAAGTCTACTCGTCTGACTGCAGCCTCGGCTGCTAAACCTAAAATAGCCGGCTACCCGTTCACTACCACAGAACCTGTTTTGGGTGTGGTTGAGGTTGGGCAGCAGAGTTTTGTGCTGGCGGAGATTCCCGGGCTGATAGCTGATGCACACCTCGGTCGTGGTCTGGGGCATGATTTTCTGCGCCATAGTATGCGTACCAGGGTGCTAGTTCACCTGGTTGATGGCAGCGCTGAGTCCCCGGTGGAGGCTATGAGGCAGGTAAATGAGGAGCTAAAATTATTTGATTCAGCTCTGGCACGAAAACTACAGCTGGTGGTAGTCAACAAGATTGACTTGCCGCAGGTGAAGGTGCGATTGGACGAGATAAAGTACGCCTTTGGTAATGCCGGGGTGAATGTCCTTTTTATTTCGGCAGCCACTGGGGAAGGTGTTACCGAGTTGATGGCGGAAACTCTGAGAACTCTGAACCAGGTTACTGCCAGGGAAGAAACTGGTGAGAAAGTTCCCCGGAAGGTGTTTCACCCTCAGCCCAAGATTGGCCGTATCAGCGTGTATAAAGAAGGCGATACCTTTGTCGTGGTGGTGCCGGAACTGGAGCGCATTTTGGCTGGAGCGGAAATGACCAGCTCTGAAGTGCGTCGCCATCTAAAGCAGAAACTCACCAGGCTCGGTGTCGGCAAGACTCTGGAGAAGTCCGGGATTAAACCGGGGGACAAAGTCCGCTGCGGGAATTTAGAGTTGGAGTGGTAGTAGCATGAACATAGGTGTGCTGGGGGGTACGTTTGACCCCGTCCATAACGGGCATCTAATTCTGGCTGAGGAGACAAGGAGCTGGCTAAATCTCGCTGAGGTAATATTTGTGCCGGCGGGTCAGCCGTGTTTAAAGGCAGATATACCCATCTTGCCGGCAGAGCACCGTCTTGGGATGCTGCGCCTGGCTATTGCCGATAAATCTCATTTCAAGCTGTCTACCATGGAGATAGAACGAGCCGGTCCATCCTATACTGTGGATACCATTGCCGAGATTCGGGAGGGGCTTGGCAGTGAGGACGAGCTGTTTTTTATCCTGGGCTGGGATAATTTAGCCGAACTGCCCCAGTGGCGGGAGCCGTCACGTCTTGTTGAGCTTTGCTGCCTGGTGGCTGCACCCCGACCGGGCTCCCCCCGCCCCAATCTTAAAACTCTGGAAGCCAGTATTCCCGGCATATCTCAACGAGTAATGCTCATGAAAAAACCGGAGGTTGACATCAGCGCCTCAGACATCAGGGAGCGTGTGGCGCGGGGCTTATCGGTCCGTCACCTTGTCCCCGAGCCGGTGAACAGGTATATCAAAGAGCACGGGTTATACGTTAAGTAGCCATGGAGGAGGTGTGCCATGAGCAGTAAGAAATGGGGAGATATTTATAAACTTATTGTAAGTCTTGTCGCCTGCCAGTGCGCCGGGCTTATCGGTTCTGTATTTACGATGAAGGCAATTCCGACCTGGTACGCGACCCTGGAAAAGCCGGTCTTCACTCCACCCAACTGGTTATTTGCTCCTGCCTGGGGAACCCTGTATCTACTTATGGGGATAGCCGCATTTATAATCTGGCGCCGGGGACTGGAAAACATTCAGGTGAGGCGGGCACTGCTTATCTTCCTCGTGCAGTTGATTCTTAATGCCTTGTGGTCAGTAGTTTTCTTTGGCTTCGAATCTCCTATTTACGGATTTATCGTAATTGTCGGTTTGTGGATCGCAATATTGTTTACCATCCTCGAGTTTTCCAGAATATCAACTGCGGCGATGGTGCTTCTCCTGCCCTATATTCTCTGGGTAAGCTTTGCATCAGCTTTAAACGCCTCCATATGGATACTGAACCCGTAGTTCAGCTAGGTGGGCCACTTGCCCACCTTGAGGGATAGCTCCAGCTCTACCGAGTCTCGTATTACGGTAAGTGTGGCCATGTCTTTTGGTCTGCTTTTCTCTCCGAGGTAAGAGATAAATTCAGCTACATCTCTGACTGCTACCCCATCAATAGCCGTGATGATATCATTAACTTTTAATCCAGCCGTATTGGCCGGACCTTCGGCGGCGACCTGCCCGACCAGAACTCCGTTAATCGTCTCCCTCCCTATGGATTGAGCAAGGTGCGGTGTGATATCGCTTATTGAGATTCCAACCCAGGGGTAGTCAAAGGAACCCTGCTCAATGAGTGAGGCGGTAACCCTCTTCAGCTTGTTTGAGGAGATGGCGTAGCAGATTCCGTCTCCATCCAGCGGGTCAATGCGGGCAATAGCCATGCCGATGACATCGCCCCGTGAATTCAGGACAGGGCAGCCAGAGTTGCCAAAATTCACAGGAGCATCAAACTGGATCAGGTTCCCCACCCCCCGGGTTTCTGAGGTAAAGTCTATTTCGGCAAGCCGGTTTAGCTGGCTGATAATACCGGAAGTCAGCGTTTCCGTCAGGTCAAAGGGGTTGCCGATAGCGACTACCGGTTCACCAATCCTCGCCGAGTCGGAATCGGCGAAGGCTAATGGCTCGGCGCCCGGCGGCTTTTCCAGGAGAAGGACGGCGACGTCACTGCGTTTGCAGGTACCTACAATCGTCGCTACTGAAAAACTCCCGTCAGGTAGGATTGTATTTATCTCGGTAAGGTTCTCAATCACGTGGTAGGCGGTCAACACGTGGGCATCGGTGTCAATTATAAACCCGGAACCAATCACCTGCTCCCCGTTGCTGATTCTAACTACGGACTGACTGGCTCCTTGATAAATACTGTCGGCGCTTATCATGGCTTCAGCAATCCGGCCAGCGACGTTCTTAATCTCATCATCCAAACTGCCGACACTGGCTAATGTGTCGCTTAAATCGCCTTCCAACGTGGCAATTCTGGTGAGTGAGCCACCTAGCTTGTCGTCCAGTGTGCCAAGCCTGGTTGCGGCGCCGTCTATCTCTACTTCCAGTCCGCTAATCCTGGAGGATGTTCCGATTATGTCTTTTGCCAGGGCACCGGACCTGCTTATAGATTCCTCTCTGAAATCAGTAAGGTCCTCCTGAATGGTTGTTAATCTTTCACTCAGTACATTAACCTCTTTGCTGAGTGTGTGAGAATAAAAACCCAGAAGCCCGCTAAAAATGACGAGAATAACCAATAAACCGATGAGAATTTTGTTAGTCATTTTACCCATCTCCTTTCTTTTATCCGCGTCTCTACCAATAAATATATAATATTTCAGCCACTTAACGGTAATCGTGGTAAAATATGGGTGAGACAGAGAGCCCTGCCCAGAAGCTGGCAGCACAAAATAAAAAATGTGCAGAGGGGAGGAGCGATATGAGTAAAGCAGTGAATAATGCAACCGAGTTGAAGCCTGTAGTGGAGAGAGCCGTTAAAGCTTTATACGGTGGAGCCATGCAGAATGTCAAGATACTGAAAGCTGACCAGTTTCCATTGTTTAAGGAACCGAAGCAAGGCTGGCTCGTTCACGCCGAATTCAACGATGATAAATACGAGTACTCCGTTCAGATGGATATTCAAATGGCCGATGGGAGAGTCACCAGGGCGATAGAGCTGCACCGGGTTCCGGCACAGCAATAGACATCTCCTGCCCTGATAGCCCAGAATTGACGATAAAAAGCCCAATGCGCTAAAATTTAGTTTTGGGCAATCCCCGTTTAAATTTAAGGAGGTAAAGGAATGACGCATATGCTTCATCGCCAGGGAAGCAGAGAGAATCTAAGTCGTGACTACCCGATGTTGGCAATGGCTGCCCAGGGCGTTAATGATAAGGGAGCCAGCCACAAGCTACGGCGATTTCTGGAGATTTGCTGGAAGCATGGGCCGGTCGACTTGGGTGACATGAAGCAGGGCAACATATTCACCTATGATGCCGAACAGATAGGCAAGAACGTAGCGGATAATGCCATAATCCAGTGCGTTTTTGATGATATGGACAAGCTGGAGGCAGTTCTCCGTGAGCTGAAGGAAGAGGACATAGGCATGTCGGTGGTGGTCAGCGGACTTATGGACAGGGTGGACGAGTGCTGCCAGAAGGTAGGACTGCAAATTCACACGGTAGACCAGTCCCTGGGAGTCTGGGGAAAGACAGAACTCCTGCCCGGTAAAGAGGTGCTGGAGATAACTACCATGTGCGGACATGCCATGATTGCTGCCCATTACGTTGAGAAAATGATTGAGGACATAAAGAAGGGCAAGACCACTCCCGAGAAAGCCGCCAAGAAACTGGCCAGGCCCTGCGAGTGCGGGATATTCAACACTACTCGAGCCGCGGAGCTGTTAGCCAAGGCAGCCGGCAAGTAGAGCTGAAGAGAATGGCAAGACGAAGGGGCTGAGGATTTAAGTCACCAGCCCCTTTTTATTTCTTTTCAGGAAGGAGGGAAAATGGCATTACAACGTTTGCCAAGGGAAAAAGCGACGGCGTTTCTGCTTGATTACAGAGTGGAACCGGTATTCAGAGTCAAGCCGGGAGAGAGCTTCGTAATAGAGTGCGAGGATGCCTTGCAGGGGGGGATACGGACTCCAGACAGGCTGCCAACGCCGGAGTTCATGCCCGGCTTTAAGGCAATACCTGCCGAAGAAAACCCGGTCGGCGGGCCGGTTTACATTGAAGGTGTGGAGAAGGGAGACACGCTGGTCGTCGATATTGAAAAGATAATCGTTGACTCGCAGGGTGTTACCTGCTGGACCAATCACTCCGGTGGTATATTCGGCCCCGGCACACTCTGGCCCGAGCTGGAGCCGCCATACTCGCATATTATCAAGCACCTGCCCGGGCCCAGCGGGACGACCCGTGATGGAAAAGGCGTTCTCAACCAGTTCCAGAACGATTTCCGCAAAGTGACCTGGGACCTTGCTCCCTTTATTGGGACTTTTGCGGTTGCCCCCGAGCGTGAAATAGAGGCCTCCATAGTTGGGCAGGGTCCGTATGGCGGCAATATGGATGTCCGCGACCTGAAAGAAGGAACCAAAATCTATCTGCCGGTCTATCATGACGGTGGGCTTTTGTTTTGTGGGGATGTCCATGCCAGCCAGGGAGATACCGAAATTTACGGTTTTGCCGATGAATGCCGGGCTGAGGTTACCTTCAGCTGTGACGTTATCAAGGACAAAACGATTCCCAATCCCAGATTGGAGAAGGCTGACACCATAGTTACTTTGTGCAGTTATCGCCCCCTGGACGAAGCCATTCGCCGGGCCATCTTTGACTTGATGGACTGGATGATTACTGATTACGGCATGAATCCCAAGGAGGCCTATATCCATATCAGTACCAACCCCGATTTCCGTGTCAATGTCTATCAAATGACGCCGGTGGGAAGGATAAACTTCACCGTTGGGGCTGAAATCCCGAAAAAATATCTTTAATGGGTAGTGATTGTCCATCACGGGTGACATGGTTACTTTGGCTTGCGGGATGAGACTTCATCTTCCCCTGAAAGCCACGCTGGTTATTGACAAAACAGGAATCCCCTAGTAAACTATATGACTGGAAATACTTCACAAGATATCCTCTTTTTCTCCACTTGAAGGGCGTATGATGTTTAGGAGCGGCATACCGGGCGACAAGAGACGTACTTGTTTCAAAGGAGGTGTTAATGGCTAGGTTATTTGAATTCCAAGGAAAAGGGTTTCTCAAAGAGGTTGGAATTGCGATTCCAACCGGGGAGGTTGCCTCTACAGCGAAGGAGGCGTACGAAATTGCTACCAGGATTGGGAAACCGGTGGCGGTAAAGGCGCAGGTCTGGGTTGGCGGACGCGGCAAGGCAGGAGCGATAAAGCTGGCCAATACGCCGGAAGAGGCAGAAAAGGTAGCTGGTGTCATACTGGGAATGGAGGTAAAAGGATTCCCGGTGCGGAAGGTGCTGGTGGAGGAGAAGCTGGATATTGAGAAGGAATATTATGTTGGGGTAATTTCCGACTCCTCGTGGACGAGTCGGTGCCCGGTAGTGATGTTCAGTCCTGAAGGCGGGATGGACATAGAACAGGTTCCTGAGGATAAAATCTTCCGGGCCAAGGTTGATTACCTGAAAGGTTTTCCTGTCTACGACGCCATTGACCTGGCGGTCAGTGCTGGCGTTCCGAAGGAGCTATTGAGGGACATGTCAGCGGTGATTTCTAAAGTTGTGGAAGCTTTCAAGAGGAAAGACTGCAATATTCTGGAAATCAATCCTCTGGTGGTGACCAAAGAGGGTAAGGTCATCGCCGGGGACTGCCGGATGGCAGCCGATGACAGCTCAACCTTCCGCCATCCTGAGATGGGAGTTGCCATCCCCCGCGAATTCCCCTGGGAACCGACGGATTATGACATTATGGGCTGGGGGATTGAGGAAACCGACTTTCGCGGCTCCGGGTTTGTCATGAAGATGACGCTGGATGAGAAGAGCCCCGGATACATTGGTTTCCACGCTATTGGTGGTGGCGCAGCGATGATTGGTATAGACGCGCTGAGCCGGGTGGGTCTTAAAGCGGCAAACTTTGCTGATACCAGCGGTAACCCGGTAGCGTCCAAGATTTACCGGGTGGCTAAGGTGGTCTTATCCCAGCCCCACATTGAGGGCTACCTGTTGGCCGGTTTCCTGATTGCCAATCAGGAGCAGTGGCATCATGCTCATGCCGTCGTCAAAGCCCTGAGGGAAGAACTCCCCAAGAAACCGGGATTCCCCTGTGTCCTTCTCCTGGCAGGGAACAAGGAGGAGGAATCTCTGAAAATACTGAGAGAAGGGCTGGAAGGTTTACCTGGACGCATTGAAATTTACGGAAGTGAACATGTGGAGGATAGCGATTTCATCGGACAGAGGATGAAGGCGCTGTCGGAAGAATACCGTAAGGAAAAAGGAAAGTAAGGGAGGGCATAAGCTAATGGATTTTGAGGAAGCAACCATCAAAGTAACCATTGATACCAGCAAATGTCCAGAGTGTACCACCAAAGCCTGCGTTGAGGCCTGCAAGGTTTACGATAGAGGGATTCTGCAGTTAGATGGAGAGATACCCTCGGTTGGCAATCTCAGCCCGGAAGAACTGAAGCGGAAGGGCACCGAGTGCCTAGCCTGTGAGTTTGCCTGTCAGCAGCGTGGCAAAAGTGCCATTCATATTGATGTCCCAATCAAGGGCCTGAATGAGTATTTGAAGAAACGCGGTCTAAAATAGGGGGGTAAAATGTCGATTCTCATTGATGAAAAGACCAAGGTAATTGTTCAGGGAATAACCGGACGGGAAGGCTCTCTTCGCACCAAGTATATGAAGGGTTACGGCACCAAACTGGTGGCCGGTACCTCTCCCGGGCGGCGGGGGGAGGAGGTGGAAGGAGTTCCCGTCTATAATACCGTTAAGGAAGCCATGAAGGAACAGGGCTCAATAGATATGAGTGTTACCTTTATCCCGGGTCCGGCACTGAAAACGGCGGTACTGGAGGCCATTGACGCCGGCATCAAGAAAATTGTCTGCCCGGTAGAGAGGGTGCCTCTCCATGATATCCTGTATATGGTCTCAGTAGCCAAGAAGGAAGGCGTCACCTTAGTCGGGCCGGGCTCGATTGGTGTGGTGAGTCCAGGAAAAGCGGTAGCTGGATGGTTGGGTGGTAATGTGGAATGGGCAAATAAACTGTTTCTGGCAGGTCCGATTGGCGTTTTATCCCGCAGCGGTGGGGAGTCCGGAACAGTGCCCTGGGTCCTCAAAAATGGCGGACTTGGTGTGAGCACTGCCGTTCATACCGGTACCGAACCCGTTCTGGGCACATCGTTTGCTGACTTCCTGCTTATGTTTGAGGAAGATGAAGAGACTCTCGGCGTGGCTGCTTTCGGTGAGATTGGTGGCAGTCAGGAGGAGGAGTGCGCCGAGGTTATCAAGGCAGGGAAGGTCACCAAACCCTTTGTTATCTATATTGCCGGCGCGGCAGCTCCCGAGGGACAGCGTTTCTCCCACGCCTCGGCTATAGTGGAGCGAGGACGTGGCTCGGTGGCGGGCAAAGTAAAAGCCCTTCGTGAAGCAGGAGCTTACCCGGTGGAAACTCCTAAAGATATCGTGCCTACGCTTAAGAAAGTCTTAAAATTGTAAGTGGCGTGTTGAGATATTGAGGTCTTTTCACGGGTAGTAAAAAATTTATATTTACAGGAGGTACAGGAAAATGCCAGTAATGCGGTCCATATTCTATGTTCCCGCAAATAAGGAAGACTTGATTGCCAAAATCCCGAGGTTCCCAGCTGATATCGTTACTTTTGACCTAGAAGACTCAGTACCCCCGGCAGAAAAACAAATAGCCCGCGACCTTGCTCGCAAGAATCTGCAATTTGCTGCGGATACCGGTGCTGATATTTATGCCCGTCTCAACAACTGGGAAACCGGCATGACCAATGATGACTGTGAAGCAATTGTGGACAAGGGACTTGCCGGGGTTTGCCTGGCAAAGTGCGGAGGCCCGGACCATGTCAAGCGCCTTGCCTGGAAGCTGGAGGAGATGGAGAAGAAGAGGGGCCTGGAGGTAGGCAGTATCAAGATTCAGCCATTGATTGAGACTGCCAAGGGTATGATGAACGTTTATGAATCAGCCATGGCCAGTCCCAGAGTCAATTCGCTGATTTTCGGTGCGGTGGACTATACCACTGATATGAGGGTCACCCTGACCTGTCCGATAGGCGAGGAAATGAAGTGGGCTCGGGCGCGCATGGCCTGTGCAGCCAGGGCAGCGGGGCTTATCGCCCTTGACTGGCCATATGTTGACTTCAAGGATATTGAGGGTTTTGAGAAAGATACTGCCTGGGGTCGGCAGATGGGCATGGAAGGCAGGATGATAATTCACCCCAGCCAGATTGAGCCGGCAAACCGCATTTACTCGCCAGCACCGGAGAGGGTGGAATGGGCCAGAGAGATTAAGCAGGTGTTTGAAGAGGAAGGCATCGCCAAGGGCTCAGCGGCGGTATCTTACAAGGGCAAGATGGTAGATACCCCGGTTTACGTCGGTGCCCTGAAGATCCTTGATGCGCAGGCGGAGATTGAAGCTAAGGCAAAGAAGAGAGCAGCAGCGCAGTAAGGCTAAGATAAGGTTAGCCCCGTCTCCACGGAGGCGGGGCTAAGTTTTTGCCTGAGCATTACGCTCGGACTCGGGAGAACTGGTCTTTACCTAGAACAGTCGCCAATCCCGGTAGCCCTGTTGAATAACCGCCAGATACTCCTTTGACGGTTGAGTTTCTTCAAATTGCCCGGCTTTGATATAGGTTATGGCTTCAATCGGCTCGCTATCTTCATCAAATACGGTGACCTTCTGCCGGGCGTAGTCCGTTGGATGGCCTTCAAATTTATCCAGTCGCTGTATGCATTGCTCAGAGACCTCGTAAATAGCTCCGCGCACTCTTTCACCTCTAAGTGGTTTAATGCTGATGACTCCGCCTCGCCACTGCCTGGACCAGCCAACGAACACCAGCTTGTAATTGGGCAGGGTGGCGATAAACATAGGTTTGCTGTCGGGGCAACGTTCCCGCATTTGTCTTTTATTCAGGTTGGAACCATAGGCAAAATAATACACGCCTCATCCTGATAGTGATGTTTGTCCTGTAACCTTCTTCAATTCTCCTGGGTCAGTAGCTGGTTCATTGTTCAGCTACTCTATTTTCTCCATGTCCTCACCGCAGCAGACGAGGGTGCCACCGCCGACCTTGGTTACAACCACCTCATTGCCGCAGATATTACACCGGTATTTTTCCTCAACCTGCTTCACTCCCATGATTTGACCCTCCTTTTCTCCTCCTTTCCCGCTGGTTATATATTACAACTTTGCCGTTTGTATAGCCAGAGGGAAAAGGGCGTTTGTGGGCATTCAGCTAACCCGTCAAGCCCCTGCCAGAGCGCACAGAATCGAATTTTAGCCCTTTCTGAGCGGGATATAATGGTTGGGGCATCTCGTGGTCTGATTAGCCTTCACTTGACATATAGGTGAAACCGATATAATATGAACGCACAAAATACAGATAGGGTAAATAAAGTCCGGTAAGTAAGAGCTACTGCTGATAGTGTGTTTTGGCGGGAGATTTTTTATTAACTGAAAAAGCGCAGAGTAGGTGGTGATGTTGATGGATAATGTTTTGGCTATTATTCTGGCGGGAGGCTTTGGTGAGAGGTTGGGCATCCTTGCCCGGGAGCGAACCAAACCGGCGGTTCCTTTTGCCGGTAAATACCGCATCATAGATTTTACCCTGAGCAACTGCGTGAATTCAGGGATTTACCGTTTGGCTGTCCTGACCCAATATCAGCCCCGCTCTCTTACTGAGCACATCGGTATTGGTGTGCCGTGGGGCTTGCCCCGCCCCGATGGTGGAGTGCGGCTGTTGCAGCCTTATCTGGCGCATGAAGGTGAACGTGACTGGTATAAAGGAACTACCGACGCTGCGTATCAAAACTGGCAGTTTATTGAAGAGCAGAATGCCGAGCTGGTGCTGATACTCAGTGGCGACCATGTTTACCAAATGGACTACTCTGGGATGTTCGAATTTCACGAAAGGACTGGTGCGGATGTTACCCTCGCCCTTACTCGCCTGCCCAATGAAGAATTACAGGATTTTGGCACGGTAACCGTGGATGAAGAGGGGCGGATAACCGATTTTCAGGAAAAAGTGAAAGAGCCCAGGAGTGACCTTGTTTCCATGGGTGTTTACCTGTTCAAGAAGGATGTCCTTCACAAATGGTTAGAGGAAGACGCTCAACGCAGGTCGTCCAAGCATGATTTCGGGCGGAATATTTTCCCCCGGATGGTGGCGGGTGATTGTAATATATTCGCCTACATTTTTGAGGGATACTGGCGTGACGTCGGCAATATCCGAAGCTATTGGCAGGCTAATATGAAGTTGCTTGATGACCCTCCATCCATCAAGTTCAGTGATGATTGGCCTATCCGCACTGAGGAAGAGCAAAAGCCACCGGCTATTATTTCCCAGCGGGGTGATGTTCTTAACAGTATGGTCGCTAACGGCTGTTTTATTGAGGGGCGCGTGGAGAATTCAATTCTATCACCGGGAGTTAAGGTGGCGAAGAATGCTCTGGTCAAGCACTCCGTCATCATGAATGATACTGTCATTGGTCGGGATAGCGTCATTGACTATTCCATCCTGGACAAGGAGGTAGTGGTCGGCGACGGCGCTCATGTTGGCTTTGGTGATGATTTCCAGGTAAACCGAAAGGAGCCTCTGATATTGAACACCGGAATAACCGTAGTTGGTAAGGGAGCCAAACTCCCTGAAGGCGTTAAGATAGGTCGCAACTGTGCGATATTTGGTAATGTCACTGAGGATAATTTTCCCAGCCTTGAAGTCCCAAGTGGCGAAACAATCACGCTGAGACGGCATCGCACTAACCGATAGATATAGCGGTTCTAGCCAGAGCCAGAAAAACTAGAAAGAAACTGGAGAGTTAAAGACAAAGTGTCAGAACTAAGACAAGACCCCACAACCAAAGTATGGGTGATACTAGCCCCGGAGAGGGCCAAGCGCCCCCAGAAGGAGTCAAAAAAAAGGCGTGATGACGAGTTACCCGACTGGGATGCGTCATGTCCTTTTTGCCCGGGCAATGAAGATAAAACCCCGGATGAGGTCTTCAGACTTCCTATATTGGACCAGGCTTCAAACTGGGATGTAAGAGTGGTGCCTAACCGATTCGCCGCATTAACACCCGAAGGTAGCCTGAGGCAAAGGGAGGATGGACACTTTTTCCGTAGAATGGATGGTTTCGGGATACACGAGGTAGTTATAGAAACCCCTTCTCACAACACACCCATGGCATTGATGTCATATGAGCAGGTGGAAAAGGTACTGATAGCCTACCAGGAGAGGTACAACGATTTGAAGGTAAATAAGCAACTCAAGTTCATTACCATTTTCAAGAATCAGGGCTGGGCATCAGGGACATCCCTGGTACACCCTCACTCCCAGCTGGTGGCTACCCCCATCATGGCTCCGTACTACCACCAGAAATTTGACGTTGCCCATGATTACTATGCTGACCGGGCCAGGTGCCTTTATTGTGATTTGCTGGCTGAGGAACTGGAGAAGGGGGAGAGAATCATTGCTGAGACCGAGCAATTGGTGGTTTTCCAACCTTATGCCTCGCACGTACCCTATGAGACCTGGATTCTTCCCAAAGTGCATTGTGCCTCATTCGGGTTGTATCCGACCGCGCGTCTGGTTGAACTGGCCAGGGTGCTAAGGGATACCCTCCTCTGCTTATATCATGAGCTTAATAATCCTGCCTTCAACTACATGATTGATACCTCAACTACAGAGTATGAAGAAGACCCGTATTATCACTGGCATATCAGAATAGTGCCGAGGGTAACTCTTGTTGCCGGCTTTGAAATGGGTTCGGGTATCTATGTAAACACGGCAGTGCCGGAACAGACGGCGAGCCAGATGAGAGAATGTGCTGCCTCTCTAAACCTTTATTTCAGTCCGGGCAGTTGAGATGGGCAGGCCATTATTACTAACGCGGCGTGGGCAGTATAGTTTTGTCCAGCCAGCCCAGAAAAGCCTCCACTTCACTTACTCCCCTGAGAAGTAAGTCGGCTCTCTCGGCAACATCTGGTGGCGTTTCTTCCCCTACCACCCCGATTGACAGACCCTGAAATGTGGCGCCGCGTGATAGGTTGCGCATGTTATCAAAGGCGTCTATATCAGCAACATCGTCTCCCATGTAGACAGCGGCTTTAAGATGATAATTCTCAATAATTTCCTTCAGAACTGACCCTTTGCTTACATCTAAAGGAGGGCGGAGTTCGATAACGGCTCTGGCCTTGTCAATATTAAATGGTTGGGCAGCGGGAGAGCGGCTTATTTCCTTCAGTATGGTCTCTCTTACCTTTTCCCGGTCGGGCAGGGTCCGGTAGTGGAAAACGAGTCCGGCTCCCTTATCCTCAAAGGTTACTCCCAGAGGGTGGAGAATCGGACCTAACTCCTTGATAGCCGCTGTTATCTTTTCAACGTAGCCCTGTGCTTCCGGCTTGATTTCAACCTGTCCCTTAATCCAGCGTTCCAGTCCATGATTGCCATAGTAGACCACCCCGTCCACACCCACCAGTTGCCTCAATACCCTGGTTAGTCTCCCCGAGATGGCAGCCACCACGGGCAGGCGCTTGACCAGAGTTCTAAGGTGCTTCTTGCAGCCGGGGGTGACCTTTACCGCCTCGGCGGTGGGGGCAATTTCGGCTATGGTTCCGTCAACGTCAAAAATTAGACCGAAAGGCCGGGTAAGTACCACGTTTTGCACTTGCTCAAGGTTTGAAAACAGATAATTCATTTGAAGTTCACCCTGTCTTTATTATTAGGATAACTTTGTTATGAAGAAGTGTCAATCGGTAAATAAAAAAAGGGGGACTTTCTTGCCAAAGTATTACCTCTCTGATATAATCCACCATCAAAAGAGCGTTTAATGGAGGTTGTTCATGGCGCAGAGTAAATTAGTCCGCTCAAGTTCTGACCTGGTCTCCAAAAGAAGCACAATGTATCTATGCATCCTGGTGGTCTGGCTGGTCTCCATGGTCCTGCTGGCGATACACGCCGCTCTCACTTACGGTCTGCCGAGCTCTGCTGGTCACTGGATCCTGGTGGTGCTCGTTGCCATCTGCCTCGCTATCTTCTGGTTTTATGCTCTCTACCATTACGGGCTGGTATTATTCCGGTGGATAGGCAGGGTAAAGCCCGGGGTGGGGGAAGGCGGAGAAAGCCAGGTTTTTCCTCATATAGCTCTCCTGTATACCACGGTAGACGATTTCAAGTATGAGGCTGCCTTGAGCTGCGTCAATCAGGATTACCCTGACTTTCACGTCTTTATTATCGATGTGAGTCAGGGGCAGGCGGGAAGAGACCAGGTGGACAAATTCCATAAGGAATTCCCTCAAAAGACCACCATCGTCAGGCGGGAAAAGCTGGAAGGATTCAAGGCACGCAGCCTTAACCTGGCTTTAGCCAATCAAGCCAAGGGATATGAATTCTTTGCTCTTTGTGATGCTGATGGGTTGCTTCCCAAGGACTTTCTGAAGAAGACCTCTTTCTACATCCAGCAGGATGAACGAATTGGATTTGTGCAGGGGAACCACAATAGTGGCTCCAGCACCCGAAACGCATTTACCGAACATTTCCTTAGTGAGACTTTAATTCGCTGGGAGCACAATAATGTGCCCAGGAATCACTACGGGTTTCCGCTTATGCTGGGGCACGGGGTGCTTGTCCGCACCGAGGCCTATTCCAAGGCGGGACAATTCCCTGAAGTTGTTGCCGAAGACGTGGCGTTTACAATCGCTTTGCGTCACGCCGGGTACACCGGATTTTTCGCTGAAGATATAGTCTGCAGTGAAGGCGTCCCGGAGAACCTGGGACAGATGAGAAAGCGAACCTACCGCATGACTATGGCCGATACCGAGACCTTTGCCCGGCATACTGTACCCTTCCTCAAGTCCGCTACCGCCGCTTTCCCGGAAAAATGGGACATTATAACGCATACCTTGCGGAGGACGGCGACCTCGCTGTTTCTGCCTTATCTCTTGATTTTGCTGGCGATTTCCTTCGTTTCGGTGAATGCCATGACCACGGCCGCCTGGGGACTGGTGGTCTTCGGCTGGCTGGCGGCATTGAGTGCCCTGGCCCGGGTAATTGTTAGCCGCTACCGCACACCCGTGAAGCTGTTCCGTCACCTGAGCCAGGTAACCAGCACTTACGTTTCATTTCATCTCCACACCACCGTTGCCATCGTTGCCTTTATTGTCGCCCGCAGAGCCCACTTTATCGTTACCGGCGCAAAAGTTAAAGAGAAGGGAAGTCAGCGGCTGGGATTCAGGCAGAGAATCTCCCGCTTAAATCCGAACAACAGGGCGATGTTATCAGTCTCTATTATCCTTGCCCTGTTCTTCCTGGGAGTAGCCATTTACACCCTTAACCTGGCGCTCATAGGACTGTCCCTTGCCATGCTTTCCCCGGTAATCCAGGATGCCTTTGGCTGGAAGTGTAAGGCGGCGGAGGCGACTGCCTGGCTGGGGCTGCTCCTTATCGGCGCCGGTTCAATTCTGGGGCCAGCAGGTGTCATTGGTCCCCAGTGGCAATATCTGGTGCCGGTGGGGTTCTCGGTGATGGTCCGCACCTAAATGCGGTGACCTCATCCCCTTCAGTTTTGCCTGGCAACCGTGCCCTCTCGGGGAGAGATAAGCCTGGGGAGAGTTGCCAACCGGGGAGCCAAACGTTCATAATGGTAACGGTGTGACTGAAGTTTATTTTTTTACCGAAGCGGAGAGGCTATTAAATGCCCTGGATATCCTGGGTATCGAGGATTTCAGGGGGTTGAGGGTTCCAATAAAACTCCATATGGGAGAACCGGGTAATAATTGTTATATCTCACCTTCTGTTACGAAATTGATTGTAAACAAGCTCAAGGGGTTGGGTGCGGAGCCATTTCTGTTTGACACTGTGGTGAATTACTCCAGTCCCCGGGCTAAAGTGGATAGTTATAAAAAGGTGGCTTACCGTCACGGCTTCGGGGAAAATGAGGTGGGCTGTAAAGTGGTTATCGGAGAGGAGGGGGTGGAAGTGAGTGAAGACGGTTATAACTTTGAGGTGGCCAGGGAAATATATGAAAGCACTCACCTTGTGGTCTTGACCCATGTTAAAGGGCATATTCAGGCTGGATTCGGTGGAGCAATAAAGAACCTGGGGATGGGTGGGGTGACCAAAAGGATGAAGCGGAAAATCCACGACATGAGCATACCCCGGATTTTGGTGGAGAATTGCGACTTATGTGGTACCTGTGCTGAGGCCTGCCCCTTCCATGCCATAACTGTAGATTCCGAATGGAGACGCGACAGCGTTGCCTGTCTGGGTTGTGGTAAATGTGTCTCTGTCTGCCCTAATGAAGCTTTGAGCTATGAGGTTATGGACCTCCAGAAAGCACTGGCGCTGGCCGCCAAGGCATGCGTCCGGGGGAAGAGAGTAATCTATATAAGCGCCCTGATGAAAATAGCCAGCAACTGTGATTGTGACCCCAATTCCGGCCCCATAATCTGTCCGGATATAGGCTATCTGGCAACCACTGAGCTGGCAGCTGTGGATAGAGCCTCACTGGACCTCGTCGATGAGGTTAAACCCGGAATCTTTGAAAAAGTGAACCAGATTGACCCGTCAAGACAGGTTCAGTATGCGAAGGAAATCGGTTTCACTACTGCCTATGAGCTGAGGCGACTTTAGGCCTGATAACGCTGCCCATCCAATAGTAGCCTCAGTTATTTGAGTTGCAGTCGGTTGCCCTTACTATTACAATTGAGATTGGTGCCTTTCGGCGGCAGAAAGAAGGCGAAGGAATCAATATGAGAGCGGAGACCATCTCTATCGGGACTGAGTTACTCCTTGGTGAAATAACCGATACCAATACTCCATTTCTGGCGAATCAATTGTCTTTGCTGGGGATTGACCTTTATTATGCCTCTTCGGTTGGTGATAACTATGAAAGGTTGATGGAAGTTTTAAGACGGGCCTGGCAGAGGTCAGATATTATCATCACTACCGGGGGTCTGGGGCCGACCCAGGATGATATCACCCGGGAAACCATTGCCGGGCTGGTAGGTGAGGGGCTAAAGGTAGACCCGGAGTTGAAGCAAAATATTGTCTGCTTTTTTGCTCAGCGTGGCATAGAGATGCCGGTTAGCAATGTTAAGCAGGCTACTGTAATTCCTTCGGCTCAAGTAATCCCAAATCCCTATGGCACGGCGCCCGGGTGGTGGGTAGAAAAGGAAGGGCGGATAATAATCGCTATGCCCGGACCGCCCAGCGAGATGGAAGCCATGTGGCAGGACGAGGTATTCCCGAGACTGCAGGAGCGGACCGGGGCAATCATCCTGTCGCGGACTATCAAGACTTTTGGTTTAACCGAAGCCAAAGTTGATGAGTTAATAACTCCCCTGTCGTCGTCTTCCAATCCTACTCTGGCTACTTATGCCAAGCTGGATGGTATTCAACTGCGCATTACCGCTAAAGCAGCCAAGCCTGAGGAAGCACAGGGAATGATTTCAAAGACAGAAGCTGAGGTGAGGGCAATTTTGGGTGATTGTATATGGGGAGTGGATGATGAGACGCAGGAGGGCGTTGTGGGGCAACTACTTGTTGCCAGGGGACTATCCCTGGCTGTTGCCGAAACTTTCACCGCTGGTTTTCTGACGAATACCCTGGCAACCGCTCATGATAGCCAGAGCTACTTTAAGGGCGGGCTGGTCACCACTTCTGACGAGGCTAAGGTGGCTCTGGGTCTCAATCCGCAGCCGGCTGGTGCTGAGGTAGCCACCGCGATGGCGGTTCTGGCACGTCGTCAATTTGAGGCGAGTATTGGCATTGGCTTGGATGGATTTACTGAGCCGGCAGGCGACGCGGTGCCATATACAGTATTTATAGCTATTGACAGTGAGCAGATTAAACAACATACCGTGCAGAGCTACTCGGGAAGACTTTACCAGATGAAAAGAAGGGCAGCCTACTACGCACTTTTTGACCTGATGAAACTGCTCAGGTCAACGTGAAATGTGCCCGCCAACAGCTATGTAATACCTTCCTTAGTTTTTGTCTGGCGGCATAACTTAAGAATTTCAGCAAAATTATCGATTCTGGCGAGATTATTGCTCTCCAGGAAGCCATCATAGGTAAGGCTAATCCAGGGCTTCTGGTAAGTGGTGCTGAACTTTTCTGCCATTGCCGCCACTATACCGCCAGGCATACAGCCGTGGGGCATTACCGATATCACACCAGCAAACTCAGGGTTCTCCATCCATTCGATGCCGCTGCCGATACTTAGGACTGCCTCACTACCACATCTGGGGGAAATAAAGCAGCTTGACTTTGCCAGTATTTTTGCCGTTGCGGGCTCTCTGCTATCCAGCATGTCCCGGAAGTGGCGGGCAACTGAATGCTCATCATGCTCCTGGACGCGTTTCTTTATGTAGCTCCTCACTGCTTTCCTGAGCTTCCGGTCGTTGATGGCATCCTCAAAGTTCCGATAAGAGGTGTATTTGAACCATTCTCCCACTGAGGAAACGACGACTTCAAGACCGGCGTCTTCACATACTTTCACCAGGTTTTTATTACTGAACTGGTTGGAGCGCAGGAAAATTTCGCCATTAATGCCGACCAGCGGCCTTCTGGGCAGGGCAGGGCCGGTTATGGACCTGAATTCAGCAGTTGCCTGTTGCAGGATGTCACTGAATTTTTCTTTTTTGCGGATACGATTAGCAATCTTAGCCGAGTATTCATCAAATAGTGTGTCCGCCAAGCCCTTCTCTTTTTCATAGGGGCGGGTGCGCCAGAGGAGCTTTTGCAGGTAATCTATGGCAACTATGCCCTTCCAGGCGAGGCGCTCAAAATCATTGCCAAGATCCAAGTCGCGATAGGCATTGTTGGACACGGTGGTTAGTATCGGCAGGTCAAAGCCGATATCTTTAAGTATCCTGATTTGTTCTATTGCGTACTTGCCAAGGCGACAGGGACCGTACGAGCCACTCATAAACCCCTCGTAGTTTTTCAGGTCATCACCGTTTTCATAACAGAACCTCATAAAGCTGCCGAGGGTTACGCGGTAGGGCAGGCATTCCGTGCCTGAGGTTACCTCGTTACTGTAGAGAAGGTTACGCTCATCCGGCTCAGGGAGTACCAGGGTTCTGGCCCCATAGGCTTCCATTGCCGCACTGACGACTTCTACAAAGGGTGCCATCCTGGGTATAAGAAGGGTCTTATTTGATTTGATATGGACGGTGGTTCCGCGGTATATGTTTTTGTGCCGGGCTTCAGGCTGTTTAGCGGAACTGGCGTAGCCTTTAATGGTATCAACAAATGCCTCAAGTCGGGTAACTATACCAGCTTCGGCGGCATGTTCATCTATTTCCAGCTGTCCCAGAGGTTTGCCACCCACGATATCTTCCAGAATTTTGAGCATAAACGAGTTTGGGCCGCAGCCGAAGTTGGTCAGTGCCAGCCCATATAGTTGCTGGTCAGATGCGGTTATTTCCGCACCGGCGATGAATTTACTCTCATATAACCAGTAAGGGCGGTCTGAGTACTTCTTCGGCTCTACTGAAGCCAGCGGCAGAAAGTCAAGTGGTATCGGCACCACACCGAGCTGGGCAAGCTTTTCCGCGATGCCGAGGTTTGCCCCGGCATCCTGCGACATGTATGAGCGGGCAAAGAGAACCACACCCAGCTGGTTACTTTCATGAAGCTGTTTTAGCAGTCTACTGCCAAGAGCTGTGCGGTCTGACTCAAATCTCTGCTGGGCTTTAATGCCGGCAAGAGCCGCCTGTCTGCCTTTCCCTTTGCTGAATCCCATCTTCACCGCAGCATCGGCAAGATTGTTTATCGCATCAGTATTACCCTGACTGAAGTCAATGATGGGAGTCAGCAGGCGGCTGTCGAGGTCAAGAACCTGGCGGACTATGAATGGGGAAGCCTGAATCAGGGGACAGGCGTATTTCTGGTTCTCCTCCCCGTCTTTTGCGCCCAGTCGGATGGCGCAGGGGTAGAGGATGTAATCAACGTTATTTAATGCGGCGACATGCCCGTGGAGAAGCTTGAGGGGGAAACAGCTGTCAGTGTAGCTTAGCTCGGTTGCCTGCTCCATGATTTCCTTTGAAGTCTGGCTGGTAGGGATAACTCTAACCCCGAGGGCGTTAAGGAAACCGATAAGCAGTGGGGCGTAGTCATACACCAGGAGTGCCCTGGGAATACCCACTGAAGGTACAGTACCCGAACCCTCTTTATATTCCCGAAGGAGCAGTTTTTCCCGTTCGTCAAAGAAGGTTTCCTGCCTGGCTTGACTAACCGTACTGTCATAGCGGTCGCACCGGCTGCCGTAGTAGGTAGGTTTCTCATCGGGCATCTGCATCCGGGTGATAGTGCAGTTGTTGTCGCACCCCTTGCAGGTGAAAGTAGAAAGGGTGCACTCGCTGTCAACAATCTTCCGGAATCCCTTGAAATTGGACCTCTGGCCGGACATCTCCTCTTTCGCCAGGAGAGCGGCACCGATGGCGCCACTGACTTCCCGGTGCTCGGCCACGGTCAGGGTTTTCCCTGCGAGCTGCTGATTAAAGGCGGAGACCACGGCTTCGTTATAGAATACCGCCCCGGTGAGGATAACCTTGCTGCCCAGTTTTCTGGAACCCACGACCT
This sequence comes from Dehalococcoidales bacterium, assembly GCA_035529715.1. Classification (GTDB taxonomy): domain Bacteria; phylum Chloroflexota; class Dehalococcoidia; order Dehalococcoidales; family RBG-16-60-22; genus DATKWF01. The sequence continues at coordinate 5,733 of DATKWF010000057.1, read as the reverse complement.
TGGACAGGTAATTCTTGGCTATGGAATTGGCGAGGCTGGCGGTGATAATCTCCAGCGGCACGCCTTCCTGCTGGGCTGCAGCCACTGCCTGCCCCATGAAAGCAGCGCACCTCGTGCCCAGGTCAATGGTATGGGGTGTGGCAAATGCCAGGTTGGCGAAATCTCCGTTGGTCACCGAGACGCCGAGCATTTCTGCCAGTTCATCAATAAAACTTCCCGTTCCGGCGGCACATGCCTTGTTCATCTGGTAGTCGACGACGACGCCGTTCCTCTTGATAACCAGCTTGGAGTCCTGCCCCCCGATTTCAATGATATCCGCTTCGGGGTCTATATCAGCGGCGGCTCTGGTCTGCGCCGTAATCTCGTTCTTTATCAGGTCCGACCCGATGAAGCTGCCGACCAGGTACCTGCCGGAACCGGTAACGCCGGCACCGGCTATTGTGACTTTATCGGCACCATCCCGGAGCAGGTTGGCAAAGACTTGCTTGACGGCATCAATGGGTCTGCCTGCGGTCATCAGGTAGTTCTTGGCCAAAATATTGGTGCCGGACTCATCGATTATCACCGCCTTGGTGCTGGTGGAACCAACATCAACTCCGAGGTAACCGGTGCATGATATGTCTATCCTTTGCCTGGTTCCGTTCCCCGGCACCGTGACTCTCTCCAGCCTGGGCATTTCAAAATAACTTTGACGGGCATCTGCTTCCGGTAGCTTAACCACTCGTGAACTCTTTCCCTTGGCAAGTAAAGCTGACCCCAGCGACTCGATGTACAGATAATTTTCCGGAACGATTATCTCTACCTGGTGTCCATTTCTTGCCGAGAGTACCTCATTGAGAGACCTGACTATGGCGCTATTGGCGGCGACGCCGCCGACAAGATAGACCGGTTCCTCAAAAGTTCCCTTCTTGAGGGAGGCAACCATACGGGCAATGCTCTCACAGAGTGCGTAAAGCATTGCCTCAATGGGGGCGCCTTTCTGCTGAAGGTGAATGAGGTCGCTCTTGGCGAAGACGCTGCACCTGGCGGCTATCCTTGGCGGGCTATCCTGACACTGCAGCGCCAGGCTGGCAAAATCCTCCATGCTGATACCGAGTCGGTAGGCCTGTTGCTCGAGGAATCTTCCCGTGCCGGCAGCACAGAGGGGGTTTGAGACTACCTTCCACGGCTTTTTCAACCCGTCTTCAAGTCCGATGACAAGAGAGCTCTGCCCGCCGATTTGCAGGATAGTTCTGGCACCAGGATGATGGTGAAGAAGTCCTGAAGCTATCGCCAGCGAACTGCTGTGCTCTGCCCAGTTGAGCTCCTTCGGGATTACGGCCTTGCCGGAGCCAGATACGCCGGCACTGACAATCTGTTCCAGGTTAGACTTCTCGGCCAGTCTGGCAATAAGTGAGTTAACTGCTGTCTTGGGATTGGCAGTTATCTTTTCAGTGTCAGACCAAATGGAGCCGCCATTCTCATCAATTAGTGACAGCTTGGCGTTGACCGAGCCGATGTCCACTCCAAGAGAGTAATTCATTTTGGTGATTATAATTTTAACAGAAACGAGTATCTTTGTGAAGCTGATATTAGCTGCTTCCAGATTGTTACTGCCTGTAGGTGAGCGAATAGCGTTACTCAATCCAGCGGTGTGGGATTGGTGAGGGCGTTCTTTTCAGAGATGAGGCGAACCTTAGAAAGTCTGGCAACATAAGACGCGAGTGGTCAGGATTGCTTTTCTGTGTTGTTGCTATCGTCTTCCTTGCTACTCTCCTCGTCACTGCTGCTCTCCTCGCCGGCTATACCGAGCAAAACATCAGTGTGTCGTACTTCACCGATTAGTCTTCCGTTTTCATCAACTACTGCTACCGGATCCGTGGTGCTAGCTGACAGTGGTATCAAATCTTCTAGCAGTTGGTCGCCTCCAATCTGAATGGAATCCTTTATAGCCGCCTTGCTTAATCTGGTAACGCCATCTTTAATTGCCTGTTTGGCTTCATCAGCGGTGATAAGTCCTCTTAGCCGTCTTCCGGGGTCCATGATAAAGGCATACTGGGTGCCGCTTGCTCTCATATCATGTAGAGCTACCTTGGGTCCCTGCCAGCTGTATAAGGTGACTTCTGGCTCTCTCATGACGTTTTTTACCGGGACCACTTTAGCTTTTGGCACATCACGGACAAACTCGGTCACGTAATCATCAGCAGGTACAGATACTATTTCTTCCGGAGTGCCGAGCTGGACTATCTCACCATCTTTCATAATAGCAATGCGGGAGCCTAATTTAAGAGCTTCATTAAGGTCATGTGTGATAAATACGATGGTTTTCTGCACCTCTGCCATCAGGTTGAGGAATTCATCCTGTAACTGCCGGCGAATGAGAGGGTCAAGTGCGCTGAATGGTTCGTCCATGAGTAGTATCTCAGGGTCAACAGCGAATGCCCTTGCCAGCCCGACCCGCTGCTGCATACCGCCGCTGAGTTCGTGGATATAGCTGTTCTCCCAGCCCTTAAGTCCCACAAGCTTGAGCACCTCCTGCGCTTTTTTATGGCGCTCGGCTTTACCCACTCCCTGTATTTCCAGCCCGTAGGCGGCGTTATCAATTACTGAGCGGTGAGGAAACAGGGCAAAAGTCTGGAAAACCATGGACATCTTGTGTCTTCGCAGTTGCCTTAGTTCGGCGGCATTCATGGCGCCAATGTTAACTTCATCAATTAATATTTGTCCCCTGGTGGGTTCAATGAGTCGATTAAGGCAGCGAGCGAGAGTGGACTTGCCGCTCCCGGACAGTCCCATAACGACAAATATTTCCCCCTCGTATACATCAAGACTGGCGTCTTTTACGGCTATCACATGTCCGGTCCGCTCCAGAACTTTTTCTTTAGTCATGCCTTTCTTTACTAATTTAATGGCGTGTTCCGGGTCGGGACCAAAGACTTTCCACAAATCTTTACAGGAGATTTTTATCTTGGGGGTTTCTTCTTCGTCCATGATTTTTGCTCCTCTGGCCCCGGTTGGGGCCGAGCAGAATTCAGGGTGAACTATAGTAATTATATAGCATTATAATTGGCAGGTAAAGGATAAGTGCGTAGAGAATTTTAAATATTAATAATATATTCGTGTGGGCTGGTGAAAAAACCTCCTACAACTTCCGCAGAAATTTACTTGTCCTTGAATATTGGATTCTGCATTACTTATCGCAAAGACATCCTGCTTGGTCAACTGTATTGGAGGAAATATAACAGAATAAAACTGGTTACAGGTTAAGTTTGACGCGTCTGCTAAAAACTTGCATGGTTTTTCGCATTTATTGAAAGTCAATAGAGGAACTGATAAAATCCTTTAGCGATGAAGGTAAGGATTCGGGTACTCCCCACAGGTAGAGATTTGGAATTGAAGGCAGGGGCAAACCTCAGGACGTCCCTGATTGAAGCCGGGATTGCTCTTGACTCACCCTGTGGTGGACAGGGAACGTGTTTGAAATGCAAAGTTCAGGTTTCAGGGATTAGCCAGAAGTTCACCGAGCTGGAAGAAGAGAAACTTTCGGCTGAGGAATTGCACAATGGCTGGCGTCTTGCCTGTCAGACAACCGTGGAGGAAGCGGGTGAAGTTTGCCTGCCGGAGATGGAAGTATCCCGGGCGAAGGCAAGTTTTAGCCTGTTAGGTGAAGAAATATCCGTGCAACCGAATGCACACCGGAGGCATTTTGAACTCAGTGAACCGGTAATAGGCGACCAGCGGGCTGACTGGGACCGTCTGGCTGAGTATTTAGATATTTCAGAACCTGCCCCGGTAGAAGCCGAACTACCGCTGCTGCGCGAGATTTCGGAGCGGCTCCGCGAGTGGAATTTTAAGGGTGAGGCGGTTATGGTTGGGGATACAGTCACCGCGCTTGACCCGCCTGAATCGGCAGAGGGGGTGCTGGGGTTAGCTCTGGATATCGGGACCACCACCCTGGCTGCCGGGCTGGTTGACCTGGAAACGGGGAAAGTAGTTGCCATTGATGCTGAACTGAATCCCCAGATTGCCTTCGGCGCTGATGTTATTTCACGGATAGTGTATACACGTGATAGCCATGAAAAAAGGGAAGAGCTACAGAAGGAGCTTATCAAGGGGCTGAATCGGCTCTTGCTCCGGGTGTGTCGGCTTGCCGGGAGAGAAAGGGAACGCATATTTGAAGCCACGGTGGTGGGCAATACCACCATGCTGCACTCGTTGCTCGGGTTGGACGCTCTTCACATTGCCCTGGCTCCATATGTGGGAGTGTTAAATCAGTCACTGAGTATCCCGGCCGGGGAACTGGGACTGCAGATTCACCCGCGGGGAAGGGTGCATATTTTGCCAGCTATTGCCAGCTTTGTTGGTGCTGATACGGTTGCCGTGATACTGGCAGCCAGATTGTATCAAACGTCCGTGCCCAAGCTGGCGGTTGACATTGGCACCAATGGCGAGGTTATGCTGGCTACCAGAGATAAAATACTGACTGCTTCGACTGCCGCCGGTCCGGCATTTGAGGGTGGGCGAATAAAGTTCGGGATGCGGGCTATTAAAGGGGCTATCAGTTCATTCCAGGCAACCCCGTCTTTTAGTTACGCCGTGATTGGGAGTTCCATGCCCCGGGGTATCTGCGGGTCCGGGCTGATGGAACTGGTGGCTGAGCTGTTTCGTGCGGGCGTCATTGACCGGAAAGGGCGAATGCTCCTGTCATCAGAGACAGATTCTTCTCTGGCGGCCGGGCTGGCGCAAAGGGTCAGGGTTCAGGGGGAGGGGAGGGAATTCGTAATCTTCAAGGACAAAGAAACGGAAATCACTCTCACCCAGCAGGATGTCAGGGAGCTTCAGCTGGCGAAGGGGGCAATCCGGGCAGGCATTGAGCTGCTGGTGAAAGAGGCTAATATCAAAACTACTGACATCCAGGAAGTCCTTTTGTCAGGAGTGTTTGGCAATTATATCAATCGTGAGAAGGCGGTCATGCTGGGTCTGCTTCCGCAATTTCCCCTGGAGAAAATTCACTTTATTGGCAATGGGGCTATGGATGGGGCTTTGAGAGCCTTGATAAATCTGGAGGAGAGACGCCGGGCGGATGAGATTTCTGAAAGTGTGTACCATGTTGAGCTGTCAGGCAGGCCCGACTTTGAAGAAACTTTCCTACGATGCCTGGAACTGGGGGCTTGAAAGGCTAGCTTATTAGTTTCCTTAGCGAGAAGCGGGTGGAGAACCAATCCAGGGAACGCCGTATTCCTCTCCGAGCTGGTATAGCTCAGCTATCATAGTCGGGTTGAGAGGAATGCCTTCAGCCTCCCGCCGCTGGTGGGTGCGTGCTTCAATTTCTCCAGGCAGGAGTACCTCGCTTACGCCTTTAGCCGGCGGCACCGACTTTAGTTCCCGAATCATCGTGTCCATCCGGTTTTTAAATTCATTCCCATCGCTGAAACAACTGATGTTTATTGCCCCCATCATCTGCCCCACGTTCTGTGGGCGCTCCATGTTTTTGTACAGGTCCCCAACATGGGTGCCGAAGGCGGCACCGGTCAGTAATCCTGCCACCACATCAATTAATAAGGAGATAGCCGAGCCCTTGGGTCCACCAAAGGGGAGAAGGGCGCCATTTAGCGCCTTGGCAGCATCGGTGGTTACTTCCCCATCCGGGCTGACCGCCCATCCGGCGGGGATAGGTTCTCCCTTCTGGGCAGCCAGCAGAATCTTCCCCAGAGCTGCCACGCTGGTAGCCATATCCAGAACTACCGGTAATTC
>DATKWF010000056.1:0-7293 GCA_035529715.1 Dehalococcoidales bacterium | reverse complement strand
TTCCTCTCCGAAATGGCTCAAGTTGCCATCGCACAGATGGGTCATGTTTATCCGGAGATAAAGCAGCGTCAGGATTTCATCCTCCGGGTGATTGGGCTTGAGGAAGCCAGGTTCGAGGAGACGCTCATCACTGGCCTGGAGCATATGGGGAGCCTCAAGGCGGCTGGAGCAACCCAAGTGGCAGAGACCGACATAACTCCGGCTGGAGCAACCCAAATGATTTCCGGGGTTGATGCTTTCAAGCTCTATGATACCCATGGCATTCCCATTGAGCTAACTGTTGAGATTGCCCGAGGGCGTGGTTATTCCGTAGACACGGCGGGTTTTGAGAAGGAAATGGATAAACAGCGGGAGAGAGCCCGTGCAGTCCAGACGTTTAAGGTAAGTGTAGGTGGGGGAGTAGTTGGAGCACATGGCGAACTTAACATAAAGACTACGCCTTTTGTCGGTTATCATAACCTCAAGCATAAATCGGTTATTATTGACCTTCAGGTTGACGGTGCCACCACGGAGGCAATCTCTCAGGGACAGGAAGCCGGCCTGATTCTGAAAGTTACCCCCTTTTATGGAGAAATGGGAGGACAGGTGGGTGACACCGGGCAGATACACAGCGCCTCCGGGAATTTCCTGGTTACCGGTGCCGTCCGGGTCCCTCCGGATATTATCGTCCACCAGGGACGTGTCACCGAAGGCAGTCTGAGCGTGGGAGATGAGGCGGAGGCTGAGGTGGATGGAGAAAAGCGCGCCGATATTACCCGCAATCATACGGCTACCCATCTGCTTCAGTTTGCCCTCCGGCAGGTTCTGGGTGAGCATGTCCATCAGAGCGGTTCACTGGTCGCCCCTGGCCAGTTCCGGTTTGACTTTTCCCACCTGGTTGCCATGATGCCGGAGGAAATAGAAGAGGTGCAGCATATCGTCAATGAGAAAATTCGCCAGAATCTGCCGGTGCATGATGAAGAAATGCCGTATAAGAAAGCTATCAAGGAAGGTGCCATCGCCCTGTTTGATGAGAAGTATGGCGATGTCGTCCGGGTGTTGAGGATTGGTGAGCCGCCGTTCAGCACCGAGCTTTGTGGCGGCACCCATGTCTCTTCGACAGGGGAGATAGGCTTTTTCCGTATTATTGGTGAAAGCAGTATAGGCTCCGGCTTGCGCCGCATTGAAGCGGTTACTGGCCGGGGAGCGGAGGCATTTGTTAACCGCCGCCTTTCCAGCTTGGAGAATATTGCCCACTTGCTGAAAACATTACCAGATAAAGCTGAGGAACAAGTATCCAGTACAGCAAGCGATTTTGAAATAGAGCGCCGGCAGAGGCTGGCTCTGGAGAGAGAACTGGCCAGGATAAGGGCTGAGTCTCTGCTGAATAAGACTGAGGAAATTAACGGGGTAACGGTGCTGGTCGCCAGGGTACCTTCTTCCCGACTGGAAATTCTGCGGGAAATGAGCGACCTTATCCGGGATAAGCTCGGCAGTGTGGTGGTGGTTCTGGGCACGGTTTACGAAGATAGACCTGTCTTTCTGGCGGCAGTAACTTCAGACCTGATTGCCAGGGGTTACCATGCCGGAGAGATAGTGAAGCAGGTGGCGCAGGTGGCTGGGGGTGGTGGCGGTGGTAAGCCGGCTTTGGCTCAGGCGGGTGGTAAGCATAAAGATAAATTAGATGAAGCTCTGCGTCGGGCAAAAAGCCTGATTTAAGGGTCGTTCTGTTCGGAGGGGAGTATCACGCGTAGCCTAGGACTAGATATTGGCGATAAGAGGATTGGGGTCGCTCTCAGCGACCCTCAGGGCATACTGGCCAGCCCGCTGACCATTATTAACCGCAGTAATGACCCCGCAGACATAGAGGCTATTCTCAGCATTGTCAGCCAGAATCAGGTCGGGCAAATTATAGTCGGTCTGCCGCTTTCTATGAATGGCAGTGTGGGTATGCAGGCTGAGAAAGTCAAAGCCTTTACCGGAGAGCTCCGCACCCGTACCGAAGTCCCTCTGGAATTCAGGGATGAACGTTTATCGACAGTATTGGCTAAGCGCATGATGCGAGAGGTTGGAAAGACAAAAAAGCCCAGGCATGATGATGCCATGGCGGCGGCGCTGATTCTGCAAAGCTATCTGGATGAGTCATCTTTCTGAGATTACTCGGTAACTCCTCGCTTCGTTCCGGCTACTTCAGGATATATTATAACTCCGTTCTTGTTGTCTCCTTCTCTTTATTAGGCAGAAGGAGACTAATTTATAGGCTAAAGGGGTTGACAAATATAGCTGTTTAAGTTATAATTGCTTTGATAAAGTAATATTTACCAATTGAATAATTATGACGCCATTTGATAACTATTTTAATGTAATTGAAGCTGGCCGCCGACTTAAAGTACATCCGGAGACAGTGAAGCGACTGTGCCGGCAGGGAGATTTACCGGCGGTTAAGATTCATAATACCTGGCTAATCAGTGGGGATATACTGGATAACTTTGCCGGGACATATATCTCCAAGCGTGGTGCCAGAAAAAAATTAATACAATAAGGACAAACCGGTAATAATTACTTTTTATAGGGTTGCTGGTGAGGAGGCTAGGTAAGCAAATGAAAAATGGTAATGTCTTCCGAATGCTGGCAATAGCTTTTATCCTGCCTGTATTGCTGGTGGTGCTGATAGGCACACCGGCTCTGGCGGCGCCGGTAATCACCGTGTCGCCTACTTCCGGTGCAGTGGGGACAGTGGTTGAAATAACCGGAACTAATTTTGAATCCTATATAGGTGATGATATTTTTATATACTTTGATAGTGAGGAAATTGGTGTGGTCGTGCCGGACACGGGCAGTTTCAGCTTTAATTTTACTGTTCCTGCTGATGCTGATGCCAAGGTGCACTGGGTTAGGGCAAAAACTGAAGGTGGCGCGGAATTCAAGAGCTTGTTCACCGTACTTGAAGCTGAAATTGAGCTGGCTCCTCGAAGCGGCGTCATTGGTTCCAGTGTGACCGTTGTCGGCAGGGGTTTTTATGCCGATAAGATGGTAACTTTCTACCTTGACAACCGGACTAAAGGCAAATTGGGTACTGTAATGGCTGGTCCTGACGGTGAGTTCAGTTACAGCTTTACTGTTCCTGGCTGCATTGCCGGCGAACACATGATTTTTGCGGAGAATGTGGAGGATAGCTCTGCTGAAGCTGAATTTAAGGTGCTGCCTATGGCTACCCTCAGCCCGGCATCGGGAGCTATGGGTAGTATATTGACCATTAGCGGCTCTGGCTTTGGCAATAGAAATGCGGTTGCCATCTTCTTTGCAACTACTATAGTGACTTATGCCAAGACCAACGCTTACGGTAGTTTTGAGGTTGCCTTTAATGTGCCGAACATGGCGCCCGGCAGTTACGAGGTAACAGCCGAGGATGATGACGGCAATACGGATAAAGTGGAGTTTACCATCACTACCGGTGCCAGCCTTAACCGGACCACGGGTAATATTGGCACGGAACTAGCGGTTACCGGCACCGGCTTTACCGCCGGAGGAACGGTAACCATCAAGTATGATGATACGGAAATAGGTGCGTTTAGGGCTGGTGGCAACGGGGATTTTAAGGCTACCTTTACTGTCCCGGTCAGCAAGTATGGCAGCCATGTTATTACTGTCGGTGACGGCGTCAATGCCAGACAGATGACCTTTGTCGTGGAGTCAGAGGCGCCGCCGGTACCAGTAACGCTGCTCCCCGGTGACGGTGACGAGGCGAAAGCAGCGGCTGGCTTTGACTGGGAGGACGTTTATGACCCCAGTCCGCCGATAAATTATCGCTTTCAGATTGCTTCTGACCAAGATTTCAGCTCTATAGTGCTGGATAAGGAAGGCTTGACCGAGTCGGAATATACCCTGGCGGCAGAGGAGAATCTGGCGGCGGTGGAGAAGGAAGCCCCGTATTACTGGAGAGTAAAATCTACGGATGGCGCCTCCAACGAGAGCCAGTGGTCAAGTCCATGGTCGTTCTATGTGACGGCACCACCGGTGCCAATGCTGTTATTGCCAATCAATGATAGCGAGACAGAGGCGACGGCTTTCTTTGACTGGGAAGATGTAACCAGTCTCAGTCCGCCGGTAACCTACCGGCTCCAGGTTGCCTCTGATGAGAATTTTAGTTCCATGGTGCTGGAGAAGGACGGGTTAGCCGGGTCAGAGTACACTATGACCGAAGAGGAGAAGCTGGCGGCAGTCAAAAAGGAGGTTCCCTATTACTGGAGGGTAAAGGCGGTAGACGGCGCTGCCAATGAGAGTGAGTGGGCAACTCCATGGTCATTCTATGTTGGCTTTGCTTTCGCCCTTCCGGCGTGGGCTATGTACCTTTTAATAGGGATTGGTGCCCTGCTGGTCGGTTTTGTTGCCTTCCTGGTGGGGAGGCGAACCGCTTACTATCAGCAACAGTAACTTTTTAATAAATCATACGTTATATAAATCGGGGAGGATACAATGAAATACACAAAAGTTCTAAGAATATTCAGTATAGCCATTATCTTGTCTATGCTGGCGGTGGCTGTACCGGCGACCCCTGCTCAGGCATTGGGAACCCTTACTCTTGTTCCTGATGAAGGCAAAATTGGCGATGAGATTACCGTTGTTGGGGAGGGTTTCAACGTAAGTACTGAAACGACCGAGAGAAGTGCTATTCTCTATCTTTCTAGAGAGGTAGCCACTCCGGCTGATGATATTGATGACGATATTACTGTTTACGAAATAGTGAAGAGCTGGATATATCTTGATGAGGATGGGGAATTTGGAACTACTACTGACATAACCTTTGATGTGCCCGCTGAACTTAACGATGGTGAGGATGAGGACGAGTATGAAGATGTAACCAGTGGTACTTACTATGTTTCTCTTTGTTATTACCTCCCTAACACGAACACACTTGCTCCTCGCATAAGGGCGGTTGCCGAATTTACGCTAGTTGGTGGTGAGATTGAGGTTGACCCTGAAAGCGGTCTGGTGGGTACCGAGGTTGAGGTTGCTGGCATCGAGTTTAGTGCTGAGAATGAGATTACCATTGAATATGATGGTGATGAGGTTGATATAGAGAGCGGTGATGATGAAACGGACGAGGATGGCGAATTCTATTCTTATATCATCGTTCCGGAAAGTACTGCCGGTGACCATACGATTACCGTTACCGTATCTGGCGGTGAGGTTGAAGCTGAGTTCACCGTGGAACCAGAGATATTCCTCAGCCCGGTATCGGGGGAACCTGGGGAGAAAGTAGATGTCAGTGGCACCGGATTCGGCCGGAGGAAGAATGTTGTCGTTTACCTTGACGGTAAATCACTGACGACGGTAACATCTGACTCAAGCGGTAGTTTTAAGACTACCTTTAATGTGCCCGCTGACCTGGGAACTGATATCTATGATGTGGAAGTTGAGGATGAGGACGAGAATATGGATTCGGCGAAGTTTACGGTAACTGCCCCCCCACCACCCTCCACCGGACCCACACCTGAGCCATCGCCGTCACCAACCCCCACCCCATCGGCTACCACGGTTAGCATCAATGCTAACAATGGTCCTATCGGCGCGCAGCTCGTTCTTGGCGGGTCCGGCTTTGAAGCTGGCGGTACCGTAACCATCAAGTATGATGGTGAGGAAGTGGATAAAGTCAGTGCCGACGCCAGTGGCATTTTTGTGGCTGCTTTCCAGGTGCCGGCCGGCAAGTCTGGAGCCCGCGCCATAGTTGTCACCGATGGCACCAATACCCATGAACTTACTTATACCGTGGAGTCAACACCGCCAGGGGTGCCGGCGCCGCTTCTGCCCGAAATGGGAGTTAAGGTAAAATCGCCGGTATCTTTTGACTGGGAGGATGTTAAGGATGCTAGTCTCCCGGTAGTCTATACACTGCAGGTGGCTACTGACAAGGAGTTTACGGATGCTTCCCTGGTGGTGGATAAAGACGGGCTGGAGTCATCAGAATACGCTTTTACTGAGTCGGAGGAGCTGAGGCTGGTTAGTAGTGACACCCCTTACTACTGGAGGGTGAAAGCTACGGATGGCGCCTCTAACGAGAGTGCATGGACCGGCGCCGGTATGTTTTATTTCACGCCCCCCACCCTTGGCGGTTTACCCAGCTGGGCTTTGTATGCGTTGTTCGGACTGGGTGGACTGGTCCTGTTTATCGTTGGCTATCTGGTAGGCAGGCGGACTGCCTACTACTACTAATTATCTCCTTTTCATCCCCACCCCTCACCCCCTCCCCTGTATTAGGGGAGGGGGATTTTATTTGGGGAGAGAAAATTGCAATTGGAATATGATTAACCTAACCAAAATCTAATTTCGCCGTTATATAAGATAGGGAGAGTAGAAAGAATTCCTCAAGTTGAATGAGAGACGCAATTTAACAAATTGCCGTCAATAGGGTTACTAAAGTCAACGTACAAAAAGACTATCTTTTAAATGAAAATATTGATGAAAAAGGTATTAAGCTATGGTAGGAGGGTGCTAAATGATAAATATCACCCAGCGGGCTAAAAAGGCGTTAAAGAAAATACTCACGGCACATGTAGATTGGCCTGAGGGACGTCTCCGGCTGATGGATAGGGGTCAAGGAAACCTGGGGTTAGGCGTAGACATAGAGATGCCGGGCGATAAACTCGTGCAATGTGATGGCTCGCCAGTATTAATAATTGAGCGAGGACTTGTTGCAAATCTTAAGGGGGTAACCCTAGACGTTGAAGACAGCGTTAAAGGGTCTGAGCTAGTTATACTTTACAAGTAAGAGAACATCGACAGCGAAGAAGCAATATTAGAAGGCGCAGATTTAACGTCTGTGCCTTCTATTTTATATAGAATTACTTATTTATATAGAATTACTTAAGATAGTTGGCTATTTCATTCCGTTCACATCTCACATATAATTATGTCGTGAAGCTGGGGGTTTGGGGTGGGGGCTGGATTAGAGCCAGCGACCTTCGGGGTATGAACACTGATCTTTCCGTGCTTCCCTCACCCCCTCCCCTGTATAAGGAGAGGGGGATTTTATTTATAAAAAAGAGGGGTTGACAGAGTACAGACAGGGATTAGGTTAGTCGGTTTGAAGGGTGGCAAGGCTAGGGATGAAAGGTTGACAAGCGTGAAGCGGGTGGAAATAGCGAAGAAGTAAGTACAGGCTAGGTGGGTAGGGTCTAACTATTGTTCTCACCAATTAGGATGATGCCTGGCATACTTGATTATTACTAGTTTCTCTTTCCTATCTACACGATACCATACCCTAGCATCATCTTTTAGTATATGGAATAACCAAAGGAGATGGCTCCGGCTACA
>DATKWF010000055.1:0-20701 GCA_035529715.1 Dehalococcoidales bacterium | reverse complement strand
GGTGCCGTCCCGGGCTATCAAAGAAGACGAACAGGGCAATCCCATAGTAAGGGTTATCGCCGACGAGCAGACCCAGGAAAGACAGGTGGTCACCGGCATCAGTGATGACCTGGAGACGGAGATTATCAGCGGACTGACTGAAGGGGAAAAAGTCCTGGTGGAAATTCGTGCCAAGCCCAAGGAAGAAGGAGTAGCATTCTTTTAATAAAGCTGAAAATTACTGGACAGGTTAATGCCATGATTGAACTTGAAAATATAATCAAAGTTTACCGAATGGGTAAAGTAGACGTTAATGCCCTGAGGGGAGTGTCCCTCTCTATTGACCAGGGGGAAATGATGGCGATTATCGGGGCTTCAGGCTCCGGTAAGTCCACCCTGATGAACGTCATCGGCTGTCTGGATAAGCCCACTTCGGGTAAATATACCCTTGACGGAGCCGATGTCGGACGGCTTAACGATAATAAACTTGCCGAGCTGAGGAATAAGAAATTTGGCTTCGTCTTCCAGGACTATAATCTCTTAACCCGCTCCAGTGCCCTATCCAATGTTGAGCTCCCTCTTATCTATAATGGCAGCCATCAGAAGCGCAAGCAGGCAATGGAAGCACTGGAAAAGGTGGGATTGGCCGAGAGGGCGGGGCATAAACCAACCGAGCTATCCGGTGGGGAACAGCAGCGGGTGGCTATCGCCCGGGCACTGGTGAACAACCCTTCTCTAATTCTGGCTGATGAGCCTACCGGCAACCTGGATAGTGTCGTTACTAACGAGATTATTGCCATATTCCGGCAGCTTAACAAGGATGGTATCACCGTAATCCTGGTCACTCACGAAATGGACGTTGCTTCTCAAACCAGAAGAATTATTCGCCTTATGGATGGGCAAATTGCCAGTGATGAGAAAGTCACCAAGGCAACCTAGTGTTAACTTAAGCTTATCGGGAGATCTTTAGTGAAAATTATAGACTCTTTAGTCCTCGCCATAAAATCACTATTCGTGAACAAGTTACGTTCCTCACTGACCATGCTCGGCATCATCATCGGGGTGGGCTCGGTAATCACCCTGATGTCAGTGGGGAGAGGGGCACAGGCCAGCATTACCTCCACCTTTGAGGAACTGGGCACGAACCAGGTTTACGTGATGTCCCAGACACCCGGGGTAAAAACTATGGCAGCTATGCAAATGGCGACTTACAGCCTCACCATATCTGATGCCGAAGCGATAACTGACCGTATCCCCTCAGTAATAGAAGTAGCTCCGGTGAATGAAAACTATGTTGAGATAGTCGCCGGCGATGAGAGCACTGTGTCCGTGGTTGAGGGCACTACTCCCGCATTTGAACGGGTATATAATTATCCGGCAGCATCGGGGCGATTTATTTCCGATAGAGATGTAGCCACAAGAGAAACCGTGGTAGTGCTGGGGTCCAAGGTAGCCGAAGACCTGTTTGGTGACAATGACCCCGTCGGGCAGAAGGTTAAAATCAGCGGGCACCGCTTTACCGTTATCGGCGTCCTGGAAGCCAAGGGCGGGCAGATGATGGGAATTAGCATGGATGAGATAATAGTGCTTCCCCTGACCACCCTCCAGGCGAGGTTATTCCCGCGTCAAAGCGTCCGGGGAGAAGAGGCGGTCCAGTCATTCTCTGTCCAGGTAGCCAGTGCTGAGGCAATGGATGCGGTGATTGAGGATATTGAAGACCTGCTGAGAAAACGCCACCGCATTGATGAAGATGAAGACGACGACTTCGGCATTTTCACCCAGGAGCAGGTGCTGGGCATATTTGAGCAGATAACCGGAATATTTACCGTAGTGCTGGGAGCCATTGCCAGCATCTCCCTGATAGTCGGTGGTATCGGCATTATGAACATCATGCTGGTATCGGTAACCGAGCGTACCAGGGAGATAGGCATCCGCAAAGCGGTTGGGGCTAAACGCAGGGATATCCTGCTTCAATTTCTGTTTGAAGCAGGAGTACTCAGCCTGGTCGGAGGCGCTATCGGTATAACCGGTGGCTGTCTGATATCAGGATTGATTTCCCGAATAGAAACCGGGGGAATAACTCTGCACACCGTAGTCTCACCAGATATTGTAATTCTGGCTATTTCAGTGTCGGTCTTCGTTGGACTGGCCTCCGGTATGTACCCGGCAATGAGAGCCTCCAGACTAAACCCGATTGATGCCCTGCACTACGGATAGCACCGATATGGTAAAATCAAGGTAAGAAAGATAGCGAACCAAAAAACTGAAGAGGGATAAAACTAATCAACTATGAACTGGCTTGACATAGTTATTATAGCACTTATAGCTATCCCCACCCTGATTGGTCTCAAGATCGGGATTATAAAGGCCGCCCTGTCACTTGCCGGAGTGATACTGGGCACAATCCTGGCCGGGCACTACTATGCTGCTCTTGCCGAGCAGCTAACTTTTATCTCTCAGGCTAACCTGGCTAAAATTGCCGCTTTCGCCATCATCCTGATTGGCGTAATGCTAATCGCCGGGGTGCTTGCCGCAGTATTAAAGTGGGTAGTATCGGCAGTGATGCTGGGATGGGTCAACCGACTCGGCGGCGCTATCTTCGGCTTCCTTCTGGGAGCTATATTCTGCGGCGCTCTGCTCGCCATCTGGGCTAATTTTCTGGGTACAGGAGCAATAACATCATCTGGCCTGGCTACTCTATTGCTGGACCGCTTTCCTATGGTACTGGCCCTACTCCCTGAAGAGTTTGACGCGGTACGCTCTTTCTTCCAGTAAATGTAAATAGAAAGACTCTAGAGGCTAATCCAAGAACCCCACGGGCCCCCCAAAAAACTATAGATTAAAGTCCTGGTAATGAACTCTATATATATTATTAAGCTATGATTAATTCCTTGTACAGGTAACCTTTAGCTAGCACTCGGGGTTTCACCCGGATGCAGCCCACGCCACTTCTCCAGCAGTTGCTCCTTGCTTTCCTCATGCGCCGGGTCGGGCACACAACAATCAACCGGGCAGACTTCAACACACCGGGAAGATTCATGAGAACCAACACACTCGGTGCATTTACTGGGATCAATCACGTAAATCGTCTCCCCTTCGCTGATTGCCTGGTTTGGACACTCTGGCTCACAGGCCCCACAGCTAATACACTCATCCGTAATCTGGTATGCCATATAATTTACCTCCTCATTGTTCCCTGAAGAATTTGTACATTGATAATAGTCCCTCTTACCGAATAGTCTCTCACATTTCGCTATGAACCTTCTTTCTTAAAGCTTTAGCCACGTGTTCGGGGACAAGGTCATTAATATTACCCTCCAGACAGGCCACTTCTTTGAGCAAGCTGGAGCTAAGAAACTGATATTCCTGGCTTGCCATCAAGCAAACCATGTCGAGACCAGGAAACAACTTCCGATTCATCATCGCCATCTCAAATTCCCTCTCAAAGTCGGCACTCATCCTCAAGCCGCGTATCATGGCTTGCGCCTTTACCTGCTTGGCAAAAGCAATAGAAAGTCCGCTGAATGACTTTACCTCAACATTAGCCAGATTGGCCACCGTCCGTCTTGCCAAATCCACCCTCTCCTCAACAGTAAAGAGAAGATTTTTGTTCGGTCTCTCATAAACGCCAATAATTACCTTCTCAAAGAGCCTGGCGGCTCTGGTGACAATATCAAGGTGCCCGTTGGTTATCGGATCGAAGCTACCGGGGTAAATAGCAACAGTCAAGACTTACCTCCCTTTCCGTACACGGCAATACAGCTATCGCCATGGCGGTGCTCTTTAATGAGATTTAATGGGGGGTAAGTTGAATCCAAAGAGAGATGAGGTGAGTGGGTAACCACCACAATTGAATTTGTCCCGACCGCTTTAGAGGTTGCCAGTTCTGCTATCAGATTACCTATCATGGAGTTAGAATAGGGAGGGTCCATTATTATAATGCCATACTCCTTATCAAGAAAAGAAAGTGCCTTGGCTGCGCTGCAGCAATAAATATGAGCCTGTTCAGCTAACTTTGTCTTTTCCAGATTCTGTCTAATTATATCACAACATCGCGGCTCGCGTTCAACAAAATCAACCCAGCCAGCACCCCGGCTCAAAGCCTCAATACCCAAGGCGCCGCTACCAGAAAATAAATCTAGTACCTGCGCCCAATCGTCAGTAATAGTCTCTAGAATAGAAAAAATCGCCCCACGTACTAAATCCGTCGCTGGACGAGTAACCGTCCCTTTGGGTACTCTAAGCCGGTGTCCTTTCGCCTTACCAGCAATAATTCTCATACAATATAAAAGTCTATCTTTTCAAAGAGCTAATAATAGGATAACCAGTGAAGATAGAATTGTCAATAAAGGTTTTGACTAATTCTTGACCCTTCAAGCACGGGAAAGCTAGAAGTCCTGCCCGGGTAAAAGTATCCGGTGCAAGCCACAGCAACGGCAACGCTCATACCGGTGGGGAACCTTGTAAAGCCCCTTCCGGCCGCAGCATGGGCAAAACCCAAACCTCACGCCGTTACCATTCTTATACAACCTTTTTCCGTTTTGCCCATTTATAGCCATACTAGCGGCCACGTTGGTATACTCCGTAGTAAACGGTATTACTAACCAGCTTTATCAAACACCAGCCCAGCCTCATAATCTTTCACCCCAACCTCTATATGCCTGCGTTGGTAAACTACTCTTCAAAAGGATAAACCCTCCTGAAGAATTCTAACCCAAGGCAGAGTTTGTCGGGGTTGGTAAAGGCTGTTGAAGAGGCTTACCAGCTGGAGGTACCGTCTGGCGCCGGTGACTGAATAGAGGGCGACGCAGGAACGAGGGAACATCCAGCTCCTCTTCACTCTTCAAGCCCTTAAGCAGTTGCGTAAGTTCATCCTCCTGCCCAGATCCAGTTAGCCCCAGCTTGGCAACAAATCCGGTAGCAATCAGGGTAATCCTTACTTCGTTATCCATATCCGGGTCATGAGCCACCCCGAATATAATGTTAGCCTCGGGGTCCACGGCTTGCCTGATTACATCAGCGGCTTCATTAACCTCAAACAGGGTGAGGCTGCTGCCACCAACAACATTGAACAGCACCGATTTGGACCCGTTAATGGAAACATCCAGTAGCGGGCTGGCTAGAGCCTGATTGGCAGCATCTATAGCCCGGTTTTGTCCTGACCCTCTACCAATGGACATCCAAGCCGGACCAGCTTCCTGCATTACCGCTTTGACATCGGCAAAATCAAGGTTAATCAGCCCAGGGGTGGTGATAACTTCAGCAATAGCCTGAACGCCGTGCCTCAACACGTCATCAGCCAGCTTAAAGGCATTATCCACTCCTGTCTTATGGTCACACAGGTCCAGCAGCCGGTCATTGGGAATGATAATGAGGGTATCAACCTTGCCCAAGAGGCGGGTAATACCTTCATTGGCGACCTGGCAGCGATGGCTACCCTCAAAGAAGAATGGTTTGGTAACCACGGCAATGGTCAGAGCACCACTTTGCTTGGCTATCTCAGCGACAACGGGGGCTGCCCCAGTGCCGGTGCCTCCGCCCATGCCGCCGGTGATAAAAACCATGTCAGCCCCGGAAACGAGTTCCTTGAGTTCTTCACGACTTTCCTCGGCTGCCTTCTGACCTAGGGCATGATCGCCACCTACGCCCAGCCCCTTGGTGAGTTTCTCGCCGAGCTGCAGGCGGATTGGGGCTTCGGTAATAGCCAGGGCCTGGGCATCTGTATTCATGGCGATAAACTCTACACCCTGAATTTCTTCCCTGACCATGCGAGTTATAGCATTGCTGCCACCACCGCCGAGACCGATAACCTTAATTTTGGCTGGATTAGCAACAAAACTTGTCTTTGCCATCTCCTCCTCCTTTATATGTTAGTAATTAGGTAATTCTTTTATTTTTTCCTGGACTGTTTAGCTGAACAGTCTCTTAATCCGGAAAGCCAAACGCCGTACAGCTGTGCCAAATCCCCGGGACTGCCAGTTCTGCCTACCCTCATGCTTTGCCGCCCACAGCAGCAGGCCGACGCTAGTGGCATAAGCCGGGTCGCAAAGAGCATCGGTGATGCCATGCATGTTGGTCGGGGTACCTACCCTGACCGGAATTCGCAGTACATCACGCCCCAGTGCGGCGATACCCGAAAGGTTGGAAGTACCGCCAGTGAGCACCAGCCCAGCCGGAACCAGTGCTTCATATTCAGAGTTTGGCAGTTCTAGCAGAATGAGCTTCATGATTTCTTCAATCCGAGCCCGGATGATATCACACAGGTCCTGATAGGAGACGCCATGTCCATCTTGTGAGATCGCAGTAGTTGTTTCTGCCTTACTTTCATAAACTGGCATGACACTGCCATATCTCTTCTTCATCTCCTCAGCCACATCAAATGGTAATCCGAGACCTATGGAAACATCTCTGGTGAGCTGATAACCAGCCACCGGCAGAATAGCAGTGTGCCAGATACTGCCTTCTTTGAAGACGGCGATATCTGTAGTCCCACCACCGATGTCAGCCAGTATAATACCTACCTTCTTCTCATCCTCAGTCAATACCGCCTCACTGCTGGCCAACGGTTCAAGGACGAGGTCTTCAATATCTATACCGATACTGCGAATACACTTCACCAGGTTCTGGATAGAAGTTACGGCGGCGGTAATAACGTGTGTCTCCACATCGAGGCGGAAACCATGCATTCCTACCGGATTCTTGACTCCAGGTTGACCGTCAACAGCGTAAGACCGTGGAATAACGTGGAGCAACCTTCTCTCGCTGGGAACCTTGACACTCTGGGCAGAAGCGAGAACACGCTTCAGGTCATCGGGGCGCACCACACGGTCATTGCGCGTAATCGCCACCACCCCCTTGTTATTCATTGAGGTCACATGCCTGCCGGTCACTCCAACATAAGCAGATTCCACCTTATAGTTGCTGGACTGTTCCGCTTTCTTCACCGACTCACGAATTGATTCCCTGGCTTCATTGATATTGACCACCAAGCCCTTGTGCAGTCCCACCGACGGGGCGATACCTACACCTACAACTCTTAGCGTGCCACCGTCATTGACATCAGCTATTGTGGTGCACACTTTGGTGGTACCGACATCAATAGAAACCATAGTTCGCTTTTTCATCTAACCCTCCTTATTAACTAGACTCTTGCCGTCAAGTTCTGAGTTTTACATTTTCAGAACCTCCCTTTTCATAGTCTGAAAACCTCTAGCCAATCTAGGCCGCTAAAAAGACCGTTTTTAACTTCTTCAGTAAAGCTTCTCTCCGCCACGCTCCTACCTTGGTCTCGGTTAAAATACTCCGCACATCAGTATCCCTACCATATTGAGCAATAATGTGCTCAGCCAACTTCAATTTCAAATCATCTGAAGTAGTGTGCACTTCAGTATTATTAGCATTAATTGAAGTTATATTCCGTTCTATCACTTTACTTTCCCTCTTTAAGCAGCCAGAAAGACCATCTTGAGTTTCTTCAGCAAAGCCGGTCTCTTCCAGGCTACTGCTTTAACCTCAGATAAAAAATTTTCTACCTCAGCCGTCCCGTAGCAATCATCCTGAGCAATAATGCGCTCTGCCGCTCTCAATCTGGCACTACGGCTGCGCGGGTTAAGCTCAATCTCCGATTGGGAAGGAACAATAACTCGCCTATTAATTAACTTCAGGCGGGCCTTGTGGCCGCAAACACACACCGGTGCATCTGCAGGGCAAATACAGTCACTCGCTTCCGTCCGCATGAACTGCTTCACTATGCGGTCTTCCAGAGAATGATAGCTTATCACCACCAGCTTGCCCTCAAACCCGAGCAGGTTAACCGCCTGCTTCAGGGCAGCTTCCAGATGTTCCAGTTCCTGATTGACCGCTATCCGCAGTGCCTGAAAAGTCCTGGTAGCCGGATGAATCTTGCCTCTCCTCCGACCAATAGCCCGCTCTATCGTCCGAACCAGGTGAAGAGTGGACTTTATGGGACGCTCCCTCACCACATGACGGGCTATCTGACGACTATAACCCTCCTCGCCATATGTTTTTATCAGGTTGGCCAGCTCGGATTCAGGCGAGGTGTTAACGATGTCAGCAGCAGTGACCTCCTGACCGGGATTAAACCGCATGTCTAATGGCGCATCATGCTGAAAGCTAAAGCCACGACCACTCCCGTTAAGCTGAAGTGAGGAAAGCCCAAGGTCAAACAAGATGCCATGCACCGGGAAGAAGTCATATTTAATACAGATAGCCTGTAAATTGGCAAAGTTATCATTGACCAGAAGAATTGAATCACGGTAGGTTCCAAGCCTGGCTCTGGCTTGCTTTATGGCTTCCGGGTCAGCATCAATACCCAACAATTGCCCGCCAGGCGAACTATTCTCCAGAATGGAGAGCGCATGCCCACCTCCCCCCAGGGTGCAATCGATGTAGCGCCCTCCCGGCTGGACAGCCATTGCCTTAATCGCCTCCTGGAGCAGAACCGGGACATGGCTGGTGGTTATCTTTTTTGAACCCATCAGCGTCCCTCTAGACTTTCTATTATCTGCCAGGCTTGCTCCTGGCTAACAGCTTTCTCCTCTTCCCAAAGGACCTCATTCCATATTTCAAGATAAGTATTAGCTCCAGTGATAACTACTTCATCCACAATCTCGGCATACTCTCTCAGCGGTGCCGGCAGGGCAACTCTTCCCTGCCCATCCATATTGATGCTAAATGCAGTGGCAAAGATAGCCCGGTTCAGCTTTCTCAATTTACTGCGTGTCAGCGAACCGCTGGTAAGCGTACCGGCCAGTTTTCTCCACTCAGATAATGTGTAGACATTGATGCATTTCTCCACCCCGGGGGTTAAAACCACCCCATCTTTTAGTTCCCTGCGGAACCGGGGCGGGAAAGGTACTCTGCCCTTCTCGTCAATCTTATAGCTGAATTCACCAAAAAACATATTCCAGCCCCCTGTACACTCTCCCCATCTTCCCACTATTTACCACGTTTCACCATTCTATAACACGATTACCCCTCTTTGTCAAGCCCCTTTAGCATTATTTTTAAAAAAACCCCCCGATTTTTCTTTACCTCCCGTATGTGGTAAAATGAAATTTGTTCCAGATTGACAGTATTATGTTCATTGCAGGTATACTTACCATTAGTGATAAGGGGTGGCGGGGTGAGCGCCGCGACGAGAGCAGCGAGGCAATCAGGGACAGCCTGTCTCGCTTTGATAGCCATGTTGCCAAGTACGAGATTATTCCGGACGAGGTAGATGTTATCCGCCAGCGTCTGGCTGATTGGGCAGATGAAGGTGATGTGGATATCATTATCACCACGGGTGGTACCGGATTGAGCCAGCGTGACGTTACCCCGGAAGCAACTCTGGCTATAGTTGATAAGGTGGTGCCCGGTTTTGCCGAAGCGATGAGAGCTAAAACCTTTAGCGCCACGCCAACGGCTATATTAAGTCGAGCTACGGCCGGGGTCAGGGGAAAGTGCCTTATCATCAACCTGCCCGGCAGTCCCAAGGCAGTCAAGGAGTGCCTTGAGGTAATACTGCCGGCTATTCCTCATGCCATAGAAATTATTAAGGGGGAGGTAACCGAACACTCCTGACAGCGGGAGGAGCCACTTTGATGCGTATTGATGTTTTAACTCTATTTCCCGAGATGTTTGAGGTTCCGTTCAACACCAGTATCTTTAAGCGGGCTATCGACAACAAGCTGGTCAGCATCAACCTGCACAATATCCGCGATTATACTCATAATAAACATCGCACCGTTGATGACTACCCGTATGGCGGCGGTCCGGGCATGGTGCTTAAACCAGAACCCATCTTTGAGGCAGTAGAGTCAATCAAAGCAGATATCGGCTCCAAAGAGGGAGCCGGTGCCCTGCCGGTCATCCTGCTTACCCCGCAGGGACGACTCTTCTCCCAAAAAATTGCCCAAGAGCTGTCAAAATACCGCCACCTTATCTTGATTTGCGGTCATTATGAAGGGGTGGACGAGCGGGTGCGGGAACATCTGGTTACCGACGAGATCAGCATCGGCGACTACGTGCTTACCGGCGGCGAATTCCCGGCCATGGTGGTAATAGATGCCGTGGCCAGACTACTGCCTGGAGTCCTCGGTTCGGAGGACTCACCACTGGACGAATCTCATGCTGAAGGTTTACTGGAATACCCCCAGTACACCCGCCCCCAGGAATACAGGGGCTGGCCAGTACCTGAAATTTTACTCTCCGGAAATCACGCCCAGATTGCCAAGTGGCGCCGTGAGCAGATTATCCGGCGCACGCTGGAGCGACGCCCGGAGCTACTGGATAAAGCCAATCTATTCTCTGAAGAGAAAAAATTAGTCAAGCGTTTAACATCACTTTCTAAAAAATCTCAGCTTAGTTTGAACAAGGAGTCTACACAATGACCATTTCATCACTCATTGAAGTCAAATCAAATCCCAATATTCCTGAACTTGCTCCCGGTGACACGGTAAAGGTCAGCAGCAAGATAGTGGAAAGCGGTCGGGAACGCATCCAGCTATTCCAGGGAGTAGTAATCAAGTTACAGCGCGGCGGAATTAATGCCAGCTTTACGGTGAGACGCGTTGCCTATGGCGTCGGCGTGGAGCGTACCTTTCTGCTGCATTCACCGCTTGTGGAAAAGGTAGAAGTAATCCGACACGGCAAAGTACGGCGTGCCAAGCTCTATTACCTGCGTGGACGCAGTGGCAAGGCGGCCCGCCTCAAGGAAAAACGAACTGACCGGAAAAAGAAGCCGGAAACAAGCTCGGAATAAGCACCGGGAAGCGCTTTAACCAATAGTATCCCTCCTCGCCATGCTGGGCAAGACAAAAAAGGAACCGCCACTGGAGCCTAGGATGAGATATGCTGAAGTTAGCGTTAATTCGCCAGTAGCCCAGCGCCGGACGTTCAGTTATTCCATACCCACCGGTTTAAGCATTGAGGTAGGCCAGGCGGTATGGGTCCCCTTTGGCAAGAAAATACTCCAGGGTATAGTGGTAGAATTAAGCCCCTACCCGGCTGTAGAAGAGACCAGAGAAATAATTGGTACTATTGAACCCCGCCCGGTATTGTCCCCACCCCATGTATTGCTGGCCCGCTGGATAAGTGAGTACTACCTCTCGCCCCTGTTTGATGCCATGTCCCTGATGTTATCACCCGGATTTGAGCGCCAGGCACTCACCTTCATCTCAACAACCCCGAACCCTGACACCCGCGACCTGTCTTCCCTCTCCCCGGAGCAGAGGACTTTATTTGAATTAGTCCAAAGACAAGGAAGCATGGGCCTGAAGGAACTGGAAAAACGACTAGGTAAGAAGAAGGCCCAGACTATTGTCTCTCAGCTGGTCGGGCGAGAACTGCTGGTCAGAAGCTATGAGATGGAACCGGTTAAGGTCACCGCCAAAAGAGTCCCCTACCTGCGCCTTAATGTTACCGCCGGCCAAGCCACAGAGATGGCAGCCCAAATGCAAGAAAAAGGAGCCATTAAACAGGCAATTCTTCTCGACTACCTTGCCTGGCACCCTGAACCACTACCCTGGGCAGAGATCAGGCAGAAACTCAGCATTGAAAAAACAGTGGCTGATGCGCTTATTGGCAAGGGCTTAGCCATTTTTGAGCAGATTGAAGTAAAACGTGAACCAATTTCCTACCAGGGAATCACACTATCTTCACCACTTAAACTTACTGCGGCTCAGGAATCAGCCTTAAAAGCTATCAAAGAAAGCCTGACAAAAGAATACCCGGATGTTTTCTTGCTGCACGGAGTTACCGGCAGCGGCAAGACCGAGGTCTACCTGCAGGCACTGGCTGAAGCAGTGAAAATGGGCAAGCGGGGCATCGTCCTGGTACCGGAAATTGCCCTCACCCCCCAAACCATAGAGAGGTTTGCCTCCCGTTTTCCCGGCAAAGTAGCTGTCCTGCACAGTAAACTCTCACCGGGCGAGCAATTTGATGAATGGCACCGGATCAGAAACAGTGAGTTTGATGTTGTCATTGGTCCCCGGAGCGCCCTCTTTGCTCCCCAGCCCAACCTGGGACTGATTGTTATTGATGAGGAACACGAATGGAACTATAAACAGTCGGATAAATCACCCCGCTACCACGCCCGTGATACAGCCATGAAGCTGGCGGAGTTAAGCGGGGCAACAGTTATTCTGGGCAGCGCCACCCCGGCGATAGAGACTTTTTATCATGCGCAAAGTGGTGACTTTCACCTGCTCCAGCTTCCGGACCGGGTTGTTCCCGTTGAGAAATCACCCCTGCCCCAGGTTGAGATAGTGGACATGAGGCAAGAACTCAAGGCAGGCAACAGGAGCATCTTCAGCCGTTCTCTGGCTGGAGCCACGACCGGAGCCGTGGCTGGTGGCGAGCAGGTCATCCTCTTTCTCAACCGGAGAGGCGGAGCCACCTTTATTCAATGCCGCCGCTGTGGCTTTGTGCTTCGCTGTAAGCGCTGTGAGGTTCCCCTCACCCATCACTACGCCGAGGATGTTCTGGTCTGCCACCAGTGCAACCAAAAAACCCCGGTGCCACAGGCCTGCCCACGCTGCATGAGCCGCCAGATGAAATTTTTGGGCATCGGCACACAGAAGCTGGAGCAAGAATCCGCCTACAGTTTCCCGCAAGCCCGCCTGCTGCGCTGGGATAGTGATATTACCCGGGGCAAGGACTCGCACCAGAAAATTCTGGACAAGTTCCGCTCCCACCAGGCTGATATTCTCATCGGGACGCAAATGGTTGCCAAGGGACTGGATTTACCCTCGGTTACTCTGGTGGGGGTGGTCAGTGCTGATACCAGCCTGAACCTGCCCGACTTCCGCGCCGGTGAGAGGACCTTTCAGCTCCTCAGCCAGGTAGCCGGGAGGGCGGGGCGGGGTATTCTCGGCGGAGAGGTCATCATCCAGACCTTCTCGCCGGAGCACTACGCCATCCAGGCAGCTGCCACGCATGACTACGCATCTTTCTATGCCCAAGAGATTGCCTACCGGCACCAGCTGCACAATCCACCCTTTACTCGGCTAGCCTTGCTTACTTATACCCATACCAACGATGCTCTCTGCCAGAGAGAAGCAGAAAGAATGAGAGACTTACTCAACAGAGAAAAAGACGCCAGGGGCATAGATAACCTCAGCCTGATTGGCCCCGCCCCGGCGTTTATTCACCGACTGCGAGGCAGGTTCCGCTGGCAGCTCATACTCCGCGGCACCGAGCTATCTGCCTTTCTCTCCACAATCCCCTTCCCCCAGGGCTGGGCAATAGACATTGACCCGGTAAGCTTGCTTTGAAGTTTACCTGCCTCATTCCTTTTAGTTTTTATTTGGTAACCCCATCCCCCTTTATCCCCCTTCCCAAGGGGAAGGGGGAGGATTATATAAGAAGGACTTCGTCCCTCTAAATCTCCCTATAAAATATATTTGGAGGCTTTGCCTTTCTTTGACTCTCCCTATCATATTCATGCCTTTAAGTTATACCTTCAAGTATGGGAGTGCTTAATAGAAGCCAATGCCCCTCCTATATTTACTCTTTCCCAAGAGAAGCTTGAGAGGGACTCACGCTCCTTTTTGAATCTCCTTGCTCTAAGTTAATAGCGCGGGGATGTTTAAAAGGAGCACCAACCCTGCTCCGAGTCAATGACGCGGGGGTGTCTAAGAGGGGTGCCAACCCCTCTTTCAAAATCTTCCCCCTCTCCTTAAAAGGAGAGGGGGACACAGGGGGTGAGGTCACCAAATATCTTAAAGTAAGGGGATACGTGGCTAAACACAACCCAGGTTGAGATTTTACAATTTAGCCTGTTCCAGCTATAATTTTGCGCAGGTAATAAATTAGGTGAGTCAAGATGGCAGTTCTCCCTATTCGAACGTTCCCTGACCCGGCACTGAAGCAGAAGGCAAAAAAGGTCAGGACGATTGATAGCTCAATCAAGGAACTGATAGGCGATATGATTGAGACCATGCAGGCGTCTCCCGGGCGGGTGGGTCTGGCGGCACCACAGGTAGGTATTTCCCTGCGAGTGATTGTTATTGGCCTGCCCGAGGAAGAAGCTGTGGCTCTGGTTAATCCCGAGATAGTACGGAGAAGAGGAGAACGCCTGGTAGACGAGGGCTGTCTCAGTGTTCCCGGTTATTTCGGGCAGATTAAGCGTGCCGAGACAGTTACCGCCAAAGGACGCGACCAGAACGGCAAGGAAATACGCATTAGGGCAGAAGGACTCCTCGCCCAGGCACTGGAGCACGAGATAGACCACCTGAACGGACTATTTTACCTTGACCACCTGGAAAGCACAGATATGCTCCATAAGATTGAACCGGAAGAAACCGAGACTCAAACCTGAGAAACCCCTACAATGCCCGCCTGTGTCCCCACCCCACTGCTATCTATTTCACATACGGGCAAACTCAGGCCAGAATATTGTTGAACAATGTGATTATAGCGTTCAGTGACAGTTGTCACCCCCATACCAACATGTCCCGACTCACCGTCCAGATAAAAAAGTTCATCAAGGTGGTAATTTGGAAAGGCTTTTTTCGCCCCGACAATAAATTTTTGATTTATGCCGCGCTTGCCTTCACGGACCCGGTAAACCTGACTCACCGATAATCCCATAGCCTGGGCCAGCTCAGATAAATTTCTGTATTTCCCGTTGCGCAACTCGAAAATTCTTGTCTTTATTTCCATACTATTCTAAAGTAATATGACATTTGTCCTATATTATAGCCATTTATATGTCTTTTGTCAATACCTTTACCAGTTGACAGCCGTTAAAAAGAGCCCTACAATAACTGATTGTAGTTAAAAATTATGATAGCCTTTAACCATTAATATGCAGAATAGTTGGCATCCAAAGCCCGCTGACAGGATATTTCGTCCCCGTAGAATCAAACGATTCCATTTAAGACGAGTACTTGGAGTCGCCGCAGTATTCAGTGCCGGCTACGGGAATGTTGGTTCTTCTATATACTATGCGCTGGGTATCGTTGCCCTGGTAGCCCTTGGAGCCACTCCCCTGGCACTGGGTATTGCCGGTGTCCTTTTCATCTTTACCGCTCTCACCTATGCTGAAGGCACTGCCGCGCTGCCTGAAGCCGGTGGCTCAGCCAGTTTTGCCCGCCACGGCTTCAACGACCTGGCCGGCTTCACCGCTGGCTGGGCGCTGATGCTGAGTTACATTGTCACTATCGCCATCTCAGCCTTCACCATCCCACCCTATTTAGGCTTCTTCTGGGAACCATTCAAAGACTCCCCTATCATTGGCACCATAGCCTCCATGGGAATTGTCACCTTCCTTATGATTATAAATGTCATCGGCATAAAAGAGACCTCCTTTATAAATGTAAGCGCCGCCGTGCTGGATATCGCCACTCAAGTTTCACTGATAGTTATCGGCTTCATACTGCTGTTCAATCCAGTAGTTCTAATTCATCGCATTTTTGACAACTGGCCGACAGCAGAAAACCTGATTCTCGGCATAGCCCTGGCCTCCATCGCCTATACCGGGATTGAAACCATGTCTCAGATGGCTGAAGAAACCAAGCAACCAGAGAAAAAGGTGCCCAGAGCACTAATCATGATGATAGTTACCGTCCTGGTTATTTTCGCTGGTATTTCCCTGGTATCCTTATCAGCCATGCCACCACAAGAGCTTGCCTCTGAATGGTCCAGGGACCCCGTAGCCGGCATTGCCGCCAGTCTTCCGCTGGAGTTGCTACGCACTATTCTCAAGCCCTTAATCGCCATCCTTGCCGGCACCATTTTACTCATTGCCACCAATGCCGGGCTCATCGGCGTCTCAAGACTTGCCTTTTCGCTGGGCAGTCACCGCCTTTTCCCACCAGCGCTTAGTAAGGTGCACCCCAAGTTCAAGACACCCTACATCTCCATAATTCTGTTCAGCATAATTGCCCTTCTCATCCTCACTCCGGGGTTTTTCGCAGCCAACGTCTTCGCAACCATGGGGGCATTATATGCCGTTGGCTCTTTACTAGCCTTTATGTTCGCCCATGCTTCCATCATTAGCTTAAGAATCAGAAAACCGGAACTACAGCGCCCCTTCAAACTCAGGCTGAATATAAAGATTAAGGGACACGAACTGCCAATAACTGCTATCCTGGGTTTAGCGATACTAATGATAATATGGGTCATCATATTGATTTCCCAGCCTTACAGCCGCTGGGTCGGTCTCGCCTGGATGGCTGTCGGCTTGATTGTTTATTACATTTACCGGCGAAAAGCCAAACTGCCGCTAACCCATACCCCCAAGGACCAAGAGAATAAATTTAATAAATAACATCTTGCCAAAAGGGTATTGTAGATTTTTAATAAGAGGACTATAATAGCCTAAAATAAAGAAAAGACTCTAGAAAACAACGCTAGAAAACAATGGAATTTAAAAAGATACTCCTACCGGTAATTGGCACCGAAGCCGATGAAGAAACCATAAAGCTAGCCTGCGGGCTAGCCAAGAGGTATAAAAGTAAAGTTTTATCAATTTACGTAATCAAAATAAAACGTGCCTTGCCTATAGATGCTGAAATTGAGTCAGAAATTCAGAAGGCTGAGGGTATTCTAGACTTCGCCGAGGGCGTTGCTGAAGAACAAGACTACGAGATAGACACTGACGTGGTCCAGGCCCGCGACGCCGGCCCAGCTATCATTGACGAAGCCGTAGAAAGAGGCTCCAACCTGATCTTGATGGGTATTAAATACAAGACACGCTTTGGGCAGTTTAATCTGGGGCATGTGGTGCCTTATGTGCTGCAAAATGCCCCCTGTCCGGTGATACTGTATCAGCAATAAAATAAATAATTGGGGTTACCTATGAAAGTAGTAATTATGGGCTGCGGACGAGTCGGCGCTCAGCTCGCCGGATTACTGGATAATGATGGGCACGAGGTTACCATCCTGGATACTGACGCTTACAGCTTCCGAAGATTATCACCTAGCTTTGGCGGCAACGCACTAATTGGCAACGGCATTGACCAGGAAGCGTTGAAAAGAGCCGGTATTGAAAAAGCCGATGTCTTTGTGGCATTAACCCAGGGGGACAACCGCAATGTTATGGCGACTCAAATTGCCAAGCATATTTTCAATGTGCCCAGAGCAATCTGTCGTATATATGACCCACTGCGCAACGAGCTATACAATACCATGGACATAGAAACCTTTAGCCCAACCACAATATTTGCCCAGCTGGTGAAAGAAAAGATAGAGAGCTAGGAGAAAAATGTATATCATAATTGTCGGCGGAGGCAGAGTCGGCTACTATCTGGCAAGAGCACTGCTAAATGAGGGGCACGAGGTGCTCATAATAGAGAAGAATGCCACCCTGTGCGAAACCATTAATGAAGAAATGGGCAGCGTCTGCCTCCGTGGTGATGGCTGTGAGGCAGCTACCCTGGCTGACGTCGGCACCGGGCGAGCTGATATGCTGGTGGCGGTAACCGGAGACGATGAAGATAACCTGGTTGCCTGCCAGGTAGCCAAGTATAAATTCAATGTTCCCCGCACCGTAACCCGCATCAGAAATCCACAAAATGAAAAAATCTTCAAGAAACTGGGAGTAGATGTCATCGTAAGTACCACTGATATCATCCTTGAAGCCATTGAGAAAGAGGTGCCCACGCACCCGCTGACCCACCTGCTGACCCTCAGCGATAAGGGGCTAGGGATTGTGGAAGTAAGAATCCCGCCGACATCAGCAGCTATAGGCAAACTGGTAAAAGAGATTTCATTACCGGCCGGAAGTAAACTAGCCCTGATTATTCGTAAGAACCGAAAGCCCCGCATACCTGATCCCAATACCATCATTCGTGAAGGCGACCAGATAATAGCCCTTACCACCCCCGAACTGGAAGAGGAACTGCGAACTACCCTGACCAACGCCTGAATCCAGGTCAATTGTCAAGGGAAGCCAGCCACAGATACCTGGTAAAATAGTGGGCATCGGACAAAACCCTGCCCACTAATTATGTCAAGTAGAGCTATCGACAGGAGTCTTTTGTTGACCAAGCTCAGTAAATACTGGACATTGCTTATTTTTCTCCTGATAGCAGTTATTGCGGTCGGCAGCCTGATAACCTGGTCAAAATATAGTCGAAGCCAACCTGTAGAGATTTCCATATCCCCGGCCCAGGAATTACAAGGCGAAATCTATGTCGGTGGTGCGGTTAATAATCCTGGCTTCTATACGCTGAAAGCCGGGGACAGCATAGACGACATTATTCAGGGGGCGGGCGGGACCTCGGCTGATGCCGACCTCAATCAACTCAAACTCTACGTTCCCGAAGCGGGAGAAACCCCACCGCAAAAAATAAACCTCAACCGCGCTGACGTATGGCTACTGCAGGCACTGCCCGAAATCGGTGAAGCCAGAGCTCAAGCCATCATTGACTACCGCCAGCAAAACGGGCAGTTCCGCAACATTAATGAGCTAACTGAGGTAGAAGGCATAGGCACTGCTACCTACGAAAAAATAAAACACCTGATTACTGTCGCTGAGTAGAGGATGAAAGTTCGTGCCACTTATCTGTCTTAGCTGTGCGTGGGTGGCAGGTATCTTCTTGGGCTCGAGTTTAAACCTGCCCTTAGTCCTCATTCTCACCGGAATTATCCCCCTCCCCTTGCTTCTCTTTTTCCGCCAACATCGCAAGATAATAATCCTGACCAGTCTCAGTCTCTTTGCTCTCTTCGCCGCGGCTACCTACTCTTATTCAAGTCTGCACACGATTAACGAGAATAGTCTCCGCTTCTACAACGACCGCGAAATTACCGAAATCAAAGGCATGGTGGCCAGAGACCCCGAGGTCAGAGATAAAAGTACCCACCTCTACCTGTCATCTGCCGAAATAAAACTGGAGGAGGGGTGGCATGAAGTAGAAGGCACAGCACTAATATTTGTACCCAGATACCCTGCCTACGAGTATGGTGACGTCCTCTCGGTAAGTGGCAAGCTGGAGACACCGCCCCAGCTTAATGACTTTGACTACAAGGGTTATCTAGCCCACCAGGGAATCTACACTATTACGTACTATCCTGAGATAGAGATACTGGAGAGGGGGAAAGGCTTCAAGCCACTGGAATGGGTCTACTCACTGAGGAATCACCTGGCACAAACCATGTCGGCGGTACTGCCCGAGCCACAGGCATCACTGGCCCAGGGCATTATCCTGGGTATCAGGGGTAACATCCCGCTATCAGTGAAAACTGACTTCACCCGCACCGGCACCACCCACCTTCTGGCTATATCCGGCCTGCACCTCAGCATCATCGCCGGCATCCTACTCAGCGTCGGTATATGGCTCTTCGGTCGGAGGCACTACATTTATATCTGGCTGGCACTGGGCACAATCTGGCTCTATGCCCTAATCACCGGTCTGCACCCGCCAATAGTCCGCGGCGCCATAATGGCCAGCCTTTTCCTCACCGCCGAGCTTCTGGGCAGGCAGCGCAGCGCTATCACTGCCCTGACCTTCGCCGCGGCGATAATGGTGGGCATCAGCCCCTACATACTGGGGGATGCTGCCTTCCAGCTGAGTTTTCTGGCTATGACCGGTCTGGTTTTCCTTTTCCCCATCTTTCAAGCCCTGGGCAGAAAGGCAGTCAGAGCCACCCTGGGTGAAGACGGGGCACTGGCATCAATAGCCACTATCAGTAGCGACTGCCTCAGTGCCACCATGGGAGCAGTCATCGCCGTCTGGCCGGTGGTCGCCTATTACTTCGGGATTATCTCATTTGCCGGTCCGTTAGCCACATTCCTTGCCCTGCCCGCATTACCGGGCATTATCGTCACCGGAGTTCTGACCGGGGTTCTGGGATTTATTGCCCTGCCCGCTGCCCAGGTCATCGGCTGGCTAACCTGGCTCTTCCTATCTTATATATTATTGGTGGTTGGCGGTCTGGCAGCTTCTTCCCTCTCTTTTATTGAAGTGGGTTCGGTTGATACCATCCTGATATGGATTTACTACCTGGTTCTGGCTGCCGCCGTCTTCTTCAGTCGGAAGACTAACCTGATGACCAAAGCCACCACCCAGCTAAAGTCAGCGGTAAGCAAATCATTTAACCGTGCTTCCGGGCTACCCAAAAAGTGGGTCCTCCTGCCACTACTGCTGATAGCGATACTGGTGTCAGGCACCGCCGCCACCGCGCCCGACGACAATCTTCGTATCAGCTTCCTTGATGTCGGACAGGGGGATGCAATCTTGATTCAGCAGGGAAATCAGCAAATCCTGGTTGACGGCGGACCGAGTCCTCAGGCGATAAGCCTGGAGCTGGGCAACCAGATGCCCTTCTGGGACAGGACTATTGATATGGTGGTGTTAACTCACCCCCACTCCGACCACCTCACCGGACTGGTAGAAGTGCTGCACCGCTTCCGGGTAAAGCAGGTGCTCTGCCCCGACTCCGATTATGAGTCGCCACTATACGATGAGTGGCTCAGACTCATTGAGGCAAAGAACATCCAGCAGACTACCGCCCAAACCGGTCAGCAGATTAATTTCGGCAAAGCGGTCATAAAGGTGCTGAATCCAGGGACAACTCCCTTAACCGGCACCGAATCGGATGCTGACAATAACGGCGTGGTACTGCGGTTGAGTCGGGACGATGTCAGTTTCCTGCTCACCGCCGATATCAGGCAAGAGGTAGAGTTTAAACTCACTGCCGATAGGGCGGAACTGCACAGCACCGTGCTCAAGGTTGCCCACCACGGCTCGGATACCTCCACCACCCCCCAATT
>DATKWF010000054.1:0-8268 GCA_035529715.1 Dehalococcoidales bacterium | reverse complement strand
TGCGGCTTTAACCTGAAAATCAGGAACGGTGATGTTTATCTTAACGAACCCATTATGAGTGGTGCGCTTCATAATTCGCGCAATCGTCAATAAGCCGTTTTGAAGCCGTAAATTAAATATGGGTGGTAAATGTGCTTCCTCAATTAGTTAAACTCAAGGGGATAGCACTTGACCTTTTATTTCCGCAGTACTGTGTTGGCTGTGGAAAGGAAGGTGGTTTTCTATGTTCTTCCTGTCGCCAGTCACTGCCTGAAATAATCCCCCCGCTCTGTCCCCGATGTGGTCGCCCCCAGTCCAGCGGTATACTCTGTCCCAGCTGTGTTGCCTGGCAGGCAAAAATAGATGGTATTCGTTCCCCATTCCGATTTGACGGCGTAATGCGCCAGGCTATCCATCAGCTGAAGTACCGCAACCTTAGAGCACTGGTTATACCGCTGGCTAAGTTGCTTCATGATTATCTTATCGCTTACCCTTTGTCCGCAGAGGTGCTTGTCCCGGTGCCACTGCATCCGAAGCGACTCAGGGAGCGCGGCTACAACCAGTCCGGCCTGCTGGCTCAGGAGCTGGGCAAGCTTACCAATTTGCCGGTAGTCGAGGGCTGTCTTATCCGCCGGCACCATACACCCCCTCAGGCCAGAACAACCACTGTGGAGGAACGGTGGAGCAATACCGCCGATGCCTTTGTCTGTCGTGACCGGGAGCTGCGGGACAGGTCGGTGTTGCTTATAGACGATGTTTCTACCTCTGGAGCTACTCTTGATGCCTGTGCGGCGGCGCTGAAGGACGCCGGTGCTAACTCGGTGTGGGGACTGGTGGTGGCCAGAGAAATTTAATAACATTCAATAGCAGGAGTAAAAAGATGGAACTGCGAATAATCGGCAAAAATATAGAGCTAATACCGACAGTACACCAGTATATTGAACGCAAGTTGGGTAAGCTCAACCGTCATCTGCCCAATATCATTGAGTCCAAGGTAGAAGTTTCTGAGGAAAAGACAAAGTCACCCCAGCAGCGATTTATCGTCCGGGTAACCGTAGCTGGTAGCGGTACCCGGTGCTATGGTGAGGAGAAGGGAGAAGACCTGTTTACCGCTATTGACCGTGCCGCCGGGGTTATAACCCGTCAACTCGAGCACCATAAAGGAAAGCGGTATGAAAAGGGGAGGAGCAGTTCGTTTGCCCGCACTGGATTCAGCGGGGAAGAGGGAGCAGCCCAGCCCACCCGGGAGGTAGTCAGGGTTAAACGTTTTGCCGTCAAGCCAATGTCGGTGGCTGAAGCTGCTGACCAGATGGAGCTTCTGGGGCACGATTTCTTCCTGTTCTTTAACGCTGATGCCGAAGAGCTCAACCTGCTATACCGGCGCAAGGATGGCAACTACGGTCTGATTGAGCCCGAGCTGGGATAGAAAGTGAAAAATAGCATTTTTTATTAGTCTGTGATATTATGCAGTTAACTACACCGGCAGGAAGTATTTAGGATATATGGCAACCAAACGAAGAAATTTATTCTTATATCTGACTCTGGTCTGTTTCTTTGGCCTTATCGCCATATTCGTTGTTGATGGCTATATGGGCATTTATGACACTACCTACATAACTGCTGGCGAACGAGAGCAGAAAATAGAGGCTGATACCTGGCTCAAGTCGGACAGCTTCTGGTCAGCCGGGGTAAATTGGGGGGAAAAGGCATTCTTCCGCTATGAAGTGGCTAATCGCCAGTTCTCAAGCTATAGCGCTGACATTGAGGTATCAGTGTGGCGGATGCAGGAGAAGGTGCTTGACGTGGTTTCGCAGCCGATTACGGTTGACTCATTTGGCAGGGGACAACTGGAATGGGTAATAGATACTACGGAGCTTCTACCGGAGAGTACCTCCCCGGAACAGAGCTATGAATTTACCGTAATCATAAAGAGAGGGGAAATGGAGCGGAGGATAATTATTTACATCAATCCGGTCTATCCGGCGAAACTTGTGCCGCCCACACCCAGATAATTTAAGGGGACTAAGGATATATGAAGCTAGAGTATGTACTATTCGGATTTGGCATCCTGTTTTGCATTGCCGGTATCGGCTATCTGGCTGTAGAGTATGTGAAATACATGTCCGAAATCGGGAAACTGGTCTCCCTGTTGCTAACCGTGGGCATGTTTGCTTCTCTGGGTAAATATTTTGAAGGTCTGGGGTGGTGACTAGATGGCAATAGCAGTAGCTGTATTAGCTTCTCTGGCTTTTATCGGTTGGCTTATCTACCGGGCGATAAAGGGGAGGCCATTTAAGGCTCATACCATTACCTATGGGGTTGCCGAGGTAGCCGGCGTCTATACATATGCCTTCTTTTTGAGCATGGATATACCCCAGCTGGTCAAGATAGTGGTAAGCATCATACTGGGGATGATTTTGATATTTGTCGCCGCCTATGTCCAGCGCCGCCGTCAGATGGGCAAGGCTTAAGCTCTTTACCCGAGTGGTCTTATGACCCGGCAACTGAACTATATTATCTTTGATACTGATATGGGCTGGGTGGGAGTATTGGCCTCAACCGCGGGGTTGTTAAGCACCACTCTACCCCATCCCTCCACTCAAGAAGTCAATCGGCTATTTGGTGATAGTATCAGTCATGCCCGCTGGTCGCCCCACCTGTTTCAGGACTTGATGGAACGCCTCAGAGTTTATTTCAGCGGTCACCAGGCAAATTTCCCGGAGAAGCTTGACCTGTCCGGCGCTACCGACTTTCAGCGGGAGGTATGGGAAGCAGCCCGACTCATTCCCTATGGTGAAACCAGAAGATACCGCTGGGTGGCGGAGCAAATCAAAAAGCCGAAAGCACTGCGTGCGGTGGGGCAGGCACTGGGCAGAAATCCTCTGCCGGTTATTGTCCCCTGCCATCGTGTTTTAGCCAGCAACGGCCAGCTTGGTGGCTTCACCGGTGGCATTGAGATGAAGCGACGCCTTCTTCATCTGGAAGGTGTTACCGGTTTTCGGTAAAGAGGACTGAAGGCCCGGATTTATTAAACCAGCTAGTAAAGCTTGGTGGAGGATAATTTAGCCCGGTACAGTCTCCGCTTGGCCTCGGAGGTGCCTCTTAATTTCATGTTCAGGAAGTCAAGTTCGTATTCCCCAATCAGTCCATCATCGGCGAAGCTGAAGTACCTGTTGTCGCCGATTATGATGTGGTCTAAAACCTTGATGTGCATAATCTTGCCGGCGTAGGCCAGTTCTCTGGTTAGCTCTTTGTCACTGACGCTGGGCTCAGGACTGCCTGACGGATGGTTATGGACGAAAATCAGGGAGACAGCATTATATTTAATGGCACCCTCCATAATCTCACGGGGGGAAACTGAGCTGCCATTGACCGTGCCTTCAAAAAGGTCAGCAGTATCAATAATCTGGTTCTGGCTATTCAGATAAATGACCTTGAATAGCTCTTTCTTGAGGTCTCTCATGGAATGGTAAAGATAGTCAAAAACCTCCTGAGGGGACTTATAAAATGGTTTATCAAGGATTTTCTCTTTGAGAAATTCTTTGGCTACTTCCTGCACCAGCTTGATACCAAAGGTACTGTGTGGCCCGATGCCGTCTATTTGCTGTAGCTCCTGGTGGGAAGCCGCCAGGACACCTCTCAGCGTTTTGAATTGCTTGATTGCCTCTTTTGCCGGCTGCTTACAGTCCCGGCGGGGTGAGCCCAGAGTCAGGAGCAATTCCACAATCTCGTAGTCGTGAAAGCCAGCCAGTCCCGACTTAAGGAACTTGTCCCGCAGTCTTTTTCTGTGTCCTTGATGTGTATTATCTGAAGGCATTTCAGATATTCCTCAGTGAACCTTGACAAAATTATATACTCTTTTACCTTTTTCCGATAGTTTGAACAGGCTTTTCCCGGTTATCCTGGATATTATTTCACTCTCTTCCTTCATGTGATGGTCATTGAAAGATAGTATACCATCTGGCTTCAATACCCGGTGTAGCTCGGCTAGCGCTACATCTTGTTCACTTAAGAGGTGCAAAGTGTCATACAGTAAAACCACATCTACACTCTGGTCAGGCAGCCCGGTCGCGCAGTCGGAAAGGATAGTCTCCACATTCGCAAGTTTCTTTTTTTCAGACATATTCTTTACCTGTTGAATTGCCAGGGGATGTATATCCAGAGCATAAACCTTCCCCCTCTCTCCAGCTAGTTTAGCCGCTATAATTGTGTAGCTGCCTGGACCACAGCCATAATCAAGTATGCTGAAGCCGGGCTTTATGCCTACCTCTAACAATACATTTTCCCGGGGCAGGAACATGTCTCTGAAGATAAACCAGAAAGCCATTAGTTTAAAATCGAAATTACCTGTTGGTTTATCCATTGCGCACCCCTTTTATTTAAGACTCTACTCTGAGTCCGTCTTCCCCCACCAGCTCCACCAGCCGCTGGTGAAGCTCGGGACAATAGTCGGCAGATATGTTGGACAGACTGAGGTTGATGACCTTTTCCCCGTTGGCTACGCTCAACCTGACAGTATCCTGTCCGGGAAAGTCCCTGAGAATAGCCACCAGTTGATGCAGATTAGCCTTATCTGTTTCCTCGTCGCTGGTCTGGCTGAGGCGGATTACTAACCGGCGTCTTTTAGCCGGGGTAGTGCTGACCTCAGTCTCTCCAGCCACTGCGGGCGCCTCCACGGGTTGAGGGGTGGGCATCTCTTCTTCCTGGTCTGATGGCTGATAATGGCGTACCCTGTCACAGCTCAACTGCACGCGGTCATCCCTTAGCCTTACCTTACCTTCAACCAGCAGTATATTACCTTCCTGCCAGAGGTCAGTGGTGTCAGCATATACCCTTGGCCAGACCATAACCTCAACCTGACCATCTAGGTCTTCCAAAACGGTGCTGGCAAAAGGACGCCCATCACGGGTAAGAAGGTGGCGAACTGAGGCTACCATACCGGCAACAACGACAGTCTGGTCTGCCAGCTCAGCATCAATCTGGCCGCAAAGAGTGGTATTTCCCGAAGCTACTTTACCTGCCACCGAGCTGAAGGGGTGCTCGGAAAGATAGACTCCCGTCAGTTCCTTTTCCCAGCCAAGCTTCTCCTTGACGGAGATATCGGCAGCCTCCAGGTCGAGGCTGGGCATGGGCACCGGCGTTGCCTCTCCCCACAGGTCAAACATGGTGGACTGTCCCGTCTCCCGCAGGCGTTGCTCCCGCTGTGCCAGCGATAGGATACGATTGACATTGTTGAGCAGGGTGCCACGATTGCCCAGGGAGTCAAGGGTTCCCGCCTTAATCAGGCTCTCCATTACCCGCCGGTTGACGCTATGCAGGTCGCAGCGGCGGC
The DNA here is from genome assembly GCA_035529715.1 of Dehalococcoidales bacterium. Lineage (GTDB taxonomy): Bacteria > Chloroflexota > Dehalococcoidia > Dehalococcoidales > RBG-16-60-22 > DATKWF01. The sequence continues at coordinate 2,957 of DATKWF010000054.1, read as the reverse complement.
ACAGGTCTTCAATGGACTTGAATTCACCCCCCTTATCTCGCTCGGCAATAATGGGCTCTACCGCCCCGGACCCCACATTCTTGATAGCAGTTAGACCAAAACGGATAGCCGGGGCATCACCGTCTTTCTCTATGGAAAAAGTAACCTGACTGCGGTTTATATTTGGTGCCAGTACCGTAATGCGCAACCGGCGGCATTCGGCAATGGCAGTGGCTACTTTCTCCAGCTGACCGGCCTGAATAATCAGGAAAGCAGTCATATATTCTGCCGGGTAGTTTGCCTTGAGATAGGCAGTTTGATAGGCAATGAGAGCATAGCTGACACTGTGAGCCTTGTTGAAGGCATAGCCGGCAAATGGCTCAATTAAGTCAAAAATCTCAGTGGCTACCTCGGCTGAAAACCCGTTTTTCTTGGCTCCGGCAACAAAGTGGCGCCTTTGCTGTTTCATAACCTCGGGAATCTTTTTCCCCATTGCCTTGCGGAAGATGTCGGCTTGTCCCAGACTGTAGCCGGCGAAGTCCCGCACTATGAAAAGCACCTGGTCTTGATAGACAATCACCCCGTAGGTTTCCTCAAGGATATTAGCCAGGGCGGGGTGGGGATAGTGGATGGGCTCAATACCATGCTTGGCTTTGATGAAGGTGGGGATATGCTCCATGGGACCGGGGCGATACAGCGCTACCATGGCCGCAATATCACTGAACGTGTTTGGTTTGAGTTCCTTGATGTAGCGGCGCATGCCGGCTCCTTCCAGCTGAAACACACCGGTGGTTTCCCCCGATGAGAGCAATTCAAAGGTCCTGGCATCATCCATCGGGATATGGTGCAGGTCAATGTCAACACCGTGTTCCTGGTGGATAATCTCTCTTGCCTTGCCCAGAATGGTGAGGTTGGCCAGACCCAGAAAGTCCATTTTCAAGAGGCCAATCTGGGCAATGTCTCCCATGGAGAACTGGGTCATAACCGACTCCTGCCCGTTAACCTTGCTTCCCCCTTGCAGCGGTACATACTTGGTAAGAGGCTCTTCGGAGATGACGACGCCAGCCGCATGAGTGCTGGCATGGCGGGCAATCCCTTCCACCCTCTTGGCGGATTCAACCAGATTGTGGACGATGGCATCTTCATGGAAAATGTTCTTGAATTCGGTATTCTCATTTAAAGCCCTGTCCAGGGTCATGGTTGGTGAATAGGGGACAAGTCGAGCGACGCGGTCAACATCGCCGTAGGGCATACCCAGTGCCCGCCCCACGTCCCTGATGGCTGCCCGGGCACCCAGTGTGCCGAAGGTGATAATCTGGGCAACATGGTCCTGTCCGTACTTCCGTGACACGTAGGAAATGACCTCGTCACGGCGGTCATCCTGAAAGTCAAGGTCTATATCCGGCATCTCCTTGCGCTCCACGTTGAGAAAGCGCTCAAAGACCAGCTTGCTTTCGATGGGGTCAATGGCAGTGATACCCAGGCAGTGAAGGACGATGCTGGCCGCAGCGCTGCCTCTAACCCCGAACAGTATGTCGTGCTTCTTGGTGAAGGAGATGATATCCCAGACAACAAGGAAGTAGTTGGCAAACTGGGTCTGCTTTATTACTTCCAGCTCGTAGTCGAGTCGCTGTTTTATCTCCTCGGTAGGCTGGGGATAGTAGCGGGACAGGTTCTCATGGCAGAGGTCAGCCAGAAACTGGTCGGCGGTTTTGCCTTCAGGCAGTTCCATCTGTGGCAGATGGAGACGCCCGAAATCAAGCTCAAGATTGCACATCCCGGCAATGTGCTCAGTGTTTTCCAGTGCCTGCGGTATGTCACGGTAAAGCTCTGCCATCTCCTCCGGGCTCCTGAGGTAGAAGAAGTCCCCGGCCATCTTCATTCTCTTGTCATCATAGATGGTGGTATTGGTGCCGATACACATTAGCAGGTCGTGAGTTGAAGCATCCTCTCGGTTTATGTAGTGAACATCATTGGTCGCCACCAGGGGGATATCAAGCTCACTGCTCATGGAAATAAGCTCCTGATTGATTCGCTCCAGCTCGGGGATGGGGTGCCTCTCTATTTCCAGGTAAAAATCACCAAAAGTTTGCTTGTACCACAGAGCAGCCTCTTTTGCTTCCTGGAGGCGTCCGCCAAGAATAAGCTGAGGAATCTCGGCACCGATACAGCTGGAGAGAGCAATGAGACCTTCGTGATGTTGCTCCAGAAGCTTCTTATCCATCCTTGGCTTATAGTAGAAACCCTCAAGCTGAGCTTTGGTGGCGAGCTGAATCAGGTTCTGGTACCCGGTACGATTTTTGGCGAGCAGTATGAGGTGATAGTTATTTTTGTCCCCGGCATTACGACTGAGGTGACTGTCCGGAGCGATATAAACTTCACAGCCGATAATTGGCTTTACCCCCACCTCCCTGGCTGCCTGGTAGAACTCAATCACGCCGTACATCACGCCGTGGTCGGTTATAGCCAGACTATCCATGCCCAGTTCTTTGGCTTTAGCTACCAGTTGCGTAATGCGGCACATGCCGTCGAGCAGACTGTATTCAGTATGGACGTGAAGGTGAGTGAACATCATCCCCTCTACTTCGGATTAGGCTAATTATAACACAGGGCTGGTTTCTGATGGTATTATTGTAAGATTGGATTTACTCCGAAACGGAAAGGTTTTTGTCTGTTATCTAAATATGGTGACCCCACCATATTTAATATTTATCTGGCAACCCATCCTCATAGGTTTTTATTAGGTAACCCTATCCCCTGTATCCCCTTCCCCTTGATAGGGGAAGGGGAAGATTTTGGAAAGAGGGGCTGACGCCCCTCTTAAATACCCCCACATCGTTGGTCAAGAACAAGGAGAGCCAAAGGGAGGCGGAGCCTCCCTTGCACAAACAACTCCCCTTCTCCTTTGAAGAAGCAGGTATCACATGGAGAGTTAAAGGGAGGCGGAGCCTCCCTTACATAACCAACTCCCCCTCTCC
>DATKWF010000053.1:0-3066 GCA_035529715.1 Dehalococcoidales bacterium | reverse complement strand
AAGCCACTTATACTACCCGTAAGTAATTCTGAGTCAAAGATTTTGAGTCGCTTACCCTGAAAATGGGTTATTGCTCCTGGTTGAGGATTGGTGCCCCGAATCAGATTATAGACTTTAGTTACCGGCTGAGACCAGTTAATGACAGAATCCTTTTCAGTACATAGCCCCTCGTAACTGGCTTGCGATTCATCCTGAGGGATTCGTGGCGCTATACTCCGTTTAATTAACTCGATGCTCTCTACTAATGCCTCTATCCCCAACGGGAAGAGCTTGTTAAAGTAGAGCGACCCCACAGTATCATCAGGGGAAATCTCTGCCTCCTTCTGCAACAGGATAGGCCCGGTATCTATCCCCTTGTCGGGCCAGAAGATGGTAATGCCGGTCTTGGGCTCGCCGTTGATGATAGCCCAGTTAATGGCGCTACCACCGCGATGCTTGGGCAGTAGTGAGGGGTGATATTGGATGGTGCCAAACTTGGGGTAGTTTAGAATACTCTCGGGTATGATATCAGTGACAAAGGCCATAACATTCAGGTCTGGCTTAAGCTCTATATACTCGGCATAGACCTCTGGGGCGCGTATTTGTTTTGGCTGGAAGACTGGTATACCTAGTTGAACTGCCGACTCTTTAAGCGGGTTTGTCCTCCCCGGAATATCGGGGGGTGTATAAACCCCGACAATCTCTTCACCCTTTTTGCTCAGCGCCTGAAGGACTTCATTACCGAAGGCAGCTTGCCCTATCAGGATAATACGCATTTATTCCCACAGCTCTTCTATATCTTTCTCCGCCTGTTTTTTTGTCTCAACCTCTCCCTTGGGGATGAAGTCCTTATACGATTCGGGAGAACCGTACTCCCTGGTCCTGACTACCACCGGCATGGGCACAGCGTGACCGAAGATGAGGGCCTGTTGCCTGGATTCCAGCCTGGATAACACTGATTTGAGCTCACTCCTGCCGGATACACCGGCAAGCACACTATCAATGTCTCGGTCGTTGTCCAGCAGGCAGGTTATTTTGGTTCCGATTTGTGACATAACCTCACTATCAATGCCGCTGGGTCGCTGGTCAATTACCAGTAGAGTAACATTATACTTGCGCATCTCACGGGCGATAATACCAAATATGGTCTGGCTGGCTAATTCTGGATTGAGGAATCGGTGCGCCTCCTCAATAGTTATCACCAGGGGGTGGGGTAGTGCAGTATCTTCACCTATTGCCCTCTCCATCCTCTCTCGATATTGAGCATGGATGCGGCGAGTAAGCAGGTTGGCTACCAGAATATAAGCCGTGATATCGGTATACCTGCCGAATTCTAGGACTACATTGATGCCCTGGTCAAGATATTCCAGGATGCGTTTTACCGGGTTATCGGGAGTGTGGGGCACGAGGAAGGGGAGTCGCCTGATAGTGGCCAGTCCTCGTTGCAGGTTCTGATAGGTACTCTCATGTATGCTCATCTCTTTTAGCAGCTCCCTGGTCTCCTCAGAGTCTTTCCGGTCTAAAGAACTCTGTAACCAGTTCCTGCCGAACCTCTTGGATAGCTGGTATATGGCTTCAATGGCTGGTTCGGTAAGGTTTAAAGTTTGACGAAGTAATACCATATCTTCTGGTTCTATCTCGTCATAGCCTATTCTGACCACAAAATCGGTGCTCACCTGCCTCCGCCGTGAGCCTTCTTCATCAAGGGTAAATACAGCTACCTTTGACGGGAAAAGTTGCTTTAATGCTTTAACCTTCCGCCCCTCCTCACTCCTGCTTTCCCAGCCATACTCGCTGTGCATATCAAAGACCAGATTCACAGCCGCTCCCTTCTGCAGCATACCAATGAGAAGCAGTCTGGTAAGAAAGGTCTTTCCCGTGCCACTCTTGCCAAATATACCGTTTGACCGTTTGACCAGCTCCGGCAGGTCAAGGCAAATCTTGGTCTCCATATCTAATGGTGTGCCTATATAGAATTTCCTTTCGTCCTCACTACCAAAAACTAACTCCACATCCCGTTGCGATGCCAGATTTACTGTGGAAAAATGGCTGGGTACCGTCTTAACCGGCTGGGGTCCCTCAAGTAAGCTGGCAGCATCACCGCCAATGGTGAGCGTAGGCAAAACATGGAGTGTTCCATAGGTGCTGGTTCCAGCTAAGACCTCAGCCATAAAAGGGTCGGAAACATCAGGTGGAGTCAGAGTAAGCTTCTGGTCTATCACCCCCAGGCTGACATCGGTTATCATGCCAAAGAAACGCCGCTGGGTTCCCTCAATAGTTACATAGCGCCCCACCGCTATGTCCTCAACCGAAGCTGAGCTATCCAGTTTAACCTCTATCCCTTTATTTAATGAACCGGAGACGACAATGCCCAGCCTCTGCCCGCCGGTGTCTTCCTGAGTCATTGTTTAATCCTCCCCAGAATAGCTTTGAGTTGATTAAGCTGACTACTGAGTAATATAGCTAGCTCCTTACCGGCAGCCACCAGGAAGGGGTGAGGGTCTTCATATACCTGGCTCATCTGACGCAAACAGGCAGCAATAAGCTCGTCGGCGGGGACCGGCAGATGAGTGTTAATCAATATGTTTAGGAAGTCAAAGGACTGGCTAAACTCCTTCATCTCTTCTTGGGAGCACAGGTGAACAAAGCCATGGATTCGGGCTGGTTTAGGTGGCAGGTAGTGATACAATTTTTCGTTCTCTCTATATCCGACCACTAAAGCGCTGAATTCACTTCTAAGTAGCTGCAAAAGCTGAGGGCTTGACTTGTAAATCTCCTCCTCGCTGGCCTCATCCTTGCCCCTGGCAATGGGACGCCGACCCGGCTCAAGGCTGGTGGTGGTGGCATTATAGACTATACCATATAGCTCCACCGGCAAATCTGTGGTTTTCACCAGGCTGCCTAATGGCGGCGATTGGTAAAGCTCATAGCACTGGGCAATAAAGTCCGTGGTGCTGGCTTCAATTACCTCACCCACTCTTTGCACTGATACACCCTCCAAACAAGGATTGAACCCTCAAGTCGCTTCACTCCAAATTCTAAATCCGAAGCACCAAAAACTAAACAATTTCAAAATTCTAAATTCTA
>DATKWF010000052.1:0-16609 GCA_035529715.1 Dehalococcoidales bacterium | reverse complement strand
GACCGGTTTCGTCCCGGACCTGGTGCGCAGGGCTGCCCCTATAATCTCACTATTATCCACCAGCTCAGCATAGCTACCCATCTCAACATCCGGTACCTCATGACTACCGCACAACCTCGATTTGGCACAACCGATTGTCGGAGTATCCAGCCAAAGTCCCAGGTGAGAAGCCAGACCCAGCCGACGGGGATGAGCAATACCCTGCCCATCAACCAGGATAAGGTCAGGAGTAGCCGTAAGCTTTTCACAAGCCGCCAGTATCAATGGTGCCTCTCTGAAGGACAAAAGCCCCGGGATGTAGGGAAAGCCAGGTTTCCCATTCACGGTCTTTACTTCCACCAGTCTGAGTTCCGGGTAACTCAGCACAACCGCCGCACCGGTAGCCATCTCCCTGGACCGGCTTACCGATATATCCACACCGGCAATAAAACGAGGAGTAGCAACTTCATTGACTCTGGATACTTTACCTGACAACCCCAGCTGTATATCAAAAGCCTGGGCAACACTTACCTGCCAGTCATGCAGTTTCTTCACTTTCATACCACGATTATAACCTCCACACAATCTCCTGACAACCATATATATTATTTGTGTTTAATTATTTGCCAATTACCGTTGACAGCCACTTACTTATGTTGCATAATAAGTGAGGTATAAATCAGAAGAGAAGGCTAGGTAAGAATGGTAAAAATTAGATTGCGACGTGTAGGTGCCAAGAAAAAGCCGAGTTATCGACTTGTTGTTGCTGATTCCCGGTCACCTCGTGATGGAGCATTCATTGAGATCATTGGTCACTTTAATCCCCTGACCGACCCAGAGACACTGGCTATTAACGAAGAAAAAGCAATACACTGGCTGAGTCAAGGGGCCCAACCGACAGTAACCGCTGCCAGACTGCTAACCAAAGCAGGCATCATAGAAAAGACCAAAAATAAGGAGAAAACATGAAAGAACTAGTAGAGTTCATCGCCAAATCAATCGTGGATGCGCCTGACTCAGTGAAGGTCGATGAAGAAACTGACGAGAACGGTTTAACTCTCAAGTTGCTGGTTGCTGATGAGGATAAGGGCAGAGTTATTGGCAAGCAAGGCCGAATTGCCGAGGCCATGCGCACTCTACTCAGGGTGAAGGCGGCTAAAGCGGCTACTAAAGTTAGACTAGAGATAGTATAAAGACATCTTCTAAAGAAGAGTTAACAAAAAGATCCTAGAACCCCATCCCCTTACTTCTCCTCCCAAGGAGAAGTAAATAGGGTGAGTATATTAATAAATTTACCACCAGGCTCACAGTAAAAGTAACGGCCCCAATAATCAGCCACCCGGAATCAGAAATGAAACCACCCACTTCAGAATTCATAACCATCGGTCAAATTTTAGTCCCCACGGGTATCAAAGGTGAATTTTTTAGGTCCCCGCCCTTCTCTTCCGCCTTTTCTCCGCTACCTTAAGACGGATAAGGGCACGGCGTAGTGACGCTTCAACACGAGCCTCATCAGCACCGACAACCTGCTTCTCAGACAGTCGTTCCCTAGCCCGCTGCTTCGCTTCTTCCGCCCGGGCGACATCAATCTCCTCAGCCCTCTCCGCAGTATCCGCCAGAACCACCACCTTGTCAGGTCGTACTTCAATGAAACCACCGGAAATAGCCATGGAGACTTCCTCCCCTCCCTTCCTCACTCTAAGTTCACCTGCCTGCAAGGTGGTCATCAGAGGAGCATGGTGTGGTAAAATCCCGAGTTGACCCTCAACGCCGGGAGCAATCACCACATCTACATCCCCAGCATAAACCTCTCGCTCCGCAGTGACAATATCAAGCCTGATACTAGCCATTGTTATGCTTTCGACTTCTCAGTCTCCTCCCCTTTCTTCTTCTCCTCTGCCACTTCACCTTCAGCCGTCAGTTTCTTAGCCTGTTCTACCACCTCATCTATTGCACCCACCATGTAAAAAGCTTGCTCCGGGAGGTCATCATATTTACCCTCCAGAATCTCCTTGAAACCGCGCACCGTCTCCTTTACCGGCACATATTTCCCTTTTCTGCCGGTAAAAACTTCGGTAACAAACATCGGCTGGGACAAAAACCTCTGGATACGACGTGCCCGGCCTACCATGAGTTTATCTTCCTCACTGAGCTCTTCAATTCCCAGTATGGCGATTATGTCCTGCAGGTCCTTGTAGCGCTGGAGCACCCTCTGCACTTCACGGGCCACCCGGTAGTGCTCTTCACCAACCACAGCAGGAGTAAGTATGCGAGAGGTCGATGTCAGCGGGTCAACCGCCGGATACAATCCCTGCTCGGCAATGGACCTTTCCAGGGCAATCACCGCATCAAGATGACCGAAGGTGGTAACCACACCGGGGTCGGTATAATCATCAGCCGGGACATAAATAGCCTGAAAAGAGGTGATCGAGCCCTGCTTGGTGGAGGTAATCCTCTCCTCAAGCTCACCCATCTCCGTAGCCAGAGTGGGCTGATAGCCTACTGCCGAAGGCATGCGACCCAGCAACGCTGATACCTCCATACCAGCCAGAACATAGCGGTAGATATTATCAATAAAGAGCAGAACATCCTGATGCTCAACATCACGGAAGTATTCGGCCATAGTTAATCCGGTAAGCCCCACGCGCAGGCGGACACCCGGGGGCTCATTCATCTGTCCAAAGACCATGACTGTCTTATCAATTACACCCGAATCCCTCATCTCGTGCCACAGGTCATTACCCTCACGAGACCTCTCACCAATACCGGTAAAGACAGAAAATCCGCCATGCTCGGTGGCAATGTTGCGAATAAGCTCCATGATGATAACCGTTTTGCCTACTCCCGCTCCACCATAGGCACCTATCTTGCCCCCTTTGATGAAAGGAGTAATCAGGTCAATAACCTTGAGCCCCGTCTCCAGCATCTGGGTGGTTGTCTCCTGCTCCTCAAAGCTCGGTGGCAGACGATGGATCGACCATTGCTCTTCAGCCTTAACTGCCCCGAGGTTATCCATAGTCTCTCCCATAACATTGAAAAGACGCCCCAGAGTGGCTCTACCCACCGGTACCGAAAGGGCAGCCCCGGTATCAATCGCCTCGGCGCCCCTGTTTAACCCATCCGTAGACGATAGTGCCAGACACCTGACCCAGTTATTGCCCAGGTGCTCCTGGGTCTCAAGTATAAGCTTGGTACTACTGGTATTAATTTCAATAGCATTGTAAAGTGCCGGCAATTCTTCAGGTGGAAACTCTATATCAACCACCGTGCCGATTACCTGAACTACCTTACCTTTAGCCATTTTACCTTTAGCCATTTTACCTTTAGCCATTTTACCTTTAGCCATAAAAACTCTCCTTTGCTAAGCCAGAGCAGCAACTCCACCAGCAATATCAAGAAGCTCATTGGTAATTGACTCCTGGCGAGCTTTGTTATACATCAGGGTTAAATCAGTAATAAGCTCATTGGCGTTATCCGTAGCGTTTCTCATTGCCACCATCCTTGCCGACTGCTCACTGGCAATGGATTCCAGAATTGCATGGTAAACCTGCATTTCCACAAATCGGGGTAAAAGTGACCCCAGCACCTCGTCATGACCCGGCTCATATATATAATCCACGTTTTCAGCCTGCGGTACGCTTGCCGGTTCAACCGGAAGTAGCTGCCGCAAGACCGGTTTCTGCACCATCGTAGAAATAAATTTCGCATAAGCCAAATAGACCAGATCCACAGCTCCATTGCTGTAGTCATCAATAATGATACGTGATATGGGAAGGGTATCAAGCAAGCTGGGGCGGTCACCGAGCTGGGTAAACTCGGCATGCAGATCACGACCATACCGCTGTATAAAAGTTAACCCCTTGCGTCCAACAGCAACAAGGGTGACCGGCACATTTTGCTCCAGAATAAAACCTGCCGTCATCCGGTTAAGACTGGCATTAAGCCCACCGCATAAGCCGCGGTCAGGAGTAATATGGATGATAGCCACTTTGCCTACCTCTCTCCGCTGCAGCAGGGGATGCAACACCCTGCCCGTCTCTGGCAGGGCTGCCAGGTTAGCTATCACCTGTTGAATCTTCTCCGAATAAGGCCTTCCTGCCAGACCACGCTCCTGTGCCCGTCTCATCTTGGAAGCGGCAATCATTTCCATAGCCCTGGTAATCTTGGAAGTACTCTGAATACCGCGTATCCGGCGGCGAATGGCACGAATATTAGCCACTCTCTGGTTTAACCTCCTCAACTTGTTCGACCGGCTTTAAGTAGCCTTTTTTAAATTCTTCTATAGCTTTTTTCAGACCCTCTTCCAGCTTGGGGCTAATCTCTTTCGCCTCAGCAATAGATTTACCTGTTTCAGGATGACTTGTCTCCATAAATTTATTGAAATCAGTCTCAAAAGCAACAATCTTGTCCACAGGCACGTCATCAAGATAAGCGTTAATCGCTGCGTACAGAATCATAACCTGTCTTTCCAGAGACACGGGGTCAAATTCAGTTTGCTTCAAGACCTCGGTGATCCGCTGACCACGCTCGAGCTGAGCCCTGGTTGTTTTATCCAGTTCACTGGTACCAAACTGGGCAAAGGCAGCCAGTTCACGGTATTGAGCCAGTTCAAGTCTCAATTTACCCGCTACCTGTCTCATGGCTTTAGTCTGCGCCTTGCTACCCACCCTGGACACTGACAGGCCCACATTCAACGCTGGCTTTATGCCGGCGTTAAAAAGGTCGCTTTCCAGATACATCTGACCATCGGTAATTGAGATTACATTGGTCGGGATATAGGCAGACATATCACCAGCCTGTGTCTCAATAATGGGCAGCGCCGTCAGAGAACCGCCACCATATTCATCGGCATATTTAGCCGCCCTCTCCAGCAGACGGCTGTGCAGATAAAAGACATCACCCGGATAAGCCTCGCGTCCCGGGGGACGCCGCAACAACAGGGAAAGCTGACGATAAGCCCAGGCATGTTTGGAAAGGTCATCATAGATAACCAGGGCATCTTTCCCGTCCTCCATAAACTCCTCACCAATAGCACAACCAGCATAAGGCGCCAGATATTGCAGAGCCACTGAATCAGCGGCATTAGCCGCCACCACAATGGTATGTTCCATAGCACCATGAGCCTCCAGATTGGCTACCACCTGTGCCACCTTGGATGCCTTCTGCCCAATGGCAACATAAATACAGGTTAAATCGCCACCTTTTTGATTAACAATGGTGTCAAGGACAATCGCCGTCTTACCTGTTGACCGGTCACCGATAATAAGCTCCCGCTGCCCTCTGCCGATTGGAATCAAACTGTCTATAGCTTTAATACCGGTTTGCACCGGTGTATCCACTGACTTACGCAACACCACATTGGGTGCAATCCGCTCAACTGGTCGAGTCTTTTTAGTTTTAACCGGGCCCTTGCCATCCAGGGGACGCCCCAGAGGGTCAACTACTCGTCCAATAAGCGCTTCACCTACCGGCACCTCAGCAATCCGGCCGGTGCACCGTACTTCATCACCCTCTTTAACCGGGGTGTAATCACCAAGGATAATAGCCGCTACACTATCTTCTTCCAGGTTCAAAGCAATCCCGATAATATCATTGGGAAACTGAAGTAACTCGTTATATTTGGCGGCGGCTAACCCATGAATTCTGGCAATACCATCACCGACCTCAATCACGGTACCCACGTCCACCATGGTTACTGCCATGCCAAACTGCTCAATCTGCTGTTTGATAACAGAAGCAATATCCTGTCCTCTTGTTGTCAACTAAGCCACCTCCTGTCTATCTCACTTTCCTTCAAAACGACCTCTAATTACCTCCCGGCACCAATTAACTCTCTCTTTAAAGCCGCTAATTTACTATGGGTACTGCCATCCAGCAACTTACCGCCAATCCTCGCCACAATCCCACCCACCAAAGCAGGGTCTACTTCACACTTGAGCACCACCTTTTTGCCCACTATGGCGCCAAGGTGTTTGGTCAACTTCGCCCTGTCCCTGTCATCAAGAGAAACGGCAGTAGTGACTTCAGCCGGTTCAATACCACGATAACTGTCCAGCCGTCGCTGGTACTCATCAGCAATATCACTGCTCATGCTCAGCTTGCCTCTGGTTACCAGCAAAAGAACCAGATTTAACGCCAGAGGACTTATTCCTTTCAGCCGCCTGGACAGCAGCCCGGCTTTCTTGTCAAAATGAAATCTGGGACTCTCCAGCAAAGCCATAAATGCAGCATCTTCAGCTACACTGACAATCTTGCTGAGGTCAGACTGCCACCTGTCTAATTTTTTTGTCTCCAGCGCAATCTCAAATACCGCCTGGGAGTAGCGCCTGACATTATATTTTGCGGCCACGGCATCTCCCTAACTGTAGTAAATTATTTCTTTTTCAGGGCGGTGCTTTCCTCAAGCACTTTGTCAATCAAGTCGCGGTGCGTTTCCTTATCCAGGGAACGGTCAATAACCTTCTCCGCCGCCATTATCGTTAAGTCAGCGACTTCCTTACGAAGCTCATCAACAGCCTCATCTCGCTCCCGCTGAATCTCGGTGCGGGCCCGGTTTATAATGGTTTCCGTTTCCTGTCTGGCCTCCTGCTGGGCTTTTTGCTTAACATCCTCCCCAATTTGCACCGCCTGGGCTATTCTCTCCTGTCCTTCTCTGGCGGCGGCTTCAAGTTGCTTCTTCACCTCTTCCTCAGCACGGGCCGCCTGCTCTTTAATAGCCTCAGCCTGCTCCATACTTTCCTTAATCCTACATGAGCGCTCATCCAGCATTCTCATAATCGGCTTGTAGGCAACCAGATACAACAGACCAAGAAGGATAGCCACATTGACAATCTGCGCCACTAATACCGGTAAGTTTATACCAAGGTCGGCAAGACCTCCCATTTTTCTCCCCTTTAATAGGATTTCACATTAAAACAGTCAGTTACATCAGGCAAAGAGCATCACTCCGATGATTAAACCGACAAGAAACATCGCCCCCAAAATAACACCGACAAAGAGCACCGCTATCGACATAGGTATACCATCTTGTCCCATAATAGCCTCCTTATTAATCACTAAACAATCATAGCCAGGATTATGGCTATAATCAGGGCATAAATCCCGATAGCCTCGGCAAAGGCAGTAACCAGTATCATGTTGGTCATGATGGGACCACTTGCCTCAGGGTTGCGGGCCAAGCCCTGCAGAGCTGAAAAGCCAATAAGACCGATAGCTAGCGCCGGTCCCAATAATCCCAGGCTAGCTGCCATCCCCACCGCCAATAACTTCATTGTTGCTGGATCCATTCTTTACCTCCTTTTAGTAATTGCTTTAAGCAGAATATCTTATGTCAAGCTTCCTCTCCACCGTGATGTGCCACTGCCAGGGTAAGAAACACCAGTGTCAAGCCACCAAAGATGAGTGCCTGGACAAAGCCAACAAGCAACTCAAGGCCATAGAATGGCAGGGCAAACACCCAGGGAACCAGGAAAGCGGCTATCAGCAGCAGTATTTCACCTGCGGTCATATTACCGAAAAGACGGAAGGTAAAACTGACAATACGCACCAATTCGCTCATTGCCTCCAGGAAACCGACAAAAATATGAATAAACCCGGTCATCAGCCCGCTGAGTCCGGCACGAACACTGCCCTTAACTATATAGCGAACACTTCTGAAAAATTGCCCCACATTGATAAATTTCCCCAGATAACGAATGCCCAGCGACCTCAGCCCGAAGTATTCAACACAGATAAATGATACCAGCGCCAGAGCCAGAGGCATATTTATATCGGTATTGGCACCCCTGAGCAAATGAACATGCTCACCTTCAACAGTAGTAATCGTTATCGAGCCAAATCCAGGGATTAGACTCAGCCAGGCATTAAAGGCGACAAAGAGAAAGATAGTGGCTACTACCGGAAAGAATCGGCGCCCGTTTTCCTCGCCAGCGACTCTCTGGCACAGGTCGTAAAGCCAGCCAAGCAGAAGCTCAAAGGCACTCTGCAACCTGCCCGGCACAATCTTCATCCGGCGAGTAATTACATAGGAAAAGCCGACCAGAACAATTATGGTAATCCAGGCACCAATAATACTGTTGGTAATCGGAAAGCCAAACAGGTGAAAAACTTCTTCAGCCGGAAGTTCAGGGACCGGCTGGGGAACACTCAGCCAGGCAGGTAAACCCAAATCACCAAACATACTCCTGCCCAGAGGCCCAATGATAAAGCCAGTCACCGAGAGTAAAAGGAAAACAAGCAAAACCCCAGCCAAAACGGGCAATGAAAAACCCAAACAGCCTTTTTTAGGCATCACCCATTCTCCTTGCCTCGTTTGTTGCCAATGAGGGGCAGAAGCAACTGGTAAACACCGTAGAAGGCAACAGCAACTCCAAGAATCAAGCCAACTATCACTAATATCGGCGCGGTATTTAGCCTGCTATCCAGCCAGAGGCCGGCAACGACACCCAAAACAATAGACCCGCCGATAAAAAACCCCACTCCTACCAGTCTTAGAGCCGCCACCCACCTGCTCATGTCAACCTCAATATACTGACTGTGAGCAGCATATCAAACCTACTACCTGTGTCAAACCAGTTTTCGCCGGCTACCTGCCAGTAAAAGAGCCCTTAACATTTTCAGTTCCAGGGCTCCTTACCATCAATATCGCAAAATAAAAGAATAAACACATCTTGTTCTACCAAGACTAATTCTGACCAAAAAGCCGGGAGAAGTCCCCGTTAAAGCCCTCCAAGAAATGGTGCATATCCAGCAAATCATCCACCCCAACCATGTTATTCCCGAATTTAACCAGCTCAGCTTCGGTGAGGTCAGTAACCGCCTCAGGTGCTCTCTCCTCCTTAACTACAGCCGCCACCAGACACTGAGTATGACAAGCCGAACAAATCACTTTAGTAAACCACAAGCCCTCATAGTAACCGAGGACATCAACATTATACACCTCGAAGGGATGACCACAGGAATCACATTTCAGTGAAGTCATCAGTTTCTTAATAAGTTTCTCCTCCATCAGTTCAGCCCCTGAGGTCATAAGACTACAGTTTAAGATTTATGCTTATCAAAGTCATCCATATCAAGGGTATTAATGAAATCAGAAAAAGCCGAAAGCTTCCTCATTTCCTCTTCGCTCACCTTCTTTTCCTTACCACCGCCCTCTTCAGTTTCCTCAATAACCGGTTTTCCCGTCTGTTCATCCAGCAGAATGCCGGCTTTATCCAGAACCGCCTCATCAGCGTAAATAGGCACCTGAGCTCTAACCGCCAGCGCCAGGGCATCACTGGGGCGGGAATCAATCTCTATTTGCCCGCCATCCACATTCAGCAGAATTTTGGCGTAAAAGGTATCGCTTTTAAGGTCATTGACAACAATAGAATCAATACTAGCCCCCAATGAATCAATAACCAGGCGAAGCAAATCATGAGTTAAAGGTCTGGGCACATTTACCCCCTGCAACTTCACGGCTATGGCATCAGCTTCTGCCGGACCTATCCAGATAGGCAGATAACGCCCAGCTCCCTTTTCCTTCAGAATCACCACCCGCTGATAGTTCATTAAACTAACACGAATACTGTCAATAGTCATCTCTATCATATCCAAACCTCCCCCCTGTTTCTCGTCCAGCACCATCATTCTACGGCAGGCAACTATCATTGTCAACTGTAAATAGGCAGATTCTCTTCACCTCTGCCCTCGGATTTTCACCCCAAAATCTCCTTACCATGAGGAGAGAGATATGCTATAATAATCTTTACTTGAATTAGACTAACATCGTCATAAAGGGGACATAAACATTAAACCTAAAATTCATAAATACATCGTATCATTAAACGAAGTGAGTAAAAATGACATTCCTCTTGTCGGCGGTAAAGGAGCCAACCTGGGAGAACTGACTAACGCCAACATACCTGTCCCCCCGGGTTTTATTGTCACCGCCGACGCTTACTTTGACTTCCTGCAAGAAACCGGAATCAGCGGTAAAATCCGCCAAATACTTGGCCCACTGGACTCCACAGATAGCAAACAGCTTCAGGAAATTGCTGCCAGAACTGAACAAGTAATCCTCGACTCTCCCATGCCTCCCAAATTAGCCGAGCAGATTAAACAAGCCTATATAAAAATGGGTAGAGGTCTGGTCGCCGTACGTTCCTCGGCTACTGCCGAGGACTTGCCGGAAGCTTCCTTCGCCGGACAGCAGAGCACCTTTCTCAATGTCCATAGTGAAAAAGAGGTAGTGGTTGCCGTTCAAAAGTGCTGGGCATCCCTTTTTACACCACGCTCTATCTTTTACCGGGAACAGCAAGGCTTTGACCACTATAAGGTCGGGCTGGCAGTACCAGTGCAGAGAATGGTACAGGCCCTGTCTTCAGGAGTTATGTTCACCATAGAGCCCATAACCAACGACAACAACATAATCGCCATTGAATCAGTTTTCGGGCTTGGCGAAGCCATTGTCTCTGGAGAAGTAATCCCGGACCTCTACATAGTAGATAAGAACAGTCTAAAGATAGATAGCAAGAAAATTGCCAAGCAGGACTGGCAACTGGTTCTAAATCCTGCCGGCGGTGATGATGAACCCAATATTCGAGTGCCAGTTCCACCTTCCAGACAGCGTGAGCAAAAGATAACTGACGAGGAAATAATCAAGATAGCCAAAATGGGGAAGCGGATAGAGGACTGGTATCAGTTTCCCCAGGATATTGAATGGGCAAAAGATGCCAATCAAATCTTCGTCGTCCAGTCCCGCCCGGTAACCACCACCAAGGAAATAACCGAGTTTGAGCCTGAAATTAAAGCTCCGGTACTCATCACCGGCACCCCCGCCAGCCCCGGTATGGCATCAGGGCCGGTCAAGGTGGTAGCCGAAGCCTCCCAGATTGACAGGGTTGAAAGCGGCGCTGTACTGGTAACCCAAATGACCACCCCGGACTTCGTACCGGCGATGAAGCGGGTAGCAGCTATTGTAACCGACCAGGGTGGTAGAACCGCTCATGCTGCCATTGTCTGTCGTGAGCTGGGAATCCCGTGTGTTGTAGGGACCGAACATGCAACCACTACCCTGAGCGACGGTCAGATTGTTACCGTGGACGGCTCAAGGGGTAAAATCTACGAGGGTAAAGCAGCCACCGAACGAATGACTATTGCTATTGATGTCCTCAAGGAAGCAATTAAGACCAAGACCAGAGTCTACGTAAACCTGGCTGAACCCGAGCTGGCCGAATCAATAGCCGCCCGCAACGTAGACGGTGTGGGTTTGCTCCGGGCTGAATTTATGATTGCCCAGATCGGGGAACACCCCCGCTACGTAATTAGCCAGAACAGAAATAAGGAATTCGTAGACAAGCTGGCTCAGGGTCTTATCACTTTTACTCAAGCCTTCAATCCCCGCCCGGTAGTCTACCGAACCAACGATTTCAAGACCAACGAATACCGCCGACTTACCGGAGGACAACAGTATGAAGAGGTTGAGGAAAACCCCATGATTGGCTACCGTGGGGCTTTCCGCTACAGCCTGGAGCCAGATGTATTCAAGCTGGAATTAGAAGCAATCAAAAAAGTGCGACAGGAGTATAATAATTTATGGGTCATGATTCCTTTCGTGCGAACGGTGAGTGAACTGGAAGCAGTCAAGAGCCTTATGGAAGCTGAAGGCCTGAAGCGCTCTGACGACTTTAAACTATGGACAATGGTTGAGGTGCCATCCAACATCTTTTTGCTGGAAAAATTTATTGAGGTCGGTATTGATGGCATATCCATTGGCTCAAACGACCTTACCCAGCTTATACTAGGGGTTGACCGGGACAGTTCCAGACTGGCTGCAGATTTTGACGAACGCAATGAAGCGGTGCTCATTGCCCTGGAAAGAGCCGTTAAGGTATCAAAAAGCATGGGGATTACTTCTTCTATCTGCGGACAGGCACCTTCAGTATACCCTGAACTTACTGAAAAATTGGTGGAGTGGGGAATAACCTCAGTCTCAATAAGCCCCGATATGATTGGCACCACCAGAGAGATAATTGCTGTAGCAGAGAAGAGATTGAGCTCCAATGAACAGGCAACTTAATATCCGTCTAATGAGCGAAGAAAGGGAGGAAAACCTTTCCCCCTACGCCGTGAAAAGCAAATTATCGCAGGGCAGGCGTAAACCCGAAGAGCCCTGCCCTATACGGACAGTCTTTCAGCGTGACCGCGACCGCATCATACACAGCAAATCTTTCCGGCGGCTCAAGCACAAGACACAGGTCTTCATCGCCCCCCTGGGTGACCATTATGTAACCCGGCTCACCCATACCCTGGAGGTTTCCCAGATAGCCCGCACCATAGCGCGAGCCCTGAATCTGAATGAGGACCTGACCGAGGCAATCGCCCTGGGCCATGACCTGGGGCATACCCCCTTTGGTCACGTGGGTGAAGATGTCCTCAATGAACTCTATCATCAGGGTTTCCGGCATAACGAGCAAAGTCTGCGGGTCGTTGAGCTTCTGGAAAATGATGGCCAGGGACTCAATCTCACCTGGGAAGTGAGAGACGGTATTCTAAATCACTCAAAGACAAAAGGAGATATCTTTGGTGAAGGATGGGGCAAAGTAAACACCCTTGAAGGTGAAATCGGCAAGATTGCCGATATAATTGCCTACATAAACCATGACATCGGTGATGCCGTAAGAGCCGGCATTATCACCGAGCGTGATTTACCGCTTTCGGTGGTGGAAGTCCTGGGAATCTCTCATTCACAACGCATAAATACTCTGGTCCGCGATATCATTGACAACTCGTGGACAGCCCGCGGTTGTGATAAAATTATAAAAGAGAGACCGTCTATAATAATGAGCCAGACGGTTCTGGAGGCAACAAACAATCTCCGTGACTTCCTCTTTGAGCGGGTATATAACCTTCAGTCGGCAAATGAAGATGCCAAAAAGGCAAGAGAAGTAATATACCGGCTATACGATTACTTCAAAGGGCATGAGGATAAACTGCCGCTAGAATATCGTGCCTACAGTGATGACACCGAACGGAGAGTGGTTGACTACATTGCCGGCATGACTGACCAGTACGCTTTGAGAACAGACGAGGGACTAACAAAGTAAAGGGGAAGAGGTAGAAACGACAAGATGACCGTTATCAGCGAGGTAAAGCAGAGGACTGACATTGTTGATGTTGTCAGCCAGTATGTTGCCTTGAAAAAAGCGGGACGGAACTTGAGCGGACTGTGCCCGTTCCACAGTGAAAAACACCCCTCTTTCTTTGTCTATCCCGAGCAGCAGAGCTGGCATTGCTTCGGCTGCAATACCGGCGGCGATGTATTCTCCTTTGTTATGAAAAAGGAAAACATTGATTTTGGTGACGTGCTGCGTCTCCTCGCCCAGAAAGCCGGGGTCACCATCCCATCAAAATTTGAGCGAGAAGAGGGCAAAGGAGAAAAGGAAAGACTATACCAGATTAATGAGGCCGCCACTCAGTATTTCCACAATTTACTGCTCACCTCTCCGACCGCAGAAAAGGCACGGAGCTATGTAGCCAGTCGTGGGTTCTCCGCCAAGACCATCACCGACTTTCAGCTCGGCTTCAGTCTGAACAGCTGGGAATCCCTGAAGCAGTACCTCCTGGAGAGAGACTACACCGAAAGTGAACTGTTGACTGCCGGACTGCTGGTAGAGACAGAGGATGGTAAAACTCACGACCGGTTCCGTAACAAGTTAATTTTCCCCATACTGGATATCAGGGGACGTGTTATCGGCTTCGGGGCGCGGGTGCTTGATGATTCGCTGCCCAAATATGTTAACTCACCGCAGACGCCGCTCTTTGACAAGAGCGGCAGCCTCTACGGCATAAATCTCGCCTCCTCCGGTATCAGGCAGCAGGAGACCGCGGTAATTGTGGAAGGCTATATTGATACCATCACCGCCCACCAGAACGGCTTCAACAATGTGGTTGCCTCCATGGGCACCTCGGTCACCGAGAAACAGGTCAGCTCCCTGAAAAAACTGACCAAGAATATTATTCTAGCTCTGGATGCCGATGCCGCCGGAGAGGAAGCCATGCTGCGGGGGGTGGATTACGAAAACACCATCGGGGCGGAGGTAAGAGTCATCATACTGCCTAAAGATAAAGACCCTGACGATGTCATCAAAGATAACCCTGAAACCTGGCAACAACTGCTGTCAGAGGCTATGCCCGTGGTTGATTACACCATCAATATAGTTACCGCCAAACTTGACCTGACCACAGCCAAGGACAAATCGTTAGCCGTGGACAGGCTGCTGCCCATCATTGCCCAGATAAAAGATAATATCCGCCGCGACCACTACCTGCAAAAATTGGCCAAGCTAATAGGAACCAGTTATAATAATATAGAAGCCACTTTAAAGGCATACCTGGTAAAAAGCAAAACCCGGGAGCCAAAAGTGGAGGCGGTAACCCGTACAGTGCGTTCTCTTGTGTCCAACCCTATTGAAGAATACTGCCTGGCACTACTGTTGCAACACCCTGAGCTTAAAGGAAGCCAGAAAGACTTCTCCCCTGAATACTTTGAAAATAGCGAAAACCGTGAAATATTTACTGTCTGGCAACAGGCTAATAACCTGTCCTCACTCAAGAAAAAGCTGGACATAGCCTTCCATGAGTATATGGATACTCTCATAAATAAAGACTTGCCGCCCAATCAAATAGAGCAAAAGTTCGCAGATTGCCTTCTGCAACTACGGAAAAAATACCTGCAAAACCTGGCAGAAAAAAAGGCCGAAATACTAGCTCTCGAGGCAGAGTCAGATGGCACTGAAGCTACTCTGGCCAGAATGAAGCCAGAAGACATAGAATACGTTTCTCAACTGAGAGAAATACATACTCAAAAAGGTAGCGGAGGTCGGAGATAAGGAGGTGAAGAATGCCACCGGAAAAGGATAACCATGATGAACTGCACCCGGGTGAACCATCAACTGCTGAATTAGAATCGCCAGAGGTTCTACACATTCACTCTCCAGAAGTAGGAGAGGAATTGGAGCATGAAAGCCCGTTCGGGCCGGGCAAACTACGGCACGAAGTAAATCATATTGAGATAGAGAAGCCGGGAACCACATTAGATTCGGAATTAGCAACACGGTCAGAAGAAGTGGAGGAGCAAGAAATAGCCGATGACCCGGTTCGCATCTACCTTCATGAGATAGGCAGGGTGCACCTCCTCACTGCCAGTGACGAAAAAACCTTAGCCAAAAAGATGGAAGAAGGCAAGCGCATCAGTGAGATAAGGCAGCAATATCTGCAAAAATACGGGAGAGCCCCTTCGGTAATAGACATAATACTGGCGATGCTCAAGGAGATTGGACAGGCCTCCCCACTTATCCACCTCCTCCAGCAACAACTTGATTTAACACCGACGACCGGCTTCATAGAGAGCATCTCCGATACCAAATTACAGGACAGCCTGAGCAACACCATAGACCAACAGCTAATCTCCGATATTTCCTATCGTATAGACAAGTCCTTAACCGAAACAGAACAGGTTCTGGCTAAACTGGAGGTTAACAGCAAACTGCTACCAGAAGAAGTCCTTAATGCCATCAAGGATGACACCTCGTTGACTGATATTGAGAATCTGGTAACAAATAGTGATTTCATTGATTCCATTCAGTGGGTTACAAAGCAATATGAAACAAATCTGAGGGATATTGAACGTGACGCCAAAAGAGCGGAAAGGCATCTCATTGAAGCCAACCTGCGTCTGGTAGTCAGCGTGGCTAAGAAACATATCGGACGAGGCATGTCCCTCCTTGACCTCATTCAGGAGGGGAATATCGGGCTGATGAGGGCGGTGGAGAAATTTGATTACCGCAAGGGTTATAAATTCAGCACCTATGCCACCTGGTGGATTCGCCAGGCTCTTACCCGGGCTATAGCTGACCAGGCACGGACTATCCGTATTCCGGTGCACATGGTTGAGACCATCAACCGATTGCTGAAAACCAGCCGCCGCCTCGCCCAGGAATATGGAAGGGAGCCCACCTCCACCGAAATTGCCAAGGAAATGGAAATATCATCAGACAAGGTCAGGGAGATAGTCAAGGTATCACAACTGCCAATATCATTGGAATCACCTATCGGTGAAGAGGAAGACAGTCCTCTGGGCAACTCCATAGAGGACAGGAATGCCTTGCCGCCGGCTGATGCCGCCTCAAGACAACTCTTGAAGGAACAAATTGAGGATGTGCTCTATACCCTCACTCCACGTGAACAGCGAGTACTCCAGCTCAGGTTCGGTCTTGAGGACGGGCGGAGTCGAACCCTGGAAGAAGTGGGCAAAGAATTTAATGTCACCAGAGAGCGAATTCGCCAAATTGAAGCCAAGGCACTGCGCAAACTGCGCCACCCCAGCCGAAGCCGAAAGTTAAAGGACTATCTGGAATAAAGTCTACCCAAACATTGATTTCAAGTCCCTGGGTAGTTTTCCTTTTACCCCCATCTTCATCAGCTTTCGCATCTGGCTAAACTGGTTGAGGAGCTGATTAATATCCTGTGGTGTCACCCCGCTGCCCCGGGCAATGCGACGGCGCCGACTACCCCCAATAATAGCCGGATTGCGCCTCTCCCCGGGAGTCATAGAGAGTATAATTGCCTCAACCTTCTTTAGCTGCTTTTC
>DATKWF010000051.1:0-12869 GCA_035529715.1 Dehalococcoidales bacterium | reverse complement strand
CTTTAAAATATTTGGCCCGAACAAATTCTCTTATCGTCCTTATCTCCGTCGGTATGTCAGGGGGTATCTCTCTACCCAGTAGATTGGTCAGTAGCTCAGCTACTTCCTCCCGGGTTATATGAAGCGAGGGATATACGTAATGCATGGGCTTTTCTCTGCGAAGCTGCTGTATAAATTGGGCGCAGTCAGTCTCCCAGTACTCATTCCCCAGGCTTTCAAGGTGTTCCCTTAGCCCTATCTCGTCCCCGGTGAGGGTTTTCCCGGATACAATTACCTTGCCTGAGCCAACTATTTCACCAATAGTTTTCAAGGCATCATCTGCTGTTTTGGCGTAATGCACCTGCGCACCATTCTCTTCCAGGATTTCCGTAGCCTTTTGAACGAGTTCACCCATACGACCTATGCAGTCTTCCTTGAGCTTTTTTACCTCCTCGGCTAATTTAACCGTGTGTGGAAATCTCTCCAGAGCTTTGGCTCTCCCCGCTCTGAAGGCATTTACCGACCTGAAAAGCCCCAGCGCCATCTTGTCGCTATGAGCGCTGCGCAAAAGGTCACTATAATATCCCTCAAATATCTGCTTAGGCTCCGGCATTACTCGCCTCCAACGCCTGGTAGACAATCTCTATGAAGTCAACCACTTTTAACTTGGTACCGGTTGCATCTATGCTTCTCTTCAAATTTGCGTAGCAGTAGGGACATAGCGTCACTACCGCTTCGGCACCGGTAGCGGCAAGCTCTTCAACACGCTTGTTGGCCACCAACTCGGAGAGTTCAGGGAATATCGTTTCACAGGGTGCTCCGCAGCAACCGGTTAGCTCCTTATTAAATTGCGTCTCCCTGACTTCCAGGTTAGCAATAGCTTGCAGGACATCTCTGGGTGCCTCGGTTATTTTAAGCGACCTGGCCAGGTGGCAGGGGTCATGAATAGTCACGGATAGCGGTTCGGGCAGTGACAGCCTGGTTCCCAGCTTTTTTATGGTATCGGCTACAATACTGACATAAGTAGTGACCTCAAAGCCAGAGCTGTCAACAAACTGTGGGTACACTTGCTGAAAGGCCTCGGCGGAGTGGGGGGTGAGGGCAATTATTTTCTTTACCCCCGCTTCCCTGAGCTGTTTTACCACTAGTTTCGCCTGCGCTTCCAGCTCTTCAAAAAGACCATACTCGTAGAGTAAAGCCCCGGTATAGAGTTCTCCCTCAAGGTAGGCGAAATCTATGCCCAGCTTCCTCAGGGTCAAAGCCGCCATCCTGACGAGATTGTTATAGGTTTTGCTCTCGCCACCGGTCACCTTGGTGTAAATCTTGGTTAAATCCACCCCGAGCTTTCCGGTGACGGCCTGGATTCCGCTAAACGCCGAGAGAAGGCCGTCCTTAAACTTTACCTTTTCCAGGACTTCCACCAGGGAGCCGATATAGGCTGTCATCTGGTATTCGCAGCCGGTGTAGAGGATGGTTTCCCCTTTGGTGGGAAGCTGGAGACCCTCAGCCCAGGCAGCGCAGTCGGTCTTTTTCAAGCCAAGAGGATTCCCTGACTTGGCAATATTGGCACTGATGATACGAAAGGACGGTGGAATATAAAGCTTCATATTTTTCACCAACAGTTAGTCTCTTATCACTCCTGCTATTGAAGCTCTCTCCAAAAGGGGAATGCCGCGGGAGTTAAAACCCACAACATCCCCCTCTATCTGGCATCCTTAGCAAGTGTCGCCCTTGTGCCCTGCGGCTATACCCCGAATTTACCTGGAGCAAATATAAGATTGGGAAGCCAGGTGCATAATGGGGGATAGTAAACACAAATCACCAAGCCTACAAACTGAAGGCCAAGGAAGGGTAAAGCCGACTTGATAATTTCCCACATTGATATGTCTTTAGGGGCGACCCCTTTCAGGTAAAACAGAGCGTAACCGAAAGGCGGACTCAGGAAGGATATCTGCATGTTGACATTATAAATGATGCCGAACCACAACAGGTCAAAGCCCAGGTCCTTGATTACGGGAAGGAAGATGGGCACCGCCAGGTACATGATGCCTACCCAGTCCAGGAACATTCCCAGAATGATGAGGACAAACATTATCAGCCAGAAAGTGCCCCATTTACCCAGACCCAGGTTGAGCACTACGCCGGTCACGAATTCGTCGCCGCCTACAGCTATGTAGAAAGTAACGAAGGACAGGGCGCCGAAGACAGTCCACAGCACCATAGCGCTGACCTTTGCTGTCTGGTAGCTGGATTCCCTGAAGTTTTCCCAGCTAAGCTTGCGCCTGAGGGCGGCGGCGATTAGGGCACCGACGGCGCCGATGCCAGCCGCTTCGGTGATGCTGGCAACCCCAAGGAAGATTGACCCCAGGACTAGGAAGACGAGGGCAATGGGGAAGCTTATCCTCAGCAGGTGAGTGAACTTGATTTTCCAGGTAAGCTCCGCCCTCTCTTCCTTGGAAAGGGCGGGTCCCAGTTCCGGTTTGATATAGCACCGGATGAGTATATAGCCGCAATAAAGTGCGGAGAGGACAATGCCGGGCAGTATACCGCCGGCGAAGAGTTTACCTGCCGATGTACCGGCTATCAGCGCGTAGAGCAGGAACAGTATGCTGGGCGGGATAAGAATTCCCAGCGTTCCCCCTGCCATGACCGCCCCCATAGCCAGGTGCTTGTCGTATTTCTTTGCCAGCATCGTCGGCAGGGCGATAAGTCCCATGGTAACCACCGCTGCCCCGATGATGCCGACTATAGCCGCCAGAATGGTGCTGGCCAGCACGGTGGCTACTGCCAGTCCGCCGTTCATCGGGCCGGTCCATTCCCGGATAGTATCATACATATCCTCGACTATCCCGGACCGCTGGAGTATACTCGCCAGAAAGATAAACAGCGGGATGGCAAAGAGAAGATACTGGTACATGTTCTGCCAGACCCGCAGGGCAATGACGGATAAGGCATCCGGGCTCCACAGCAGGATGATAAATATTACCGCCAGACTGCCGGTGGCAAAGGCGACCGGCAACCCGAGGAGCAAGAGAACGATAAGAGAACCGAACATAAGGATGGTTATAAGTTCAATGCTCATGCCAGCTCCTTTCCGGTGACGGCATGGTTGAGGTCACGCACAAATTTGGCCACTCCCTGGAATAGCAGCAGAACGCTGCCAGCGAATATCGTCCACTTCGGCGGGTAGAGAGGCAGGCGCAGGTGGGACTGGTCAACCTCCAGGTTCCAGCCGACACCCTCTATATGGGTGGCGAGCATGCCGAACTGCCACCCGGTAACTATCAATCCGTAGCAGAAGAGAGCGAAAAAGGGGAAGGTAATCAGGTCCAGGATGGCTCTTCCCCGCGGCGGCGCCAGCACGTAGGCTACATCCACGCTGACATGCCCTCTAGCTTGGAGAGTATAGGCGCCGCACATCGTGTAATAAGCGCCGAAGTAAGCGCAGGTCAAGTCCTGGATGCCCATAATCGGGGCGTCGAATAAATACCTTCTTACCACTTCAAGTGTCATTAGGCCAAACAAAAAAATTATCCAGAAACTGAACAACTGTCCGGTATGTATGCTGATGTTATCAATGGTGGACAATATGCCCTTAATTTTATTCACTATAGCCTCCAGGCTCTTCTAGAATCCTTTACGAAGGAAAACAAAATGTACAAAAATCATTGCCGGGTAGGCGAAAGCCAGTATGCCTCCCACCACCCAGCCGATTATATTTGCTTTGGTCATAGTCTTCTTCCTTTAGTGAGTAATGGGAACTCTACCCTGAAATTCTGTCTTTATTTACCCTCTAAACTCTCAGCTTCAGAGAGAAGGCGGGAGATTGGTTTCATCCTTTCCCCCGCCTTCTCCGTTGCTATCCCTTACCTAAGGATGAGTGGCTCGTGATTATTCTACCACCGTCCCGGTCCAGTAGTCTTCCACAATTTGACCCTGTATTCCTTCGGCAAGTAAACCGGGGAAGTACTTCTCTACCTCGTCCTTAATTCCAGGGAACTCGAGAAGCCCGATTGCGTCCATGAGCAAGATTTGCGACCTTATTGCCTGCATGGAAGCGTCGTCCGTCGCCCACTTGTACCACAACTCGACAGCGACAAGCCTGAATTTAGCGCGCTCCGCGGCGGGCAATTCCATATAGACGTTCCCGTATACATTGACCATCCAGTCTAAAGCAACGAGGTCGGAGCTCATGATATTGCGGTGCATGCTCCAGGAATAATCTTCAGCCCCTATTTCAAGCATCCTCTGCAGGTCTGCGGGCAGCTTATCCCAGCTCTTCTTGTTCATGATAAGGGCCTGCAAGTCTACCGGCTGGTGCATTTGTCCGGGGCCGATGATATACTTGCCAACCTCGTGCAGACCGAGCTCACGGTTCATGGCATGCCCGACATACTCACCAAAATCGACAACGCCGGTAGCCATTGACGTGTAAATCTCGCCGCCGGGCAGGATGATTACGGAAGCGCCGGCTTTCTTGTAGATTTCAGCAATCATGCCACCGGGGTATCGGCACTTCAGACCGTTCCAGTCTTCCATCTTGGTGAGTGGTTTCGTGCAGTGGGCGTAATTCGGGCCGGTCTGTATCGGCGCCACATATTGCAAACCGAACTTGGTGTAATCACTCCGGGCCAGGTCAATGCCACCCATGTTGTAGAACCAGACCTCCCACATCCAGGCCATATCAAGGCCGTAGGGGAAGGAGCTGACGTAAACAGATAGGGCGTGCTTGCCCGGCCAGTACTGTGGCCAACAGATCCACCCGTCAACAGTTCCCGCCATGGCAGCATCAAACAGGTCAAAGGTACCTACTATGCCACCTTCGGGATAAGTTTCAATGTTGAGACGCCCGTTGCTTATCTCCGACATCGTGTCCGACCACCTCTCAAAGATACGGTAGCCGGCAAGACCAGCCGCATAAGCCGTCTGTAGTCTGATGGTGTAAACCTCGGCTGCTGGAGCCGGGGTTGGGGCAGGGGCAGGGGCTGGAGCCGGAGCGGGAGCCGGAGCCGGAGCCGGAGCAGGGGCTGGAGATGGAGCCGGAGCCGGAGCTGGGGCTGGTGCTGGTGCTGGAGCTGGTGCTGGTGCAGGGGCTGCACAGCCGATTGCATATATGCTAACGGCTAACAGCAATACAAGCGGTATTAACCATATTTTCCTGCTCACCAATATACCTCCTTTTAGCGTTTGAGCTTAAATAACATACCTCAACCACCCCACCTTAAATTCTCATACGCACCACCCCCAGTTTTTTTAAATTTATAGCAAACAGGAGTAAGTTTTGTAATGATAGCACCACGATTTTAGCTTGTCAAGGTTCTTTGATAAATTGTCAAGGTTCTTTGATAAAGATTATATTACTTTTAAAAAATTTGTCAAGGTTTTAGCCACTTCCTGCGATAATCCGAGATTAAGCAGTCTCTTCCTCTGAGCCTGGCTTGATTCTGGCGCACATAAAAATAGCGAAACCTGTGAGAAGAACAGTCAGGGAAGATTGGCAAGAAAGCTAAAGATAGACAGGGATGAAAATTATTAGATTTACATACGCTGCCTTATAGTCGGCACACGACTATAAGATTAAGTTCAGCAGTCCCCCCACCGACAGGGCTACGATAATCATTATAGCTGCCGATTTGAGCATGCCAATAATCCCCAGTTCCCTGATGAGCACGACGAAGGTGGCAATGCAGGGGAAGAACATGGCTAAAACTACGGAGCCGACAACCAGTTGTTCAGAACTCAACGCCAGGGGAGCCAGCATGCCTAGAGCGACATCCTTGCGCAGGAAACCGATAACCAGTGCCACCACTGCCGCGCTGGGTAGCCCCAGAAGATTGGTCACTACCGGCGCCGTAAAATTAGCAATAGCATTGAATATACCCAGGGCATAAAAGATATTGATTAACAGGACGGCCACCAAAATTAGGGGAAGAGCCTCTTTCAGGAAACCGTATACTCTCATCCATAATTTTTGCAACACTATCCGCCATAATGGCAGGCGATATGGTGGTATCTCTATTAACAGCTCGGGACTAAATCCTTTAACAAATCGATTAAGTATAAAACCCAGAGCAATCCACACTATGAACAGCGTCCCGTAGACAATAGCTACATACTGAATGCCGCGCTGTCCAACCAGGCCAAAGACCATTGCCTGCAGGGCGGCACAGGGAATGGCGATAGAGATAAGCGTGGCGGCAATAAACCTCTCTCGCTTGCTTTCCAGAATGCGGGTAGCCAGGACAGCCGGTACATTGCAGCCAAGCCCCAGTAGACTGGGGATAATAGCATAACCATGCAATCCCAGGCGGTGCATAATGGTATCCATCAGGACGGCAAGTCGGGGCAGATAGCCGATGTCTTCAAGCAGTCCCAGCATTAAGTAAAAGGAGATAATATAGGGCAAGACCATGGCGAAAGGTACGTAGAGCCCGGTAGTTAATAGTCCGAGTGATTCAACATAGTTAATTTCGCCGCTGGCTATATTTCCTATAACAACGGTATGGAGAAAGCCAGAACCGCTGAGGAGGTCGCTTAGTCTGAATATTACCGGCGTCCATAGATTGTTAAACAGGGGGTCGAGTACATAATTTATTAGACCCTCACCAATGAAACGGACCACCAGGAAAGTACCAACCAGAATGACAAAAGCGATAAAGCTCCCGGCTATAGGCTTCACACTGGCATCCTCCAGGTGTTCCAGCCAGGTATGGTGGCGGTGCGTGACACGCTGAACCTGTTCTACTATATTGCCAATGACCATCCAGCGCTCGTCATGGCGGCGTGGCGGGAACCAGGGTGAGCCGGCACGGGGAATATTCTCTACCAGCTCCTTTATGCCTTCCCCGGTTACTGCGGCAGTGGGGATGACCGGCACGCCCAAAAGCTCCTCGAGTCGGCTCAGGTTAATGTGTATCCCCCGGTGCCCGACATCGTCCCACATATTCAAAGCCACCATCATCGGGATGCCCTTCTCCAGCAGCTGCAGGGTTAAATTGAGATTCCGCTCCAGATTGGTGGCATCAACCACATTGATGACCATATCCCCGCTGTCAAGCATCTTCAGGGCTATTTTCTCGGCTTCACAAGTGGGTTCCAGGCTATAGGTTCCGGGCACATCAACAACTTCAGCTATTTCATCCCCAGGTTTCATAAAACCCTGTGTATAACCTACCGTGGTGCCGGGATAGTTGGAAGTGATGGCATGGACCCCGGTTAAGCGGGAGAAGATGGCACTCTTGCCCACATTGGGATTACCCATTAAGAGTATCCGCTTTAGGCTGTTTTTTTGACTGGGGCGGCTGTTTTGCACATCGTGGCGAGTCACGGCATAACCTCAGATTACTAATCTAGCTCAACTATTATCTTGTTAGCCATGCCAAAGCCAATGGCTATCTTAGTATTGTCTAACTGGATGGTTACCGGGCCCCGCATTAACATAGAACTGACCTTGGTTATTCTTTTATTTGGCCTGATGCCCAAGGCGTTAAGGCGATTAAACAGACCGTGTCCCCCTTGAACTTGGGCCACTTTACCGCTCTGCCCGGATTGCATCTGGCGCAGGGTTACTAGCTTTCCTTCAGACATAAATCATACCTTCTCTATTCGTTTGGAGTAATTAATTCCAGGCATTAAATACAAAATGCGTCTCCTTTGCAATAAACAAACTAAAAAATTATTTTCCGCTATGCCGGCACTTGGGGCAGTAACCAGTCATGCGGATCTCGGTATCAGCAATATCAAAACCCTTGGCTTCAGGGACATTCCTCTTTATGTAACGAGATAACGGGTAGCTGAACTCAATAACCCGGCCGCAGCCGAGGCATAGCAGGTGATGATGCTCGGTGGCAGGCTTCACTTCATAATGATGATGGTCCTCATTAAAATGAAGTTCCTCAACCAGCCCCGCCTTCTTAAACATCTGCAGAGTTCGGTAGACAGTGGATAGGCTCAGGCGTGTTTCCTTTTCCCGGCCCCGGCGGTGGATTTCGTCAGCATCAAGGTGTCCTTTTCCCCGTCGGATAATCTCCATGATTAGGGCACGCTGATTGGTAGCTCTCATACCGGCTTTATTCAATACTTGACGATTAATCACTGGCATCCTATCATCACCACCTCTTTATTATAATGCAAATGCAAATCATTTGCAACTATACTTTGAATCTTTAGGTAATTGATTGTCGATTTGGCAGCTTCAAACGGGAAGTAATCCCTGACGCAAGGGAAAGCTAGAGGTTTTTCAGACTCCTTTTTATTTCAGGAATGGAGGCCTGCGCAGCCAATTCACCCTGCTGAATAATCTCCTTGGCGTGGAGGAAGTCGCTGGAACTTACATGTCCCACATTGGGTTCAATAATTATATTAGCCTCCTCCATGCTGGACTTAACCAGTGAGTAAGTGCCAATATATATGGATTGCATTATGATATTGAAGATGTTTGGCTCTTTGGCACGCTCCGTCCGCTCCTTGTCCGCCCGGTGAACCCGCTCAGCCACATCAGGTATCACGTTTACCGCAATGACGAAGTCTGCCCCCATCCGTTTGACCACGCTCACCGGCACCGGATTGACCAGACCGCCGTCAACCAGATATCTGCCTTTCCATTTAACCACGGTAAATAGTGCCGGGATGGAAATACTGGCCCTTAGTGCTTCCAGCACTAAACCCTGGTCAATTACAATCTCTTCACCGGTGTCTATGTCGGTAGCCACACAGGCTACAGGTATCTTTAAATCGCTGAATTTTATATCCCTGCCAATAATTGGCGCTATTAAGTTCCTGATTTTCCTGCCTTTAATTAACCCGGTAATAGGCAGAGAGGGGTCAACCAGAGGTGCCAGCTTCTTCCAGCTCAGGCCCAGAGCCAGTTCTTTCATCTGGCTGGTGTCTTTGTCCCGGGCATAAAGGGCACCGATAACAGCACCGGCACTGGTGCCAGCAATCATATCAATCGGGATGCCTTCTTTTTCCAGAACTGCCAGTACCCCGATATAAGCCAGCCCGCGTGCGGAACCGCTACCCAGAGCCAGACCGATCTTTTTCCTTCGCAATTTTGCCTCTCCTAATAAACCAGGGGTAAATATTAAAGAAACTGCGCTGATAGCAGAATAAAATGACCATAACTAGAAACACCATTACTCCATCCAGGTACAGTGCGCCGATAACTGAGAGCCTTTCCTGGGCGATTCCTTCCGCCGCGCCGAAACAGCCACATGGGTTGGAGCCCAGTCCGAGCTTGAGCAGCAGGCTATTGTTGCTGATGAAACCGGCAATCAGCAGTGAGGAGAGACTGGCCACAAACTTGGCGGCAATGCCCAAAATTAATAATATGCCGATTATAAGCTCTACTCGTGGAATCCAGATGTAAACGGCTTCGATGAAGGCTGGTGGCACAAAGTCCGGGAAGATGTAAAGCTCAGCAACTTCAGACTGAAGTAGCATCTTGCCCGTACCGGCGGCAACAAAAATCAGCCCCAGGAATAGAATCCCCCATACCCCTATCCAGTGTCTATATTGCTTGAACCATGTTGAAATCATGCCTCACCATCCGGTTCTAGTCCGTAATTGTAATTATTCCCACAGCTCCTCTATGTCTTTTTCGGTCTGTTCTTTGGGTTCGGCCGGTCCGCCGGAGACAAAATCCTGGTAAGACTTGGGGGAGCCATACTCCCTCGTCCTGATTACCACCGGCATCGGCACGGCGTGACCGAAGATGAGGGCCTGCTGCCTGGATTCCAGCCTGGCCAGAACCGATTTTAGTTCACTCTTGCCGGAAACACCGGCGAGGACACTATCAATATCCCGCTCATTGTCCAGCAGGCAGGTTATTTTGGTTCCCATCTGCGACATGACCTCGGCATCAATGCCGCTGGGACGCTGGTCAATTACCAGCAGGGTAACATTATATTTACGCATCTCACGGGCAATAGTGCCGAATATGGTCTGGCTGGCTACTTCCGGATTTAGGAATTTATGAGCCTCTTCAATGGTTATCACCAGCGGGGTGGGTCTGGCAGTGTCTTCGCCGATTGCCTTTTCCATCCGGTCCCGGTACTGGGCGTGGATGCGCCGGGTGAGTAAATTAGCCACCAGAATATAGGCGGTAATATCGGTGTACCTGCCAAATTCCAGGACCACGTTCATGCCCTGGTCAAGGTAGTTCAGAATACGCTTTACGGCGTTATCCGGGGCGTGGGGCATTAGAAAGGGAAGTCGCCCGATGGTCTGCAGTCCCCGCTGCAGGTTCTGGAAAGTGCTCTCGTGGATGCTCGTCTCTTTCAGCAGTTCCTTGCTTTCCTCGGAGTCCTTCAGGTCTAAGGTGCTCTGCACCCAGTTTTTGCCGAAACGACGGTGTAACTGGTAGACTGCCTCAACTGCCGGCTCGGTAAGGTTCAGGGTCTGGCGCAGCAGTCCCATGTCTTCCGGCTCTATTTCATCGTAGCCTATCCTGACGACAAAGTCGGTGCTCACTTTGCGGCGTCTTGAGCTTTCTTCGTCAAGGGTGAATACCGCTACTTTTGACGGGAAAAGCTGCTTCAGCGCCTTGACCATCTTTCCCCCCTCACTGGTCCCCGCCCAGCCATACTCGCTGTGCATGTCAAAAATCAGGTTTACGGCGGCGCTTTTCTGCAGCATGCCGATAAGCAGCATTCTGGTGAGAAAGGTCTTGCCGGTGCCGCTCTTGCCGAAGATGCCGTTGGAACGCTTGACCAGCTCGGGCAGGTCAAGGCAAATCTTGGTCTCCATATCCAGCGGCGTGCCGATGTAGAACCTCTTTTCGTCCTCGCTGCCGAAAACCAGCTCAACATCCGACTGCGATGCCGGGTTCACCACTGAGAAGTGGCTGGGGATGGTCTTGACCGCCTGGGGTCCCTCCAGCAGGGTGGTGGCATCGCCGCCGATGGTTAGATACGGAGAAACACGAATTGTCCCGTAGGTGCCGGTGCCCGCCAGCACCTCAGTAATAAAGGGGTCGGAGACATCGGGTGGAGTGAGGGTAAGTTTCGGGTCAGTTACTCCCAGGCTGACATCGGTTATCATGCCGAAGAAGCGCTGTTTCTGCCCTTCAATGGTCACGTAGCGCCCCACCGCCATATCCTCCACCGATACCGAGCCGTCCAGCTTGACCTCCACCCCCTTTTCCAGTGAACCGGTGACAACAATACCCAATCGTTCTGTCATTTGAGCCTCCCCAGAATAGCCTTGAGCTGGTTAAACTGTCCGCTGAGCAAGATTGCCAGTTCCTTGCCCGCCGCCACCAGAAAGGTGTGGGGGTCTTCATGAGCCTGGCTCATCTGTCGCAAAGCGGCGGCAATAAGCTCATCCGCGGAGACGGGCACACGGGCGTTGACCAGTATATTGAGGAAGTCGAAGGACTGGCTGAACTCCTTCACTTCCTCCAGACGGCAGAGGTAAACAAAGCCGTGGATGCGGGCGGGATTTGGGGGCAGGTAATGATACAGCTTGTCGCCCTGACGGTGCCCCACCACCACCGCCCCGAACTCACTGCGGAGCAGCTTTGAAAGCTGGGGACTGGTCTGGTAGACCGCCTCCTCGCTGGTTTCATCCTTACCGCGGGCAATAGGTCGCCGACCCGGCTCAAGGCTGGTGGTGGCAGCATTGTATACGATGCCGTACAGTTCCACTTCCCGGTCTCTGGTCTTGACCAGGCTGCCCAGAGGCGGCGACTGATAAAGCTCGTAGCACTGCGCCACGAATTCCGTGGTGCTGGCTTCAATTATTTCACCGACTCTATCCGTTAGTTCAGTTTTAGCCAATGATTAACCTCACCCCCTTTAGCTTTTTTCAAGGTGACCCCATCCCCCTTTGGAAAAGGGGGAAGAGGGGGATTTGAAATCCCTCTCAATCTCCCTTTAGGAAAGGGAGAGGTCAAATCTCTCTTATTCTACTATTGCTTCTTTTCCTTTGGCTTCTTGGGCTTCTTAACGTTCTTTCTGCCTTTGCTGCCCATTGCTATGCCTCCTTAATTTTGGTGGCTTTTGAATAAGTTTTCCTCTTTTTTGTTTTGGTTGTATTATGCTTACTTAATTGTTCGTGTGTATCGCGAATTACTTCCCCAGTCGCTAAATCTGTAACAGTTTCATGGTATTCATTTTTCTGTTTGTCAACAATCCTTACCTTATCTACTCCCTTTTTTAACTTGGGATTAACACTCGGAAACCAACCTTGGAGAATTTCCTTCGCGAATTTCTTAAAACCTTTTTGCTTAAGTCTTGCTCTTAGTGAAGCGTGAGGAACAACAGCAATGCTCACTGTTGCACTTGCTTTACAATCTTTCCCGCTTTTCCCACATTTTGGGCATGGGCCTGTGTGACCAGGTGGTAACTCTGTCTTACAATGTCGGCACCAGCATTTTACTTCATTAGTCATTTCATCCTCCTATACCCTTAGTCTCTGTCCTTTTTGCTCACTTTCCTAAGCTCATTACACCACCTCCTTAAACCCACCTTAACCTCCTTTTCCCCAATTATTAGGGCAAGCTTGAAGGGACTTTCCCTTCAAAACATCTCCTCCCCCTCTCCTTCCAGGAGAGGGGGACACAGGGGGTGAGGTCAAAATTCTCTTACCTTACCGCCACGCCCAGGAAGTATGGCCATACTACGATACCAAGAATGATTTTCCACCATACTAGTTCAGCGAAAGCGATAGTGAAAAGCCAGCCGGCGAACCAGAAAAACGCACCTGCCGAGCCAGCTGCTCCGCCCCCGTAATGCTTGTGTCTTTCTTCCTCTGCCATGTTCCCTCCTTTCCACGCTGACATCACACCTGATTCAACACTTGAATAAATTCATGCTCAGGTATCTTTCTCCCCTGTCCGGCAGGACCGTAACCAATTTATCATATTCCCCGGCTACCTGTAATGCCGCCAG
>DATKWF010000050.1:0-18410 GCA_035529715.1 Dehalococcoidales bacterium | reverse complement strand
AGCGGGGTGCTACACTGTTACCTGAAAACATGAGCTATACCGTTACGCAGGAGAGTTTTACCGGCCTCAATTCATACTGGACTGATTCAGGTAATCGCCTGAAGTGGGGCTCGGTCTTTGTTTTACCCCCCTGGCTGGAAGTCTGGTGGCGGGAGTTTCAACCCGGGGCGGAACTGTATCTGGCGGTGGTGAGACAGCAGTCGGATATTATCGGCATTGCCCCCCTCCAGTTAAAAGAGGGAAAGGCTTTTTTCGTTGGCAGCGCTGATGTTTGCGACTATATGGACTTTGTTATTGTGCCGGGAAGGGAAGAAGACTTCTTCGATGTCCTGCTTGATGATTTGAGAAAGAAAGGCATCAAAACTCTGGACTTGAGGTCGCTGAGACCTGACTCCACCGTGGTCAGCAGTCTGGTGGGTATGGCACGAAATCGGGGTTATGATGTTTCCTGTCAGCCGGCTGATGTTTCGGTAGAGCTGGACCTGCCGCCCGCCTGGGATGATTATCTCGGCATGCTGACCACGAAACAGCGGCATGAGGTCAGGCGTAAATTGAGAAGGTTGGGGGAGATGGGTGGGGTGGATTATCGGGTGGTGGAGGACAGGGCAGTAGTTCGTGAAGTCATGGATGACTTTCTGAAGCTATTTACTGAGAGTCGGGAGGATAAGGCGGCTTTCCTGACTGAACGTATGGAATCCTTCTTCAGGGCTATGGCAGAGGTTATGGCTGAGGTCAAATTGCTGAAAGTAGGCATTCTTGAGCTGGAGGCAGTACCGTTAGCCATGGTTACCTATTTCGACTATAATGGCAGTATATATTTATATAACAGTGGCTACAGTCCCGAGTACCGCTACTTAAGCGTAGGCTTACT
Source organism: Dehalococcoidales bacterium (assembly GCA_035529715.1). Taxonomy (GTDB): domain Bacteria; phylum Chloroflexota; class Dehalococcoidia; order Dehalococcoidales; family RBG-16-60-22; genus DATKWF01. Next base: position 17,539 of record DATKWF010000050.1, on the reverse strand, counting down.
TTCCAAAGCTCTCTGTATTAAAGACAGCATCAGTAAGGGCAAGAACAGGTTTGACTTCCTGAAAGGGGCCGAGGTGTATAAATATCACCTCGGCGGCAAAGAAATCCCCCTGTATAATTGCCAGATAATTATCAAGTAGTGGTAGTGCGGTTGTTTAACAACCTATCCCCCTGGCCCCCTTTCCTTGATAGGGAAAAGGGGTGTGTAGATAAGAGAGGGGCGAACCCCCTCTCTAAAATCTCTTCCCCATCTCCTTTTAAGGAGGGGGGGATAAAGGGGGTGAGGTTAAATATATAAAATAATATAAACAAAGCATGGATATCGGAGAGGAGGAGTTTGATTAGAGACGGACAATTAAGAATAGCCATGCTCAGTGCCCACAGTTGCCCGGTGAAGAAGCTGGGAGCAAAAGATACCGGTGGCATGAGTGTCTATGTCCTGGAGCTTGCCCGTGAATTGGGGAAATGTGGACACTTGATTGATATCTATACCCGTGCCCATGACCCTAAGGATAAGCAGATTTATGAGTTGGGCAACAACACCCGACTTATTCACCTCAAGGCGGGCAAAGACGGCGAGATGCACAAGTTAGCTGTTTACCCTCATCTCCCTGACTTTGCTGGTAAACTGGAAAGCTTCAGGAAGCGCAACCAGCTTCATTATGATTTGGTCTACAGCCATTACTGGCTTTCGGCCTGGGCGGGGAAATTTCTGCAGAGCTGGTGGAACGTTCCTCATATAGTAATGTTTCATACGCTGGGTGCGGTTAAGAATGCTATCGGCATCGGTGAGGGAGAGCCTGAACTTCGCCTTGAGACAGAGAGATATCTGGCCAGGAACTGCCATCGCATCGTTGCTGCCACGGAAAGAGAAAAAGAGGACCTCATTCGGTACTACGGTGCTTCACCGGAGACAATCAGTGTTATCCCCTGTGGTGTGAACCTGAGCCGGTTCCAGCCCATAGACAAAGAGACAGCCAGACAGCAACTGGACTTAAATGGTAACCGCCGGAATATTCTGTTTGTCGGCAGAATTGAGCCATTAAAGGGCATAGACAAGTTACTGAGGGCGATGACCTATCTTAAAAACAAACACGGGTTCAGGCTTTTGATAATCGGTGGTGATGAGCACAGCCAGTATGAGATAGACCGACTTCAGCAGTTGTCCCGGGAGCTTAATATAGAGGACTCGGTTAATTTTCTGGGCTTGATAAAGCAGGAGAAGTTACCACTCTACTACGGTGCTGCCGATGTTTGTGTTATTCCTTCTTATTACGAAAGTTTCGGACTGGTAGCTCTGGAATCTTTGGCTTGCGGGACACCGGTGGTGGCTACCGATGTCGGTATCGCCAAAAAGGTCATCCGTCAGGGTGAGACGGGGTATGTGGTTGTTGATAATTCTCCTCACCGCCTGGCGCAAAAAATAGAGCTTCTTCTCTCAAAGCCGGAGGTTACCACAGAGTCTATTGATTTAATGCGGACATCAGTAGCCGACTTTGACTGGTCAAAAATTGCCGATAAGATGGTAAGAGAATATAGAGGTGTGCTGTCGGGTTATTCTGCCTGAAGATACTAATCTATCGTCTTCTCGTACCACAGACTAATCGTCCAGGGCTTGAAACCAACCGAGCGGTAAAGGGCATAAGCGACTTCATTCTCACTATCCACGTTTAACTCTGCAATTCGCGCACCTTTACTTTTGAGATAGGACAATCCCGCCAGTAGCGCCTTTTTGCCAATCCCCCGGCTGCGGTAATCAGGGTCAACTCCAAACATATAAATACGTCCCTTTTTCTCAGTCTCGGTGGCTTCAGGGTCTATCTCTGTCCAGCAATAGCCGATAAGACTGTCCTTCTCGCAGGTCAGGATTACATCTTCCGGTGAATGGTAGCTGAAATTTAGCTGGTAGACTATATCTTCGGTGGTGTTGGGGTTGTATTCCCAGGCACTGCCAAAACAGCGATTCTGCAGTTGAGTGAGTTGCTCTTCCTCACCGGCTTGTAGATGACGAAGCGTATGTGTATGGTGATGGGTTTCTGGCAGGGGAGCTTCGGTAAGAAGCAGTCTCAATTCCAGAAACCGGCGGGCAATTCTGAAACCAAGTCTGGGCAGCACCCTCGTAGCCACCGTATTGTCCTGGATTACATTTACCCGGGCTACTCTGGCGTTCAACTCTCTGGCGCGGCGTGTGGCTTGGCCGAGTAGTTTGGTGGCTAAATGCTTTCTCCGGTGTTCTGGATGCACCAGGCAATCAAGAATAACACGCTCGGTCGCCAGCTCGGGGATGATATTTATAAAGCCGGCAACTCTACCTGCCATTTCAGCGACAAACAGGTCCTTTTCTGGAGAGTACTTAGGGCGGTTTAAACTATCGCTGATGGCCTGGGGTGAGCAGTCGTGTCCTCTCGGCGCAAGCCTGGCCGCCGCGATATATAACTTGACATAATCATTAAAATCTGAAGTCCGGTAATTTCTGATGATATAGGTGAAATTGTCCATCTTTGGATAACCTCAGTCTAAGATTGTATCAATTAAGCTGATATTATACAATCTGGTTAGTATCTTGAACCAAGGAGTTTTACATGACGGTTAAACCGGCTCAGGTTATGGTGGTTATTCCGCATCCGGATGATGCTGAGTTTGGAGCCGCTGGCACTGTGGCTCGCTGGGTAAAAGAGGGGAAGGAAATTGTCTATGTGGTGTGTGCCAACGGCGATAAAGGCACCTCTGATTTTAACATGAAACCGGAGAAACTGGTGAAAATCCGGGAGCGGGAGCAACAGGCTGCCGCCAGGCTGTTGGGGGTGAGGGAGGTCATCTTCCTGCGCCATCCCGACCAGAGTCTGGAAGATACTCCTGAGTTCAGGAAGGAAATTGTGCGCCTGATAAGAATGTACCGACCCGAGACGGTAGTAACTGCCGACCCTTATCGGCGCTATATCTGGCATCGTGACCACCGGATTGTCGGGCAGGTTACTCTGGACGCTATTTTCCCCTATGCCAGGGACCATCTTGCCTATCCTGATTTAATGGAAGAAGGCATTCAGCCTCACAAGGTTAAGGAAGTTTTGCTCTGGGCGGCACCGGAAGATATAAATTATCACTCGGATATCACCGGTACTTTTGATGTAAAGCTGGCTGCCCTGCGCTGCCACAAAAGCCAGATTAATGATAACAAGATTCCTGACCTTGAAGATAGGCTTAAACAGCGGGCCAGGGATATGGCTGAGGGAGAGGATTTTGAGTTGGCCGAGGCTTTTCACCGCGTGGAAATAACCTGGTAACTCAATCATCTAGGCTGAAAGCCAGAGCACATCCCCGCAGAGGTTAGGGTGGTGGGGTCGGGAGGAAAAGACGGCAAATTCCTCTTTCTCTTTCTTCAGTACTGTTGGCTCACCGTGACCGGGATATACCCGGGTGTCATCATCCAGGATAAAAATCTTATCGGTTATAGATTTAATTATCTTCTGCAAATCACCCGGCGACCCTGTTTTGCCCGGGCCACCGGGGAAGATAGTGTCTCCTGAAATTAAATATTTCCCGGTCTGGAAACACAGGCTGCCTGGGGTGTGACCCGGCGTGTGCAGTATTTTTAGCTTGATATTCCCGAACGATACTGTATCGCTGTCATTTAGCTGGATTTCTGGCGGAGACGACAGTATGCCGGCGTCTGCGGCGTGGGCAGCCAGCGGGATTTTCAATCTGGAGCGTATTTCAGCAAGAGCGCCGATATGGTCCATGTGGCTATGGGTCAGCAGTATATACCTTGGGTTGGTGCCTTCTAAGCTCTCTATAAGCCTATTTGCTTCAGCAGGGGCATCTACCAGCACGCTATCCATAGTTTGCCGGCAGGTCAGCACATAGGCATTGGTGCCAAAGGGGCCCAGTTGAAGTCTTTCTATCTCCAGATTGCCATTACTTGTCATTAGCCTATTCTTCTTCCTCTTTATGATTTTTCACCCATAGCTGGGGATAGGAAGAAACGACCTGCCTCAAGGCTTCCAGTCTTTTTCTAATATCCTCAGCTACATCTTTATCAGCCAGAAACTGGTTGAGCCGTGGCTGGTCAAGGCCAAGTACTCTTTCCCACAGCCCCTCTGGTTCGAGTAATTCTCTGACCTCTTCCTCATTAAAGCCTGTCTTTTCCATCAGCTTATAGGTGACGTCGTTCTGCGTGCCGTAAACCCGGTTTACCTCTGCTGACTCGCAGTAACTAACAATCACATCTCTCAGCTCGTCAAGTTCTTTCTGTAGTTCTTTCAACTCTGCCTTAAGGGAAGCATACTTCTCTACAGTGTCAACTATGGCTATTCCGGGCAGGACGCCTTGCCGGGCTGGCTCTGTTGTCGCTTTCAGGTATTGGTGCCGGTAATAAGGGCAGTGCTCGGGAAAATCGCAGGGGCAGTACTGGTTTTCAGTAGCCGGGAATCTCTCCTGGGCAATATTTTCGGCTACCTCTAGCACCAGTTGACTGGCTTCCTCAAGCTGTTTTTCATCACGTGGCTCACAGCTACAGGGGGTGTTTGACCTCAGGTGATAAAGGGTAAGTTTCTCTACCGGGAGCTGCCAGAGTCGCTGTGCCGCCAGTTGGTACAGGGTCAGCTGGAGGTCTTTTTTCAAATCATCAACGGTAAATAACTCTTTATTTGTTTTGTAATCAAGTATGGAGAGTTTCCCATTTTGCAGCTTGTCCACCCGGTCAATAAAGCCCCTCAGCTTTACCCCTTCAATATCAATGTTGAACATTCTTTCCACAGCTATCGGCACCTGGAAGCCGGCGCTGTGAATTTCCCAGAATCTGGATAGTATCTCTCTCCCGTAGTCCTTGTATTTGGTTTCCTCCTCGGGTGATTCGTATCCGGCGGAAAGCCAGTTCTCCTCATAAAACTGCAATAACTCGTCCAGTGATGGCGGCGGGGGTACCTTGACCTTAAAGAAGTACTCGGCACATTGATGCATGGTGAGGCCGAAGCTGAAATACCACTTATCTTTTGACTTCAAGCCATCAATGTATTGCAGCTTGTAGCATAATGGGCAGGACTGGTATAGCGAAATCTGCGTAAAACTTAGTGGTCTAATTGCTCTCCTCCCTTTATTTACTTTAAAATTATATGCCACGGCAAGAGGCTTGTCCATTATAAGCAGGTACAGTATACCCGTAATTACCGTAAAATTTGATATTTATGTCAAAATTAATTAGCATTAAGATGAATACCTGAGATGGAAATATCAATTGTAGTTGCTTTCAGTGCCGGACTTTTATCCTTCCTGTCGCCCTGTGTGGTGCCTTTGGTACCGGTTTACCTGGCCAGCCTGGCCGGCCCTGAAATATTTGATGAGAGGGTTAGCCGGATCCGCATTCCTGTCTTTTTTCATTCTCTTAGCTTCGTGGTCGGCTTTTCCATAATATTTATACTTATGGGAGCAATCGCCGGGTTAACCGGATTTGCCATTAACCTCAGTTTAGCCCTGCTCAATAAGATATCCGGCAGCCTGTTGATAGCTTTTGGCCTGTTTATTCTGGTAGCCTTGAAAGTGCCGTGGTTGAGCTATGAAAAGCGCCTGGCACCATCCATGGGCAACACTACCGGTTATTTGCGCTCCTTGATTATCGGGGCTGTTTTTTCTCTGGCCTGGACACCCTGCGTTGGCCCGATACTGGGGGGTGTTCTGGCTCTGGCTTTGAACTCGGCGACAGCCTGGAGCGGAGCATATCTCCTTGCCTTCTATTCCCTGGGGTTGGGAATTCCCTTCCTGATTATCGGCGTAGCCTTTGATTCCGTTGCCCCCTTACTGAAGCGGGTTCGTCAATATTCTAACTATGTCTACATTATCAGTGGTTTATTACTCATAGCAATTGGCATCCTTATATTGACTAACAAACTAATCTGGCTTTCTTCGTTTACTGTCTGAAATTCTACCCTTGAGGGATTTATGAACAGATTGCTAAAAGTAATATTAGCCATAATGCTGCTCTCAGTTTTGGGCTCAGGATTGGTGCTGACTGGCTGCACGTCTGGTTCTACCCCGGACGGGGGTTCCCAGGCAGAGAGGCTGGCACCGGACTTTCAGCTTCTTAGCCTTGATGGTCAGACTATCAGCCTGAGTGATTTCCGGGGTAAGCCGGTGCTGCTTAACTTCTGGGCGACCTGGTGTGGTCCCTGTGAGTTTGAAATGCCCTTTTTGCAGGAAATATACGAAGACGAGGAATGGTCTGAAAGGGGACTGGTAATACTGGCAGTCGATGTCGGGGAACACCCTGCCCGAGTACAATATTTTGCATCAAGTCTGGAGCTTTCCTTTATCATCCTGCTTGATATCGACCAGGATGTAGCTCTGCAGTATAACATTCGGGCTTTTCCCACCACCTTCTTTATTGATAAAGATGGTATAATCCAAGATATAAAAATTGGCGCTTTTGCCGACAAGTCGGATATAGAAAAACGACTTGGTAAAATTGTGCCATAGCTAATCCAAATACAAAGGAGGCCAGAGATGGGGGACATTATAGATGAAGCTTATGGGATAGTCCAGTGTCGGGAGTGTCCCTGGTATAAGTCGTGTGTGATGCCAATGAAATTTACTGCTGAGGATATTCGTCGTCAGTTAGAGTCGTCGGCACCGGGGATGAATATCCCGCAGCAGGCCGACCTCGGTATGCAGAACCTGTTATCCAGTATGGCAACGGCGGCCCAGAATTCACTGCTGGAGGGTTGCCCCATTTTCATTGAGCGTCTGCGTTCAAATCCTAAACTGGCTCAGCGACTCAAGGAGATTATGCAAAATTGGTCTAAAGGGGAGGAATGAGGCAATGCTGGAGGGCCGAATATGACGGCGGCGAAATTTGATGAGTTATGTATTAACACCATGCGGTTCCTGGCGGTGGATGCCGTGCAGAAGGCTAACTCTGGACATCCCGGAGCACCTATGGGTGCGGCAACAATAGCTTATGTGTTGTGGGACCGTTTTCTAAAGCATAACCCCGGTGACCCAAAATGGCCTGACCGGGACAGGTTTGTCCTCTCCTGCGGGCATGCGTCAGCTATGCTTTACGCCCTTCTTCACCTTACCGGCTATGACCTGTCACTGGAAGAACTCAAGCAATTCCGGCAGTGGGGGAGTAAGACACCGGGACATCCGGAGTACGGAACTGCCCCCGGCGTGGAAACAACCACCGGCCCACTGGGGCAGGGATTCGCCAACGGGGTCGGCATGGCTATTGCTGAGCGCTGGCTGGCAGCCAATTATAATAAACCCGGGCATGAAATTATTAACCATTACACCTATGCGCTTGTTTCCGATGGCGACCTCATGGAGGGTGTCTCTTCAGAGGCAGCCTCGCTGGCGGGGACACTGCGCCTGGGTAAGCTTATCTATCTGTATGATGATAATGACATTTCTATTGAGGGAAGCACTGACATTACCTTCACCGAGGATGTGGCGCAGCGATTTCAGGCATATGGCTGGCATGTCGTTGGTCCGGTTGATGGTATGGATGTTGCCAGTGTGGAGCAGACGATACGGATGGCTCAGGCAGAGAGTGACCGCCCCAGCCTGATAATATGCCGGACTATCATTGGCTATGGGAGTCCCAATAAGCAAGGTACGGCTTCCACCCACGGCGAGCCATTGGGCGAAGAGGAAGTGCGCCTGACCAGGGAGAATTTGGGCTGGACTTATGAACAACCGTTCACCATCCCGCCTGAAGTCCTGGCTCACTTTCGCCAGGCGCAGGAAAGAGGCAAAGGCTATCAGGAAGAGTGGCAGAAAAAGCTGGAAGCATATCGTAAGGCTTATCCCGACGAAGCCGGACAGCTGGAAGAATCCCTGCGGGGAGACCTGCCGGAAGGGTGGGATAAAGACCTTAATGGTCTGTTCAAAACTGGAGATAAACCCATCGCTACCCGCTCTGCTTCAGGGCAGGTAATGAATTTAGTTGCAACCAGAGTTCACTCCTTGATGGGTGGTTCCGCTGACCTGGCTCCATCAACCAAGACCATTCTGAAGGACAAGGGCGACTTCGGGATTGATAACTACTGTGGTCGTAACATGCGCTTTGGAGTACGGGAACACGCTATGGGTAGCATAACCAGCGGTATGGCTCTTCATGGAGGTATCATTCCCTATACGGCGACTTTTCTGGTTTTTTCCGATTATATGCGCCCGCCGATGCGATTGGCGGCGATGATGGGGCTCAGGGTGGTATATATCTTCAGTCATGACTCTGTCGGCTTGGGGGAGGATGGGCCGACACACCAGCCGGTGGAGCAAATCATGGGCCTGCGGACTGTTCCCAACCTGGTGGTAATTCGTCCCGCCGATGCTACGGAGACAGTAGAGGCGTGGAAGGTAGCTCTGCAGCGTCGCCACGGTCCGACGGCTCTGCTGTTCAGTCGCCAGAATCTGCCCGTGCTGGATAGAGAGGCACTGGCTCCCGCCAGTGGCGTGCAGCGCGGCGGCTATGTTCTCTGGGAAGCGGCAAAACAGCCGGAGGTTATTCTCATGGTTACTGGCTCTGAGGTGCACATTGCTCTGGAGGCAGGGAAACTGTTGCAGGAGAAGGGCATTTCCGCCCGTGTCGTCTCGCTGCCCTCATGGGAACTGTTTGATGAGCAGCCAGCCGAGTATCGGCACAGTGTCTTACCTCTCGAAGTAGCGGTGCGCGTATCCATAGAGGCGGGGGTGAAGCTGGGGTGGGAGCGATACGTGGGTCCAAAAGGTGTGGCTATCGGCCTGTCACGGTTCGGAGCATCAGCTCCATGGCAGGTGGTTTATGAGAAGTTGGGCCTGACTGCCCGGCATATGGCAGACGAGGCGCTGCGACTTTTGCAGGAAACCAGGAAATAATGCAATCAGGAATATTGAAGTGACGGATTATTCTTCAGATGTCCCTGGTGCCTTTGCTGGCCTGGGGGCTCATTTATCTGATGTGAAAGCATCCCTGGACAATCTCCGGAAACAGGAAGTGGTGGCACGTATCTGGCAAAAAGACCACACTGTCTGGAGACCGGACCCCGGGGAAATCACCAATCGCCTGGGGTGGCTTGATGTCACCAAATTTATGAGTAAACAGGTACCTGACCTGGCAGTTTTTGCCGAAGAAATAAGGGGTGCTGGCTTCCGTAATGTTGTTCTGCTGGGTATGGGTGGTGCGGCTCTGGGGTCGGAGGTATTGAGGCAGACTTTTGGCAGTGCTGCTGGCTATCCCGAACTTATTGTGCTGGACTCTACCGTGCCTGCCTGTGTACAGGCAGTGACCGAGGCGATTGACCCGGCACATACTTTGTTCCTGGTCTCTTCCAAGTCCGGTGGCACCATTGAGACCCTCTCTTTTTATAAATACTTCAGAGACTTGGTAGAAAAGGTGGTTGGGAAGGAGAGGGCAGGGCAGAACTTTGTGGCGATAACTGATTCCGGGACTCCCCTGGCCAGGATGGCAGAAGAGAAGGGGTTCCGGCGCACCTTCCTGAACCCGGCTGATGTCGGCGGGCGCTACTCTGTCCTGTCTTACTTTGGCATGGTTCCGGCGGTGCTGATTGGGATTAACATTGCGGCACTGCTTGACGGGGCGGATTGCATGCGGGAGGGATGCATTTCCAGCGTGTCTCCTTGTGAAAATCCTGGCGCCTGGCTTGGAGCGACCATGGGTGCCCTTGCCCGACAGGGAAGGGACAAGCTTACCCTGGTTACCTCACCTGCCCTCGGTAGTTTCGGGTTGTGGGTGGAACAGCTTATTGCCGAGAGCCTTGGTAAGGATGGGAAGGGTATTGTACCGGTTGCCGGTGAGCCGCTGATGGCGACTACTGACTATGGAGATGACCGACTTTTTGTGTATCTGCGCCTGGCTGGTGACGATAACTCAGCAATTGATACCGCAATAGAGCGCATTAAATCTTCAGGGCAGCCGGTAATAAACCTGGAGATGCCGGAACGTTACAGGCTGGGAAGCGAGTTCTTTCGCTGGGAGTTTGCCATCGCTGTAGCCGGAGCCATATTGGGTATCCATCCCTTTGACCAGCCCGATGTGAAGACAGCTAAAGACCTGACGGCATGTGTCCTGCAGGAGTACCATGCTTCCGGGCGACTACCAGAGGTGGAGACTGACCAATCATTTGTCGACTTAATGGCTAAGGTCAAGCAAGGTGATTACCTGGCTATCATGGCTTATGTCCGCCAGACCCCTGGAGTTGACCGGGCGCTGGCAGAATTGCGCCGGAAGGTGCTGGAGAGTTATCATGTCGCCACGAATCTGGGATACGGGCCGCGTTTGTTGCACTCCGTCGGGCAGCTGCACAAGGGCGGGCCTGATACCGGGCTGTTCCTGCAGATAACTGCAGAGCATGAGAAAGACCTGCCCATCCCCGGTGAGTCTTATACTTTCGGCGTCCTGGCTGATGCCCAGGCTCTGGGCGACCTTCAGGTGTTGCAGTCCCTGGGACGGCGAGTTGTCAGGATTCACCTGAGTTCAGGAGATGAGTCGGCTATCAGGAAGCTGGTTGCTGAACTGATATAGCTGGACAGGTCAATAAGCGGCTTTGATTGACTGTGTTACTTATTGGTATTGTCTGCCCCGGGCACTGTACCGCTAGCTTTCCCGTGCCAGGGTTTGAAGATGGAGAAAACTCTCGCCAGGCGGTGACTGTAAAAATATGGCGCTGCCCACGCAGATGAAATCAACCCCGCCCCGGGCAATCCGGGCAATGTTACCCTCTTTTATACCGCCATCGACGCCTATTTCTATTTCAGCCCTGGCACTGCGCAGTTCTGGCACCTTGTCCATGACTTCGGGTATGAATTTACTCCCGTAGAAGCCGGGGTTGACCGTCAGCAGGAGGACACTGTCCACTTCATCAAGCAGAGGCAGGATAGTGGGAACAGTGGTATCCGGGTTGATGGCTAATCCTGCCTTCATGCCCAGGTCTCTGATTTGAGAGATGATTTCTCGCGGCGAAGAAGTAGCTTCATAATGGAAGACTATCTTCTGCGCCCCGGCCTGGTGAAAGCCGGGCAGGTAGTCTTCGGGGTGCAGCACCATGAGGTGGGCTTCCCAGCCTAGCTTCGTGTTGAGGCTGGCCAGGTGTTCCCAGGTTATGCTCCGTGATGGCACAAACTGGCCATCCATAATGTCAAACTGCACATAGTCGGTGAAGCTTTCTGCCTGGCGCACCATGGTCTCCAGGGCTTTGGGGTCATCGGTGAGGATAGCGGGCACTACCCGGGTAAATTCAGTCATTACGTCTCCTGCAGAAAAATTTGCTAGGGCACAATCGCTAGGCGGCACGCGGTTGTGATTGCCTGAAAGTAATTGTAGGTATGTAGCAGGTCTTGTGTCAAGAGTGTGTGCCGGGTAAGGCTGTTTGGTAATCTACTTTATTTATTACAAAACTCTTTTCCCCAGCGGTACCTCACTATCCGGTTGAATCAGCACGACTTCATCGTTGTCCAGTACTACCCCCAGTACCAGGACTTCAGATATAAAATCGGCAATCTGCCGGGGCGGAAAGTTGGTTACGGCTATAATGAGCCTGCCCATCAGCTTATCTTTGCGGTAAAGCTTGGTGATTTGGGCGCTTGATTTCTTGACACCAAGAACCCCGAAGTCTATCCAGAGTTTATAGGCTGGTTTTCGTGCCTTGGAAAAATCCTCCACCCTGGTGATTCTGCCAGCTCGTATATCCACTTTTTCAAAATAATCATAGGCAATTTGTGTCATCGGAGTATCCTCCTTGACTGATGGGCGTGGTTATGCAATACGCATTTAGTTGAATTCTACCATCTGGCAGGAAGGTTGTGTATATTTTGAGTTATCACTGGCTTGGTTATTGTAAGCATTTTTTACAGTGTGATTGGTTATATCCTCCCATACCTATTGACATATTGTATTTTGAGGAGTAAAATTTCGGGCTAATAGGGTGGTTACCTAGCTCTTCTAGGTAGAGGGTATTAACAAGTTCACTGTCACGATTTTCCTTGTGGGAAAGGGGGTATGCTTATTCGGCAGTAACGGACTATTTCACTATGATGATGAATATTCAACAAAGGAGGTTGATTAATTGGCTGAAGTAAAAAGAGAGAGATGGAGCGGCAGAGCCACCTTTATCTTTGCCGCTATCGGTTCGGCTATAGGTCTGGGTAATGTCTGGCGATTTCCCTACCTGACCTACGAATATGGTGGTGGCGCTTTCCTGATACCGTGGATTGTCGGTCTTATTTTGCTTGGTATTCCCTGGATGATGATGGAATTCGGCATGGGTCGTTACTTCCAGAGAGGTGCCCCTGGCGTCTTTGAAGGCATTGGCAAGAAGTGGGAGTGGCTGGGCTGGTGCCCGGTTTTTGTTGCTTTCCTGATAGTGACTTATTATACGGTCATTATTGCCTGGTCTTTAAACTACGCGATTAGCGCGGCTACTATGGCCTGGGGGCTGGGAGAAGCCGGAGCCGCTGAGGCAGGAGGCTACTTCTTTGGTACGGTCTTGAGACTTTCCGATGGCCCCACTGTTCTTGGTGCCCCGGTATTGCCCATCCTGGGACTGCTGGCACTGGTCTGGATAGTCTTGTTCTTCATAATGTACAGGGGTGCCGCGGTAATCGGCAGGGTTTCGGTATGGATGGTATGTGCCTTCTGGGCAATACTGGTTGTCCTGGTGGTGCGCGGCGTGACCCTGGCTGGAGCTGCTGGTGGTCTGAACTATTTTCTTGCACCAGACTTTTCGCTCTTGTCCCAAGGAGGCGTTTGGTTTGCCGCCTTTAGCCAGATTGCTTTTACCCTTTCCCTCGGCATGGCGGGAATGTTCGCCTATGGCAGTTTTGTTGCCAAGAAAGCCGATGTAACCAATAGTGCCTTCATTACCTCATTCTCCAATTGTGCCACCAGTTTCTTTGCTGGGTTTGCCGTATTCAGCATTGTTGGTTTCATAATGCAGGCCATGAGCATTCCAGTTGGAGACGTTAGCGCTTCAGGTCTGGGCCTGGCTTTCGTAACTTATCCGGCGGCAATTTCCATGATGCCGGGAGGAAATGCCGTTATTGGCGTGCTCTTCTTCCTCTGCCTGTTCTTCATGGGCACCACTTCTGCCTACTTCCTTGCCTATGGAGGGGTAATTGCCCCGGTAATGGATAAATTTGGCTTGGGCAGGGTTAAAGCCACGTTCATTGTCTGCGTTATCTGCTTTGTAGTCGGTATCTTGTACACCACAAGTGGCGGTCTTTTCTGGCTGGATATGGTGGATAGGGCAGTATCTTTCTATGGCTTGCTTATAACCGGTGCGCTGGCCTGTCTTGTCGTTGGCTGGGGGTTTGGTGCCGGGAAGCTAAGAGCATATTTGAACGAGACCTCGGATATCAGGGTCGGTGCCTGGTGGGACTGGCTGCTGAAGCTTGTTATCCCCGCCGCACTGCTTTTCGTGGTTATCTATGGTGGCTTTATGAAGGATATCTCGCCTGGGGGTTATGAAGGTTATTTCAGTTGGTCTTGGCCCATATGGACTATACTTGGCGTGATCCTGATACTGAGCTTTGTGCTTCAGGCAGTCAAAACAGCCAAAGGAGGTGAGTGAAAAATGACTACAGCAGCCGTCGTTACCACCATTATTATGTGGCTGATATTCATTGGCGGGTTAAGCTTTTGTTTCTCTCGCCTGGGGAAGGGTGGTGGCTGGGAAGACTGAAGTAGCACTCAGCTTACAGGAAGATAACAATTAACCTGTAGCCACGATTGACTAGAGCCGCTCTTACCTGTTCGGGGGAGCGGCTCCGGTTTTGATGAAGCCAGTTAGGACGTCGCTTGACTCAGTAGGCATTAAAGGATGCGATTTTGTCAGCTGGCTCCCTGTCGTGTCCCGACTTCAGCTTTTTCCTATCGTAATAGCCTAACGCTATCAGGACGTCAATCTTTTTGTGCGGTGGGATGTTCAAGACCGATTTTACCCTTTTTTCATTAAACCAGCCTATCCAGCAGGTTCCAAGACCAAGGTCTTCAGCCTGTAGCACGAAATGTTCGCAGGCTATCCCGATATCAATTAGATAGTATTTTGTGCCACGTAACATTCCGCCTACTCTGGCTATAAACCTGGACTTTTCGGAGATAACGACGACTATAACCGGAGCCATTTTGCAGAAGGCGTTTATTGAATATATGCCGCTAAAGGCAACTTTGCAGAGCTGGTTCTTTAATGACGGCTCATCAACTACTATAAATCTCCACGGTTGTGAATTGCAGGCGGAGGGAGCTACCCTTGCTGCCTCAAGACACATGGTTATTTTTTCTCGCTCAACGGGTCTATCCAGGAAATCCCTGACACTCTTTCTGTGTTTCATCAGGTCTAGGAGGGGCATAGTGTTTTTTCTCCAAATTTAGTTTCGGAAGCCACGCTCTGATAAGGAATACTAGTAAGGAATACTGGTGCTGATGAATCTCTTTGCTAGAGCGGCAGTTTAATCTTGTATTTGTTCTTCAGATATATTGTAACCAGGAAGAGGGCCACGGCGCCGATAAAGCAAGCTATAGCAAAAACCATTCTCCCGAAGTTCAGTCCGGCTATGCCGGCACCAACCAGCGCCGGTGCCGCAAGGATAAAGCTGAAGCCGACGAGTATTTGTTTCAGTTTTTCCATCCTGAGTCCCACCGAAAGGGCACCTTCAACCGCCATGCCAGGCAGTTCCTGTGCCCTTGTTATTCCCCTCCCCCCACCCCACCATTTCTACTTGTTCAGGCTGAATCGTATTGAATGAGCTAATTATAGTCCTATTTGCGCGATTGTCAATACCTTAGCCTCAAATCAACCAAATCCCGGCCTGTGTTTGGGCATGCTCCTCCGCATCGTCAGCGCGCGTTCCAGCAAAATTTAAGACTATTCACGGTTATTCCTTTTCAGTGCTTTTTCTTTGCTATATAATTATGCCGGATAAGATGGTGCTGGTCTGGTTAACATGAAAGAGCTTACTTATAAATTTGTAGAGAATGAGACGGAGCTAAAGGGCGCCTTTGAGGTAAGAAGGCAGGTGTTTGTTGAAGAGCAGGGTGTTGCCGGGGAACTGGAATTTGATAAGGACGACCGGGAAGCGCTGCACATGGTAGTCAAGGACGGGCAGGGAGTTATCGGCACGGCAAGGGTCTTATTCTTTACGGATAATCAGGCAAAACTGGAGAGAATAGCCGTCTTGAAGCCGCTCCGCCGCCGGGGAATCGGCAGGGGAATTATTTCTTTCCTGGATGAAGAATTGGAAAATGGAGGGGTAGAGCAGGTAGTCCTCCATGCCCAGTGTGTGGCGGCTGTCTTCTACAGGTCGTGCGGCTTTGTGGAAACAGGCTCGACTTTCTGGGAAGTTGGCATTAAACACATAAAGATGCAGAAACGCCTAGTAAAAGCCTAGTTAGATAGCGGAAAGGTTTACAAATTAAATTCTGTATAGAACTGTAACTTTCCCTGCCTATAAAAATTGATATATTCTATCGTTTCTTCCATTCCACCGGATTCTTGAAGTCTTCAGCTTTCCAAAAAACAACTCGCGGAGTTATTCTAGGTAACACCTCTTGGAACAAGGCCAGTCTTTCGATATCACTAAGCGGCTCATAAGTTTCCGCTACGGCAATATTCTTTTTTAATTGTTCCATACTCTCCATGCCAACAACAGCAGTATCGATAGGCAAGCCGAAAGCGTACCGCAGTGCTCTAGCGTAGATATCAGCCAGGCCACCCAATGCCAATATTTTTATACCAGCGATAGCTACACCCTTGGTTTTAGCCAGTGGTATGAATTCCTCAACGAAGCTAAGTATAAAGTGATCCAGCACTGAAGTAGCACAGAGTACACTATCAAATGGAAAGCGTTCCAGTGCCTCGGTTTGAACCTCAGGATTGCTATGCCCACTTATGCTTATATATCGAACCAGTCCCTGCTCTCGTGCTTCAATTGCTGCCTCTAACGCACCACCGGGGTTAGTTATCTTGTCAAGCTCCTCAAAAGACCAAATATTATGCATTCTCCATTCATCGATGTAATCGGTCTGGAGTCTTTTCAGACTTTCTTCAAGTTGTTTTCTTGCTTGTTGACGATCGCGTGCTGTTGTTTTGGTAGCCAACCACATCTCCTTTCGGCGGTATCGAGCTACTTTGCCAACACGCTCCTCAGATTGGCCTTCGGAATACACCCACGCCGTATCAAAATAGCGTATGCCATGGTCCAGTGCATAATTGACCATTCTTATAGCTTCTTCCTCGCTACAGCCATGGCCGTCAACGATACGTTGTGCACCAAAGCTAAGTATCAAGAATTGCTCTCCGGTTCTGCCGTAATGTCTATGTTCCATTATTGCGTGTAACCCCTTTTCATAGCTAATAGTATCATATAGTGCGGTTATTGTACTAATCAGCTCGCGAGCAAAAAATATTTGCAAAAGATAACGGGTTACTTAACGCAAATTCCTGTGTTAAAAGCATAGACAGCTTGCTATAAATGTGTTAGACTTTCGCCAAATCAAGTAATAAGGAGGAAGGGATGAAACGTATTATTTTGTATGTTCTGCTTGGACTACTACTCCTAAGCTTGTTATCTGGCTGCGGTCAACCAACAACAAAGGTCAGAATCGCCACCGATGCCACCTGGCCGCCCTTCGAGTCTGTCAATGAACAGACCAAGGAGATTGAAGGGTTTGATATTGACCTGATGACCGCCATTGCCGAAAAAGCAGGCCTGGAAATTGAGTTTATGAATGTAGCCTGGGACCCGCTTCTGGCCGGCATAGCGCAGTGCCAGTATGATGCGGCTATCTCCGCCATGACCATCACCGAAGAGCGCAAGAAACAATTTCTTTTCTCAGACCCCTATTTTGAGGCAGGGCAGATTGTCATCGTGCGCGTAGACAACACCGACATCACCAGCAAAGATGCGCTGGCGGACAAGGTTGCCGGGGCACAAATCGGGACCACCGGCTCCTTCGAGATAGAGAAGGTCGCGGGAGCAACTCTCAAGACATACGATGATATTGGTCTGGCTTTTCAGGATTTGATGAACGGGCAGATTGATGCCGTTGTCGCCGATAATCCCCTGGCTCTGGGCTATGTGGGTGAGTACCCGGATAAACTCAAGGCAGCCGGCGAGGTCTTTACCGAGGAAAATTACGGAATCGCAGTCTGCAAAACTGAGGCAGATTTGGTAGAAAAAATTAACGCGGGCTTGAAAGCAGTTAAAGACGAAGGACTGATTGAACAGTTGGTCGGGAAGTGGCTTTCCAGCCAGTAAATAGCTGAACTCACATTTGGGCAAGCCTCTGAGGGTTGGCCCCGCAGAGTTATTTTGAGGTGCTCGTGGACGTAGAGCCGAAACTTGGTCCCAGCGGGAGTAAACTGGCTTATATTCCCGGTGCCGAGTCGCTGGCGCGCATTGACCCGTGGTGGGGTTTGGTGGCTCTGGTGGTTGGCCTGGTTATAATTCTGGTTACGGTAAAAGCCGACCCGTTTCGGGATATTCTGCTCTTTGTGCGTGACGGTATTGGCGTAACTGCTTTTATTACGGTTACGGCGTTCATATTTATTTTAGTG
>DATKWF010000049.1:0-3871 GCA_035529715.1 Dehalococcoidales bacterium | reverse complement strand
ATACCGTTGTGTCTAACTGTTCCCAGAGAGGGAAGGGGGATCCGTTGTTCCAGACATAGAGGGTATGGCCGCCGGTACCATACCCCTCATGCAATATATCAATCTGGCTGATGCTTGAAGAGTCTTCGCTTATATCGAAGATAAACTTTTGGCAGCTATACGGTACGCCCCAACTGGGTGCCCAGATATCGTCGGAAGCATTTATCTCAAAGTATGCCGTGGGGCCAATCTCAGCCTCGCCTGTAAGTATTAAGCTGGGTGGGGGGGGCTTACTGATGAAACTCCCCTCAAAGGCCCTGTGTAGCCCCGGGTATTCCGTGTAATCGTAGGCCGCGGCCCTGTCGACGAATGTAGCCGGCACAACGATAGCGGCTATAAGGAGGAGAATCAGCGGGGTGAGGATGATTCGTTTCGTGACAAGACGTTCTCGCTTGCTCCCTTCTTTCTTGATGCTGTTCTGTAAAAAACTGAACATTCTATTGGACCCCCTTCTTGCGATATAAAAAATAAAACGGCCTTTCCAGGGTCGGTTTCACTACTGGCTCCGCACTAACAGACTGACCAGATACGGGTAGCAGCTCCATGTCTCCCTCTTTCACCCTCACCGCCCTCTCGGCAGACAATTCGATTTGCCTCACGCTTTAGGCAACTGGTTCATACGTAAGTGTAAGTTACTAAGTGGCAATCGGCATTATAACACTTCATATGTATATAATCAACCGTCGTTACCTTACATTACTTACCTTACCATCCATATTTTTGCCTGTCAACTGTACTTTGAATACGAACTGCCGCGCCCGATAAAACACGTTCAACGGTGTTGACGATGACTTCAGAAACGCCATATGCTATATCTGATGCCCACCAAATCAAAGGCAACCAAAAAGTCGCCAAGGTAAGCCAGCGACATGATAGAGGTAAACCACGGCGACGACATCCTGAGGACGTTTATCTTATTAGTCCAGACTGCACGGCCAGTACTGAAATATGCCGACGTTCATTTATACCGAAAAGCGTGTTTCTCGATAGTCAAGTTGATAGTGCTGCGAGCCCTGGCAAGCAATGGCGGGGTCATGAGGCCATACGAGATAGCCGATTGGACGCAGCCAGAGCGGCATAATATCACGGCATTAATCAACCGCATGAAGCAAGAAGGACTCATCGAAGCCGAGCGCGATAGCAGTGACAAGAGATATGTGAATGTCACCCTGATGGACAAGGGACGGGAGGCTCTCAGTCTAGTTACGCCAGCGGCAAGAGAGGTTGTTGACCAAGTGATGTCATCAATCAGCGAAGATAACGCTGTTCTGCTTGAAACGCTGATGATTTCGTCTTTATACGGCCGGATGGTACTCCCATCAACCCCAATGCCGTGACGCTTGCCTTCCGGCGGATAATCAAGAAAGCAGGGCTGAGAGACATCAGGATTCACGATTTATGGCATACTCACGCTACTTTGATGCTCAAGGCGGGTGTTCACCCTAAGGTTGTCTCAGAGCGTTTAGGGCACGCCAATATCGGAATTACGTTAGACATATACAGCCACGTTTTACCAGGGCTTCAAGAGGAGGCGGCAGAAAAGTTTGACCAGATATTCGAAGTGGGTGCTAGCGAAAACTTAGAACCCAATGTTGGCAAAATGTTGGCAAAAAATGGTGAGTTACGAAGTAGGCCGTACAGGTCTCGAACCTGTGACACCCTGATTAAAAGTAATGCTGACATTTTTCCGGATTTCAGGGCATCCTTGAGGCTGGAATCGGTCTATAACTTCTTCATTTTTTTAACAATCAGGTTGACATGAGTTGAAAAATCAGGTTGACAACCTCTCTATAAATACCTTTGGCTCCGATTCTCCGGAGCCATCATTACATTAGCACTACTCCTAGCTTTTGTAAAGTATACTTCTCTAAAAATTTCATTTCGACAGACGATTGAACAAGACAAGCTATTGTTACATTCAGCTTTATCATCTGCTAGATTGTATAAATCCGTAACGTAGCGTCCATTGAATGTTAATATTGACATTCATGAACACACGTGTATACTATTCAAAGTGACTGATGATTAATTAATATTTCAGCTTGTAACAGGAGTGCCCTGAACTATTAAAAAATATATGATGGAGGTGCCTATGGAGCAAAAAGACCGGTAAGGTAAGCCAGGCAATTTTTAGGCTGAGACAAAGGAGGAAGCTATGAAAAGGTTTATTTTAATTTCGCTGGCGGTGCTGCTGATAGGTGCCCTGATTTTAGGCGGCTGTGCCGAACCAGCCCCGGCACCGGCACCGGCACCTGCTCCCGCCCCAGCACCCGCACCGGCACCTGCCCCGGTTGAGGTGATAACGCTGCGGTATGCCGACCAGAACCCGCAGGGAGGCTGGGAGGGGCAGCATGCCATGTTGCCCTGGATACAGGCGATGGAGAAAGCCACCAACGGCAGGGTGAAATTTGAGATTTACGACGCCCAGACCCTCACCAAGGGGCCGGATACCTGGGAGGCCCTCAAGGGTGGTGTTGCTGACGTTGCCTGGTGCTTCCACGGTTACTGGGCGGGCCTGACGCCGCTGGCCGATGTCATCAGCCTGCCTTCTCTCGCTTTTAAGAATGCCGAGCAGGCCAGTGGCATACTCTGGCAGCTTTACGAGAAGTACCCGTCCATCCGCCAGCAGTTCGCCGATAACCATGTCCTGTTGACCTGGACGAGTAATCCTTATTTCTTGATAACAACCGATAAGCAGGTCAAGACCCTGGAAGACCTGAAGGGAATGAAGCTGAGATTGACCGGGGGGCCGCCCACGGAGCTGGGCAAGGCACTCGGTATTTCACCGATTAACGTGGGTATGCCTGACACCTACACCGACCTCCAGAAGGGGGTCATGGATGGCATGATGATTCCCTGGGAGGCAATCTACAGCTTCAGGCAGTATGAAGTGGTCAAATACTATACCTTCTTCCCCAGTTTTGTCGTCTATTTTACCCAGTCATTCAGCAATGCCGCCTGGAATAAGCTGCCCCCCGATATCCAGAAGCAGATAGAGAGCGTCGGCGGACTGGAAGGCTCCAAGTTCTGGGGCAAAAATATGTTCGACACGGCCGAAGGCGCCGCCAGGGAGGCCATTAAGGCGGGTAACTATCTCATGACCGAGACTACCCTTTCGGATGCAGATGCGGCCAAGTTGCAGGCCATGTCCCAGCCTTTGTGGGACAAATGGATCCAGGATAATGTGGCCGCCGGACATCCTGAAGCGGCGGATATACTGAAAACAACACAGGACCTGATAAAAAGCTAAAAGCCGTAAAAATAAAGAGAAAGAATTGGAACTGGCCGGGGATGTGGTTAAGCAAGTTAGCCGAAACGGTTAATAGATTGGTGCACCCGGCGGTAGCGGTATTGCATGGCGCAGGGGTAGGCGTCCTGGCGGCCATAATGGTGCTTACAGCCAGCGACGTCATCCTGCGCTATGTTTTTAACCGGCCGATAGTCGGCTCCTTTGACCTGACCGAATACATGATGGCCATCGTGGTCTCTTTCAGCCTGGCTTACTGTGCTTTCTTCAAGGGCCATGTTTCCGTAGACATCGTTGTCAGCCGTTTGCCGCGGCGTGCCCAGGCAGTTATTGACGGCATCACCGGTCTGCTCGGCATCATCCTTTTTTCCCTGATAACCTGGCAGAGTTTTGTATATATGAAGCTCCTATTTGACTCGGGATTGAAGTCTACGGTGTTGCTAATTCCTCGTTTTCCTTTTGCCGGTTTGGTGTGTCTGGGTAGTGCCTTTCTTACTGTAGTACTGGTGGCAGATTTTCTTGAGTTTCTATCACGGGCGGTGCGGAAGTGACGCCACTTACCGTAGGCATCATCGGCATCTGTAT
>DATKWF010000048.1:0-3488 GCA_035529715.1 Dehalococcoidales bacterium | reverse complement strand
CGATGACGACTGCCTCCTCAATGCCCTCCTGGTGCATTCTCTCCAGCAACACCGGCGCTTTTTGTTCGGATACCGAGATAAGCAGCCCTCCCGAGGTCTGAGGGTCAAAGAGAATATCTGCCAGGTAATCAGGGACTTCTCTGGCTATTTCAACCATATTCAGGCGGAACTCTCGGTTGCGGTGCAGTCCACCCGGAATCATGCCCATTTCGGCAAGCTCTTTTGCTTCCGGGAAAAACGGGACCGTTGCCGAGTGGATGAGCATAGCAACATCAGTTCCTTCAATCATCTCACTGGCGTGACCTAGCAGTCCGAAACCGGTGACATCAGTACAGGCATGGACTCCTATCTCCTGCATTAGCTCTGATGCCTTCCGGTTGAGGGTGGCCATGCTCTTGATGACTTTGACCATGGCCTCTTCATCTATCACCTTGCCCTTCAAGGCGGTGCTCATTATTCCGGTGCCCAGCGGTTTGGTTAAGATTAGTTTGTCACCTACCCTGGCACCGTTATTGAGGACTACTTTGGCGGGATGAATGATACCGGTGATGGAGAGCCCGTACTTCAGTTCCTCGTCTTCAATACTGTGCCCCCCAACCAGTATTGCGCCTGCCTCGTGCACCTTTGCCACTCCTCCAGCCAGGATTTCCTTAAGTATCGAGATATCCATTGTCTTTATCGGAAAACAGACAACATTCATCGCTGTCAGTGGTTTTCCGCCCATGGCATAGACATCGCTCATCGCGTTGGCGGCGGCAATCTGGCCAAACGAGTAGGGGTCGTCCACTATCGGCGTGAAGAAATCGATGGTCTCGACGATAGCCAGGTCATCGGTTAGTTTATAGACACCGGCATCCTCAGCTCTCTCCATACCCGCGATTAGATTAGGGTGAGAGACGAGAGGCAAGCCAGATAACGCTTTATAGAGGTCTCCCGGACCTATTTTGCAAGCTCAACCCGCGCCATGAGTAGTTTCAGTCAAGCGTGGTCTTGCCTTGTCACTCATCCTACTCGCCTCCGTTGTACTTCTATCCTCAGCATAAGAATCACAATATTATACCTGTTTTTTGGTCGCAGTGGTAGTGCTGGACTTAATCTGAGTCGAGAAGTTTACCCACTATCGGGTACCGGTCCAGCATATCAGAACCGTGGGGGGCTTCTTTTAGGGCTTCAGTCAGGTCACAACCGGCATAATGCATGACTTGATGCTTGCCTTTCTTCCAATGAAAGCTCAATGAAACATCATATACCTTGCTGCCATAGGCGACGTAAATGAGACCCTCGCGCCCATCATATTTCTTCAACTCTTCCTTAGTGAAAGTTCTCATCTCAACACACTTGACATCTATTTCGACTAACTGAATGCTACGTCAAGCAGCATCATTACCGCAAAACCGACCATGCCACCCATAGTGGCTAGGTCTGTGTTACCGCCGCGTTGAGACTCTGGCACTACCTCTTCAATAACGACGAAGATCATGGCGCCGGCGGCAAAGCTCAGAGCATAGGGCAGGATGGGCTGAGCAAGGACAACCACCGCGGCACCAATAACCCCAGCGACAGGTTCTACCATTCCTGATAACTGCCCGTACCAGAAACTTCTGCGACGGGACATGCCCTCACGGCGAAGGGGCACGGAAACCGCAAGCCCTTCCGGAAAATTTTGGATTCCGATACCGATAGCCAAGGCTATTGCCGCTGGTAAAGTAGCCGAAGGAAGACTGGCCGCAACCGCGCCAAAGGCGACTCCCACCGCGAGACCCTCTGGAATGTTGTGCAAAGTAATGGCAAGAACGAGCAAGACACTGCGCCGCCAGGTCGTTTTAATTCCCTCCGCTTCTTCTGTCAGAAAGCCAACATGAAGATGCGGAAGGATAGCGTCCACACCCCGCAGGAAGATACCTCCCATAAGGAAACCGACTACCGCTGGAACCCAGGCTGGAATTTCCTTTCCCCCTGACATCTCAATCGCTGGCGCCAGTAACGACCAGTAACTGGCCGCAATCATCACTCCACCAGCAAACCCAAGCATCCCATCGAGTACCTTCCGGCTGATATCCTTAGCCCCAAATACGGTGGCTGCCCCTAGAGTAGTCAGTGCCCAGGTAAAACAGGTTGCCACCAGAGCCTGCGTGACCGGATGAAGATTCTGCAGAAAATCTAGCATCCTCTCAAACCCCTTTGGTCGGGTATCCTCGCCTCAACTTTTGGCTTAGGAGTGCTGGGGAGGTCCGATACAAGGTCGGGCCTCCCCTTATCTTCATTGTGATCTTACTTCAGGAATTTGGACACGAAGGGAGAAGTATCACCGCGTCGCAAAAAGTGACCGGAAGGGCCCTCCCCCAGGAATTCAGAGAACCACGATTCGTGCTCTATTTCCTCGTTGAGAATCGCCTGGGCTAAGTCGTAGGTTCGATGGTCTTTGCCGGCGGTCAGGTTGCAGATGTGGGTGTAGCCGCGTACGGCACATCTCTCCGCTTCCACCAGTACCTTTAACATTGCCTTGACGTCGGTCGGGTCTTTGGGCAGGCTGGCGGGTGGACAGGCCGAGCAGTTATGAAAATCTACCATGCTCTCCGGCAATTTGCCACCCAGTTCGTAGATGCGGGGAACCAGGGCCTCAAAGTGATTGCGGTCTTCGATACGGGCCGTCTCGGCAATTTCTTTAATCGTCTCGCCCTCAAGCCCAATAAGGTTCACTCTCAGAATCGTGTAATAGTAGTAGGTAGTAAGTTCCGCGGCGGCATTGTTGACCAGCAGCTCTAATAGTTGGTCAACATTAACTCCTGCTTTCTCTACCATTTCTCGCGCTACTTTAGCCATTTTATGTCTCCTTTATCTTTTAGTATTTTTAATGATTATTCCTCTTCTTCTACGATTTCGCAGCAACCGCACTCACACTGTCCACCGGTGGCGCAGGGCTCGCAGCAGTACTTCACTCCGTCCTTTTCGTAGCCCTCAACGATGGTACAACCACAGGTTGGGCAAATCTGCTCTGTCATCTTGTTACCTCCTCTAATTTGATACCCCTTCGGTTAGCTAACCGAAAAGCTTATCCTATCTTAAGCCCCGAACCGATTATCCGTCTGCGACTTTTGTCTCACATCTTACCCTAAACGCTTTCCCACTATTTCCCAGTTGATATTCTTGAAGAAAGCGGCAATGTAGTCTGCCCGTTTCAGGCCGTAGTCAGTCATGAAAGCATGCTCAAAAACATCCATTACCAGGATGGGCTTGCCGCCGGCAAGATGACCGCTCTCATGCTCATTAATCCACTGGTTGAAGAGCTGGCCGGTGACGTTATCTTGATAAAGTATTGCCCAGCCGATGCCGCGCATTGAGCCGGTGGCTTTGAAATCCTGCTCCCAGGCTTCATAGCTGCCAAAGGCGTCAGCCAGCTTTTTGACCACAGCCTCCGGTTTGTTCGTTGGACAAATCAGGTTCTCAAAGTAGTACTCATGGAGGCGCATGCCGTTGAACTCAAAGCC
>DATKWF010000047.1:0-8419 GCA_035529715.1 Dehalococcoidales bacterium | reverse complement strand
ATGGTCAGGATGTTGCGTCCAACAGAATCAAGCTGGTTAACCGTGGCATACTGGGTAGTGGTCTTGCCCGAACCAGTAGGACCACTGATTAATATCATACCGAAGGGGGTCTTTACCATTTTCAGGTATTTCTCCAGGACGTCAGGCAAAAAACCTATCTCCGCCAGGGGTAGAAAGGCAAAAGCCTTATCCAGAATACGCATCACTGCCATTTCACCATATATGGTACTTGAGGTAGCCACCCGGATATCCACCTCTCTATCTCCCATGTCAAAGGTAATCTGACCATCTTGAGGACGTCGGCGTTCAGCGATATTCAGTCCCGCCATTATTTTCACCCGGGAAAGCAATGGTGCATGAACACTCAAAGGTAACGACATTACATCACTCAAAATACCGTCAATACGATAGCGAACACGCAGTTTGTCCTCCTGAGGCTCAACATGGACATCAGAAGCCCGGTCTCTCACTGCCTGTTTGATAAGAAGGTCAATAGCACGAACCACCGGCGCCTGGGCAATTGTCTCCGCCGAGACCCTGGCTTCCCTCACCCCCGCCGCACTCCGGTAACGGGCGGGAATCTGGCTGAGCTGCTCCTCAATCTCACCACCAACCCTGTAGTTGAGATCAATCATCTCCTGAATATCCTGAGCAGTGCTAATCACCGGCTCAACCCTTTTCAAGGTCACTGCCGCCAGATCCTCAATGGCTTCAATATCCCTTGGGTCTTCCATAGCTACAATTACGGTGTTGTTAGTCGTGTCTATCGGGATAACTCCATACTTTCTGGCTATTGACTCGGGGACCAGCTTTAAAGCATTGGGACGAACTCCCTCCCTCTTCAGGTTGACAAAGGGAATCCCTAATTGCAGGCTGATAAAGAAGGCAAGTTGCTGTGGAGTGACTAACCGCTGTTGCAGTAGAACCTGCTCCAACCTATCCCCACCCTTGTGCTGCAACTCGATGACACGGCGTAATTGTTCCTCAGTAATAAGCTCGGCATCAACCAGTATCTGGCCTATATCTCGCCTTGACCCTTTTTCCGCTATCTCCATTTTCTCCTCCCCCCAGTTAACCTGATAAATTAAATCCCCGCTTTCGTAAAACCATCTGCCAGCACACGACTAGAAGGGCTACACTTCCCTAAGGGCTATCCTGATTCTTTTTACCCCACCTTTTTCACCCGCTACAATCTTCTTCTCTGGCAGCTCTGGCATCACTTTGGCTTCGGGTATCCTTGATGATAATGCGCTAACTAAGGGAATCGGTTTATCCACTGTAATTTTTATACTAGTGCCACGATCCCAAGAACCACTGGTATGGACAAATTTTATCTCGGGTGTCACCTGCAAGTAGTTATACAATTTAGACACCACCTTCGGATTTACCGGTTTGAGTATAGCCAGCTCTACCTCGCCGATGTAAGGAGCTTTTAAATCCTTTTCCGACAATTCAGGCTCAGTTTCCTCTCCACTGGGTCTTTCCTTCAGGACACTCTTCTTTAGAGACTCTTCCACGGTTACTGCTAGCGGCTCGGGGACAGCCGTCTCTTCCCAAGGCATAGTAGCTTCTGCCACCTCCTCTTCGGTGACCTCACCTGGAAGCTGGACAAGCTCCTCAATCTTTATTACTTCTTCTCCCGCCTCAGGAATGGGCTCCGGTTTTAGTTCCACGCCGTTGGTCTCTACTTCCCCGGTTGCCGCTAATCCAGTTTCTCCTAATTCCCTCTCGGCTACTGCCTCAATCTTCCTTTTCATCTCCTTAACTTCCTCAGCCGCCCGAGCGATAATTTTGGTGGCCCCTTCTTCCGCCTCCGCCTTTGCCCTCTCTTTGACACTGGCAACTATCTGCTCAGCATCGGCTACTGCCCGCTGAAGAACCGAGCGAGCTGAAGCAGAAGATGAAGTCTCATCCCTCTTCTTTGTTTCAATTAGCTGGGTGAACCATTTGAACACCGAGACTGACCTCCGCCATCAACCTATAATTTCACCTATAATTTACATAAACAATCATAATTTGCCAGATATCAAATGTCAAGTTATACAGCCATCACTGCAAACCTGCCGGCTTCGTGAATGACTTGAAAGATGGCATAAGCGCAATGTAGAATAGACGACAGTAGAACGATGAATCCATATAACTATGCCAACGGTGAGCAAAACTTTAGCCTGCAGCTAAAACAAACGACCCCACGGTGGTTGCGCTACTCAGTTGATTTCCCCACCGCTCACCCCACCCAGTATGAGGAATGCAACACCGTCCGGGGTGAGTATTTCCAACCACAAGACGTGGATAAAGCTCCGCTGGTCATTCTACTCCACGGGATGGGAGATGCGAGCCTGGTCCCCTGCAATTTCCTAGCACGGGCTCTGGCCAAAAGGGGAATGGCCTGCTTCGTCCTGCGTTTTGTATTCCACTCCAGCCGCATGCCCGAAGCCATAAAAAAACGGTTTCCCGCCCTCACCCCTGAAGAATGGCACGAAAGCTACCAGATTTCAGTAACTGATGTGCAACAGATAGCAGACTGGGCAAACAGCCGGGCTGAGATAGACGAGGAACAGATAGCGGTAATCGGTATGAGCTTTGGCGGTTTCATATCAGCCATAACCATGGGAATAGATAAGCGTATCAAGGCAGGCGTTTTTATTATCACCGGGGGCAACTCCGAAAAGATTGGTCAGAAGGGCCGGAAATTCTCCATAAGAAAAAGGTACAAGCGCAGTGAAGCCGAATATAACCACATCCAGGACTGCTATGCCCAGTACCTCAGCGAGGTAGCCGACAAAGGATTTGAAAATGCCACTCCCGCCAGGAACAGCTTCCTGACCGACCCGATGACCTTTGCCTCTTATCTTCGAGAGCGCCCGATATTGATGCTCAATGCCCGCTGGGATGAGTATATCCCGAAAGAGTCAACGCTGGATTTATGGGAGGCGTGTGGCAGACCTGCCATCGCCTGGTTTCCCGCCACCCACAGCTCCATCTGGCTATGGTATCCTTTTATTTTGAGGAGGATTTACCGCTTTCTGAGCTCCACCTTTGGCATAAAAAATGAGCGCCCTGCATAAGGCGCGCTGTGGAGGCAAAAATGAAACAGGGATATGAGATAAATGAACTGGCTAAAGAAGAATCCTGGCGCATGTTCCGCATAATAGGCGAGCTGGTAGAGGGCTTTGATAGACTCTCCGGCATAGAGCCAGCCGTAACCATATACGGTTCGGCCCGGATTAAGCCGGGTGACGAGCAATATAAAAAAACCGAAGAGATTGCCCATCGGCTTGGGGAAATAGGCTTCTCCATAATAACCGGCGGCGGTCCGGGTGTGATGGAAGCCGCCAACAAAGGCGCCCTCAAGGCAGGGGTTAAATCAGTCGGGGTAAATATTGAGCTACCCGAAGAACAAATGCCCAATGCTTACACAACGATGACACTGACATTCAGCCATTTCTTTGTCCGCAAGGTCATGCTGGTAAAATATGCCACTGCCTTCGTCATTATGCCCGGCGGTTTGGGCACACTGGATGAAGTAACCGAAGTGCTAACCCTGATGCAAACCCACAAGATAAAGCCATTCCCCGTGATTTTATTCAACAGTGACTACTGGAAAGGGTTTCTGGACTGGCTGAGGACTTGTACACTAGCCAGCAGCTTTATCTCTGAAGAAGACCTGGACTTACTCAGGGTTTGCGATGATACCGAAGAGGTGGTTGAAACTGTCCAGAAATGGTTTTTGAATCAGGAAATCGCCGGTAGAAAGGCGCTGTTCAGATAAACCATACTAAAAGCTAAATTCACTGTGCGAATAGTGCCGCACACATGAAAACACGGACAAAGAAAAGGGGATTATCCGCACTGTCCGCGGCAAGATAATTATCCTTGACGAGACCAAACCAAGCCTATTAAGTGAAGGCCCACCACTAGCCCCGCAGCAAAGACAGCAATCATAAAAAAAGGGGGACAATTCCTAGGTGACTAGCTTTGGGTTTTTGTTTTTAGAGTTATGTTAAGTGCATAGGGCTGCCTTCCTGCCTCAACTGTCTCCCAAAAGCAACAACCAGCGGTGTCTATCCGTCCTCTATTTATGTGACTTATATCATAGTAACCAGTGCTACTCATTGTTATAATGTATAAAGAAGATAAAATTAAACCCCTATTAGAAGAGGAGATAACAGTAATGGATAGCCGGTGTCCGGGCCAGGATGGCAGAAATTTAAGGGTGGAACTATACAAATGCCCGAACTGCGGCTCTGAAGTTGAAATCTTCTCCGATGAACTCAAAGTGAAGTGCCACCAGTGCGGTGAATATATCTACAAAGATAAAATACCCTCGTGCATTGACTGGTGTAATTCAGCGCGCCAGTGCCTGGGAGAGGAAAGACGGAAAGCATTGAAGGGAGGCAGTAAATGACAACAAAAACGCTGAGGAAAATAGTAAAAATTGATGAGGAGAAATGCAACGGGTGTGGAATATGCCTACCTTCCTGTGCCGAAGGTGCCCTCCAGATTATAAACGGCAAGGCAAAACTAATCAGCGAGAAATACTGTGACGGTCTTGGCGCCTGCCTGGGGGATTGCCCCCAGGGGGCAATCACTATTGAGGAGCGAGAGGCTGAGGGCTTTGACGAAGAGGCAGTTGAGCACCACCTGGAGTCAAAAGAAGCCGCTACCGAGGCACTCCCCTGCGGCTGTGCTTCAGAAGCCGGTACCGAGGAACTTCCCTGCGGCTGTTCTTCAGCCACCGTTACACAATTTGAAAGGCGACCTGAAGCTGAAATTCCAGTGACGGAAACCGGGTCAGCGTCCAAACCAATGCTTGCTCACTGGCCGGTACAGCTTACCCTTGTCCCACCGTCGGCACCTTTCCTGCGAGAAGCCGACCTGGTACTGGCGGCGGACTGCGTCCCTTTCGCCTATCCAGACTTTCACCGGGAATTTCTAAAAGACCATGCCCTGGTTATTGCCTGCCCCAAGCTCGACAACTTTGAGGCTCACCTGAGAAAGCTTACCGAAATTTTACGCCAATCCGAGCCGAAGAGCCTGACCATAGTACACATGGAAGTACCCTGCTGTTCCGGGCTGGTGCAAATGGCCAGACAGGCAATTATGGCCAGCGGCAAAGATATACCTCTGAGAGAAATAACGATAGGGATTAAAGGCGACCGACAATCCTGAACGGGCTGAATAACCTATTCCAGCGCGCTGGCTACAATTTCAGCCAGGTCCAGCACCTGTATCTTGTCCAGGGCGTCCTTGTCTTTTAAGCCGTCTTCAAACATGGTCATGCAGTACGGACAGCACACGCAAACCGCTCCCGGGTCTTCCTCCATGGCCTCTTCCACGCGAGCCACGTTGATATGCTTGCCGATTGGCTCCTCCATCCACATGCGCCCACCACCGGCGCCGCAGCAGAAAGACTTATCATGGTGACGCCCCATCTCTGCCGGCGCATGGCCGGTAACCGAAGCCACAACCTGGCGCGGGGCATCATAAATCAGATTATAGCGTCCCAGATAGCAGGAGTCATGGAATACCACTTTACCCAGGCCGTTGGTCTTCTTCAGTTTCAGCCTGCCCTCTTTGAGCAAATTATTGATTAAATCAGCGTGATGAATGACCTCCAGCCCAGCGCCATACTGACGGTAGTCATTCTTAAGAGTGCTATAGCAGTGCGGACACTGGGTAATAATCTTCTTGATACCCTTTTCTTCAAACATCCTGACATTCTCGCCGGCGATACGGTCAAAAACAAATTCATTACCCAGTCGGCGCAGGCTGTCGCCACAACAGGCTTCATCTTTACCCAAAATGCCCCAGGAAATACCAGCGGCATCCAGAATCCTGGCAATCGCCAGAGTTGTCCGCCGGTTGCGGGCATCAAAAGCACCGGCACAGCCTACGTAGAATAGATAGTCGGTCTTGCCAGCCTCAAAGGGCTTGACGTCAATATCCGCCGCCCACTTGACACGCTCCCCGGGAGCAATGCCCCAGGGGTTACTGCGCTGCTCCATACTCTCAAAGAAGGCCAGCAGTTCCTCGGGGAACCTGGCTTTCATCTCCACCAGATTCCGGCGCATATCAACAATCTTGGGAACATGCTCAATAGATACCGGGCATACCTCCATGCAGGCGCCGCAGGTGGTGCATTCCCAGAGAACATTTTCAGACACACTGCCTTCCAGCTCCTGACCCTCATTAATTAAAGGCAGTAACGTGTCGCCTTTATTCTTGCCTATTTGAGGCCCATTCTTTAACAGGTTTACCTTCATATCGTGGATAACCAGCCGGGGGTTTAACGGTTTGCCGGTGAAATTAGCCGGACAGGAATCGGTGCAGCGACCGCACTCGGTGCAGGAATAAGTATCAAACAAATCCTTCCAGCTAAACTGGTCGACCCGCCCGGCACCAAAGGTATTGCCCTCCTTGAACTCTTCCCGGGGCTGGGTGGTAACCTTTTCCAGACTCATGAAGAAACAGTTGGGGATGGAAGTAAGAATATGCATATGCTTGCTGTAAGGCAAATAATTCAGGAATGCCAGCAGTGTTACTGCGTGTACCCACCAGAAAAAGCCGGTAAGAGCCACCAGGACCCGTGCCGAAGCGCCTGAAAAAATGACAGCCGCCAGGCCGGATATCGGCATTAACCGGGCAGCCTCCTCATTTCCACGGGCAATCTCGCTGCCATGCAGACCGAAAAAGGCAATCATCAGGATGGCAATAAGCGACAGGATAAAAAAAGCATCGGGGCTCCGCGCCACTATATAAGCGGGCGGAAAAGCCAGGCGGCGGACAACCGCCACACACACCGCCAGGAGAGCCAACAATGATACCAGGTCGAAAATCAGCGCGAGGGCATAATACAAACCAGTGGGCAGCAATGCGATATCAATATAATCCGGGAACAGCCCGTTGAACAGAAACTCGGTGTTGGCGATTAGCAGGAGCATAAAGCACCAGAAGAGGACAGAGTGATTGAAACCAAAGCGGTAGCCGTGGGAAACCGTACAGCGCTGGGCAAAAGCCCGCACCAGCATATTCCAGATACGCCTGCCGACAGAGTCGAAACGGTTGTCATCTTTGCCCAGGGCTACCAAGCGGAAGCGCTGGAAACAGCTCCAGGCAAAAAACACTGTAGCAATCACAAAAACGACTGCAAACAGCACCATATTAGGTGACATTATTTACTCCTTTTCTGTCCTCAATATCCAGGCACTATGCACTAACCTGCTTTTTTGGCACGCAACTCCCTGACCTTATTGGTAATGGCGGGAACTACCTGGAAGACATCACCCACAACCCCGTAGGTAGCTACCTCAAAAATGGGCGCGTGCCTATCACGGTTAATGGCGATAATCACATCCGAATCCTGCATGCCGACCAGGTGCTGAATAGCACCGCTGATGCCGCAGGCAATATAAATCTTGGGCCTGACCGTTTTGCCGGTCTGCCCCACCTGGCGGTCTACCGGCATCCAGCCGGCTTCCACCGCCGCACGTGAACAACCGACAACCCCACCCAATTCGTCAGCCAGTTCCTGCAGAATGCTGAAATTCTCACTGGCACACATGCCGCGGCCACCGGAGACAATAATATCCGCCGCCGCCACATCAACAGTCTCTCCTCCCTTGCGGTCATCAATTATCTCCAGCACCTTGACTGCAAAATCTTCTTCCTTGAGCGGCACAGCCCCACGGATAATTTCACCCTTGCGTGAAGTATCTTTTTCCGGCATGGGCATTACATGAGGTCGGACTGTAGCCATCTGCGGTCGCGTGCGTTCAGTCAGAATGGTAGCCATAATATTCCCGCCAAAGGCGGGACGTGTCTGCAGCAGAAAACCCCTCTCATCAATCGCCAGGCCGGTACAATCTGCGGTCAACCCGGTTTGGAGGCTTGTCGCTACCGCCCCCGCCAAATCCCTGCCCAAGCCAGTGGCACCCACCAGCACAATTTCCGGTTTGTACTTCTCCACTAGATAACAGATGGCTTTGTAATAAGGCTCGGTGCGATAATAGTGAAACATCGGGTTGTCTACCAGGTAGACCTTGGTGGCGCCGTGGGCAAATGCCTCCTGGCAAAGGTGCTCCACCTTGTCACCAACAACTATGGAACAGAGTTCAACACCCCGGGTCCTGGCCAGTTCAGCGCCCACGCTCAGCAACTCCCAGGAAACGCCGGCGGGTTCACCCTCTTGCTGCTCCACAAAGACCCAGACACCCTTGTACTCTTTGAGTTTGGCCAGTATTGCCGCTTCCTCGGCGCTCACCTCTTCAACTTCAGGTGGCGGCGCTTCTGCCTTCCGAGCCGCCAGTTCTTCAAGAATCTTCAGTTCCTCGGGAGTGAAGTACATTTCAAGGGCTTCGGCGGGACAAATCTTGAGGCATTTGCGGCAGCCAATGCAGTTCTCGGTAATGATGATTGG
>DATKWF010000046.1:0-18801 GCA_035529715.1 Dehalococcoidales bacterium | reverse complement strand
CTTAACCGAAGTCCTGGCTCTGGTTATTCAGGGCAGTGGTAACAGAGTGATGGCTAAGGCGCTCACCGACGTCCAGAAGGGTATGATTAAAGGTGAAGGCTTATCTCAACCGATGTCAAAGAACCCTCTCTTTTTGCCGATGATGGTGCAAATGGTCAGTGTTGGTGAGGAAACCGGTAGCCTTGACACAACTTTACTGGCGGTAGCTAGAAGCTATGAGACTGAAGCCGAAGATAAGACTCGTTCCCTCATTGCCCTCATTCAACCGGCGATGACCCTGATTATCGGTGGGGTAATTGGCCTCATCGCCTTATCCTTGACTTCAGCCATGTATTCTATCTATGGGCAGGGATTCTAGTTCAGGAGAAAATGATGCGACTTTTTCGGATTGCCAGAAGGCTGAGGGCATTGGCGCGACGGGAAGAAGGCGTGGCCTTCATTGAAACGATAGTAGCTTTGGCAATTCTGGGAGCAATTGCGGTTTGTTTCCTCAGTGGTCTGGCTACCACTTCCAAGGCGGTGGCTATTGCCGACGGCCAGACTACTGCGGTGAGCCTGGCTCAGAGTCAGATGGAGTGGGCAAAGAGGGATGTCTATGCGTATGAGGCTACAGAATACTCTGCGGCGCCGATACCCGGCGGCAAAGATTATATTAACTATTCGGCGGTAATCTCGGCTGAGCCTCTGCATAGCCCCGACGATGGCATCCAGAAGATAACGGTTACTGTTAAATATTCTGAAGAAGCTGTAATTCGACTACAGGGTTACAAGGTGGATAGATGAAACGAGGCGAGAAGGGCTTTACCCATATTGAACTGATAGTGTCTCTGGCTATCATTGTCATTATCGCCGGCGCGTCAGCCGCAACCACGTTCCAGATCTGTAAAGGTACCGGGCGCAATAACGACCGTATGACGGTACTAAGCCAGGTGCAGAGTGCTGGCTACTGGATTAGCCGCGATGCCCAGATGGCACAGGGCATTAATGCGGATAATCTGACTTCGCCGGATTTATTAATCCTGAACTGGACGGAGTGGGATTATGAGGATGAGCCGACCTATCATTCGGCAACGTATTTCTTTCAGGATATGACTGATGGGATTGGCCGGCTTAAGCGAAGTCACTGGAGCAGTGCCGGCGCGAATGAAGAAACACTTGTCGCCGATCATATTTACTACGACCCTGATGACCCTGATGACACCAGTAAAGCTGATTATCAGGCACCGGCACTAACCGTACAACTGACCGCTGTCTATGATGAGGCAAAGGAGACCAGGGAATACCGGATTAACCATCGGCCAAACCTTTAGCGATGAGGATACAATGCTAAGAATTTTGAAACAAATGATAAGCGGTGAAAAGGGGCAGGCCCTGCCCGCAGTCTTAGCCCTTTTGGTTATAGGCGGCCTCATGATTGCGCCGAGTCTCAGCCATACTGCCACCAGCCTCAATAGCAGCCGGATTATCGGCGAAAGTGTGAATGGAATTTATGCGGCTGAGGCCGGCGCTGAGGATGCCTTGTGGACTCTGGCAAACGGCGGCTCACCGGCTGCTCAGCTATCGGAAAATATTAATCAGATGGCAGTAAGCCTACAGACTGAAGAAAAGGGGACTTATACCCTGTATCTTGGTGAGATGATCCAGCCCGGCGAGCATAGTGAATATCTTGATATTGACGGGGAAATGGTGTGGGATGATGAGGCTCAGGCTTACAAATATACCTTTACTGTTACCTGGCTACCTAACCCGGGAACACCGGTGATACACCTGGAAGGAGTTGGGGCAAGGCTCCCCATTGGCTATAGTTATCAGGTAGGCTCAGCTGCCCTTTTTGCTGAAAATCTATCCACTGATGAACCGGATGAGACTTTGGATGCAATCGGGGCTTACCTGCTCAACTGGGAATTTGAGACGCCTCTACCCAGCGTTTCTGAAATTAACCCGGTGCAAACCCAGACCTTCTACATAACTGGTGAAGGCAGCCAGGAAGGTCATTATGCCTGGGTGGTTGCCTCCAGGTCTGATGTTGGCGCCGTGGGGGAAATTACCGGCACCTCCTATAGAATTACAGCTACAGCTTCGCGTCCCGGAGACGGGAAAACCACCGCCAGAATAGTGGCTGACGTAATGATAAGCGAAGGAAAAACCTATATATTGTCATGGCAGATATCAGGATAATCAGGGGCATCAGGAGCCATCAATGAAGCTGAAACTAAGTAAAACAAGCTGGTTACTCATAACCATCGGCGTCATTATTATTCCGCTGGTCAGCTTGAGTTTGCTTCATTCTCAACAATTAAAACAGCAAAATCAGTTGAATGAGGAGCTTGCCCTGTCTCAGCTGAAGCTGAATGGATTTCAACTTGGGCAGCTTTCCGGTCAGCAAGGAGAACTGGAAGAGAAACTGAGTCAAACCACGTCACAGCTGGAAGCCACCAGGCGCATGCTCTCTCAACCAAACGGGGGCATTGCCACCAGCAACATCTTATTTGATATTGCTGAAGCTTGTGGTGTAGCCGTAACCGACATTAGTTCATCCGGTCTGACCATCGCTGAGCTGGACGGGATTCCATGCTCGGCTCTACCCCTTACGGCGAAAGTTGAAGGAGATATACCGGCGCTGGTCAGTTTCGTTACCGGCTTGAGCAATGAGCTTACCACCAGTATTGTTGAATCGTTAGAAATAATTATTCCGGAAGCAACCAGTGGAGATAATTCATCGGCTAATATCCAGCTGGTTATTTACAGTTATCGGGGTGACTAGCTATGGCGAAAAAGGTGCTTACTTTATATATTGATGATACCAGCCTCCGGTTGATGGTAACCCATGGCAAGCGGGTAAAGAAATGGGCTGACTTACCATTGGAACCGGGCATGGTTCGGAATTCGGTGGTCATTAAAGAGGCAGAGGTTGCCGAAAAGGTCAGGCAACTTGTCAAAACCTGTAAGGCCAGGGCAAAGAAAGTCGTCGTTGGCGTTAGCGGGCTCCACTGTCTATCCCGACCAATCATTTTACCCCAGCTACCCAGGGAGATGCTGGATGAGGCGGTGAAGCGGGAGGCGAGGCGAATACTGCCGGTGCCTCTGGAACAGCTTTATGTCTCCTGGCAGACCATCCCGTCCCCGGAGGGAAAAAGCCACGTCTTTTTGGTATCCGTACCCCGTAATGTGGCTGATACTGTGATTAATACTCTGCACCAGGCAGGACTTAAGCCCTGTCTTATGGACATAAAGCCGCTTCTCCTGGCAAGGGTGGTGCCGGAGGCGGCGGCGGTGATTGTTGATGTCCAGCCAAATGAATTTGACATTGTAGTCATGTCAGGCGGGGTTCCTCAGCCCGTTCGCACCGTGTCGCTCCCTGCCGAAGCATCATCCTGGCAGGATAAATTGCCCATGATAAGAGATGATATTGATAGGACCATCAAGTTTTATAATTCCAATAATCCGGAAAAACTCCTTACCAGCAGCGTGCCCATATTTGCTTCCGGGGAGCTGGCTGCTGAACCAGAACAATGCCAGTCCTTATCCGATGAACTTGGTTATCCGGTTTTGCCACTACCATCACTACTGATGAAGTGCCCTGAAGGACTGGACCCGAATCGTTACATGGCCAACATTGGTCTGGCTCTTAAAAGGCTGGAATCCGGGAAGGCTACCGGACCCTTGGTCACCAATTTAAACGCCCTGCCGCCTGCCTACCAGCCAAAACCCATTTCTCTGGTCAGGGTCCTGGCCCTACCCAGTGCGGTGGTTGCTGTTGGTTT
Source organism: Dehalococcoidales bacterium (assembly GCA_035529715.1). Taxonomy (GTDB): domain Bacteria; phylum Chloroflexota; class Dehalococcoidia; order Dehalococcoidales; family RBG-16-60-22; genus DATKWF01. The sequence goes on along the minus strand of DATKWF010000046.1, from coordinate 15,037 downwards.
AATTGCTTTCCTGGTAATGCTCATTCAAAGCACTTCTGCCGATATCGCCTCAATGCGTGGTCAACTGTATACAACTACGGAGCTCGTTCAGCAGCGGCTGGTGCAGCAGCAAGAGCTGGCGGGGAAGATAGCTGAAATGAAGTCGAAAATTGCTGAAGCAGAGGTATCCCGGGACAACCTTACCCTGGCGCTGGCTGACATTGAAGACCAGAATTGCCGGGTTAATGGTAATTTGAAAGTAGTAATGGATGGCTTGCCGAATAACATAAGCCTGAGCGGCATTAACCAGTATGACAGTATCGCCACCGTAGATGGCAGGGCACCAAGTGAAAGAGAAGTTTTATCCTATCTCGGGGAACTGGATTCCAGCGGTAAGTTCGCCGAGATTACCATTAGCCGCATGGCGGAGGTTGAAGACGAGGGAATGGATTTTACCTTAACGCTTATCAGTCTGAAGGCTCAGGATAGCGAGGTTGATGGCAATTTAGGTGTGGTGATAAGCAGTCTACCACGCGACATAAACCTGGGCAGTATTAATCAGGCTGATGGCATACTGACCATAGACGGCTGGTCGCCAAGTGAAAAGGGGGTTTTATCCTATCTCGGGGAACTGGATGCCAGCGGTAAGTTTACCGAGATTACCATCAGCAGCATGACCAGAAGTGAAGGCGAGGGGATGGATTTCACCCTGACGCTTAGAGTGGGAGGACAGGGTTAATGGATATTTTCTCCTTGGTTAATTCCGCCATGGCAAAGAGTGCCTCTGACCTGCACCTCGTCGTCTCCAGGCCGCCAATATTGCGTATTAATGGCGCGCTGTGCCCCCTAGATAGTGCGCTGCCGCTAACTGTTGAGGATATCAACCAGGCTTTTAACCAGATAGCCTCGGATAAAGATAGGGAAGGCTTTCAGAATCGCCTGGAACTGGACTTTGGCTACACCATTCCCGATGTTTGCCGGCTTCGCTGTAATGCCGCCAAGCAGCGCCGGACAATTAGCCTTGTTATCCGCCTGCTGCCGCTGACTATACCCACCCTTGAAGAACTGGGACTACCCGAAGTGTGTAGAGAGCTGGTGCTTAGGCCGCGCGGACTGGTGGTGGTCAGCGGGCCCGCCGGCAGCGGCAAGTCCACCACGCTGGCGGCTATGATAAACCACCTGAACAGTGTTGAGAATCGCCATGTGGTTACCATTGAAGACCCGGTAGAATATGTTTACCCCGACCTCAATTGCACCATAACCCAGCGGGAGCTCGGCACTGACACCCTGTCTTTTGCCGGGGCGCTAAAACATGTATTACGGCAGGACCCGGATATTATTCTGGTTGGTGAAATGAGGGACTTGGAGACGGCCGCCGCCGTGCTCACTGTAGCTGAAACCGGACATCTGGTGCTGACCACCGGACATGCCCCCAGCGCCTCTCAGGCTATTGAAAGAATAATAGACCTCTTTCCTCCGCATGAGCGTCATCTGGCGCAATCACGGCTGGCATCCCTGCTTATTGGTGTCCTGTGCCAGTCACTTATCCCCAGAGCTGATGACTCAGGGCGGGTAGCTGCCGTTGAGGTTATGCTGGCCAGCCCGGCGGTAAGGAGCCTCATCAGAGAGGGTAAGATTTATCAGTTACCCTCCACCATGCGCACTCAGGCTCGACTGGGAATGGAGCTATTTGACCAGGCGCTAATCAAACTTTACCACCGGGGATTAATCACCAGCGAAAGTCTGCTTGCCTTCTGTAACGACCGGGATGAAGTAGCACAGCTTTGCGGTAAAGTTGAGTAATCCAGGCTCGACTCCACTGCCATCTTTCCTGGTTCCCAGCCCATACCTCTTGACTCGTTACTGAAAAACGCTCAAAATGTGTCTTAATGGAAGTTGCGCTGACAATCATTTTTGCCTGGCTCGGTACTGCCGTTGGCAGTTTCCTCAATGTCTGCATTGACCGTCTGCCGGTTGACAGGTCACTTTTCTTCCCGCCATCTCACTGCGAGGCCTGTCAGCACCATCTATCAGTGACTGACCTGGTGCCGGTGTTCAGCTTCCTGTGGCTGCGCCGCCGCTGCCGGTACTGTCAGACGCCTATCCCTTCCCGCCTGTTCTGGGTGGAACTTGGTACTGGCTGCCTGTTTGCCTTTACCTTCTGGCATTTTGGTTTGAGTGCTGAATTTGTAATCACCGCTTTTTACGGCTGCCTGTTCATCGTGCTTGGTGTCATTGACCTGAGACACGGCCTCATCCTGAACAAAATAGTCTATCCGGCAGCAGTGGTGGCTCTAATCATTGATGTATTATCGCCTCCGCCGGGAATTATTAACTTATCTTTACCTTTACCCTGTCTGGGACTTATCAGTGGTATTATCGGCGGGGCAATAGGTTTCGTCTTTCTCCTAATACCTTACCTCATCGCTCTTCCTATTTACAAAGGGGAGGGGATGGGATTGGGAGATGTTAAGATGGCGGGCTTGATAGGTCTGGTTACTGGCTCACGATTGGTTCTTGTTGCCCTGCTTATGGCAACCCTTCTCGGTGGGTTGGTAGGTGGTATTCTCATTTTACTTAAAATAAAGAGGCGGAAAGAGCCAATTCCTTTTGGCTCTCTCCTGGCACTGGCTACCATAGCTACCCTGCTATGGGGAAATGACATTCTTTACTGGTACCTCGGCTTACTCTAATTCTGCCTGCCTGACTCTGGGCTATCCAACGTGATAATCAACTGGCTCTTGACAAGTTGCCTGATGGCTAGTACAATAGTCCTACCTAATAAGTAAGGGGGTGGATTGCAGTGAGGGTGAACCAGCGGCGGTCTGACATTGAAATAATTGCCGATATGCTGAAGGTAGGCGAAAATGGCGCTGGCAAGACTGAGATAATGTACAGTGCCAATATGAGTTACAGCCAGATACAGAAGTACCTTGGCTATCTGACGGCTCAGGGCTTCATTGACAAAATGAAGATGGGCAACCCATCAGTAACCTATCAGGTAACGGATAGCGGCTTGAAGCTGCTCCAGTTGATAAGTAGCATAAAGGAAATGCTGGGGCTGGATGATAACTACGGACTTTAGCATATTAGCCTATGAGAAACATGTATAACTTAACCTGAGGGCAGGAACGCCTTCAGGTTATCTCTTAGATTAAGAGGGAAGGAGTCTAGCGTGGCAGATAAAAGGATGTTAATAATTGACGTCAATGTCGGCAGAAAGATAGACGAAAATCGTGGTGACATGAGCTACTCCGAGTTTTTCAACTTTCTCATTGACAGCCAGTTAAAGGAAGAACCTGAACACCCGGATTATGTTAAGAAAGAAGAATTCCACGAGTTCGCTAAAGGTATGAAGGAGCTGCTGCGCAATTTCCTCGACTTTTTCCTCAGCTATGGGCTGGAACTGGGCAAGTCACCGCAGGACAAAACCTTTGATGAGTTGACCCAGAAATTACAGGAACTGAGTGAGTCCGGCAACAAATCCAAAAAACCTAATTGACCTTCCCCCTCGCCCCCACTTGACTCCACATATCCTCCGAGATAAACGGCAATCATTCCGAGTAACGACGGAAAACAAGTACCGAGTTGTGCCCGCCAAAGCCAAAGGAGTTTGATACTGCAGTTGTCACCCCGGCCGGGCGCGCCTTATTGGGCACATAGTCCAGGTCACACTCAGGGTCGGGATGATTTAGGTTTAAAGTTGGCGGTATAATCCCCTTATTTATGGATAGAATACATATTGCGGCTTCCATAGCACCAGCCGCTCCGATAAGATGCCCCAGCATGGATTTGCTGGATGATATCGGAATACGGTATGCCGATTCGCCAAACACACTTTTAATGGCGTGAGTTTCAGTCTTATCGTTAAGCACGGTAGCAGTGCCATGGGCATTGATATAGTCAACCTCATCGGGGCTGACTCCGGCTTTCTTCAGGGCCAGGCTTAGTGCCTGGGCGGCACCCTCACCATTGGGTGAAGGCTGAGTGATGTGAAAAGCATCACTGGTGGCGCTGTAGCCTATAATTTCAGCCAAGATAGGGGCGCCACGCTCAAGAGCATAGCCGAGGTCTTCAAGTATAATAACGGCGGCTCCTTCACCCAGCACGAACCCATCACGTTCGGCATCAAAAGGTCGGCAGGCACTTTGTGGGGCTTCATTCTTTGTTGACAAAGCACGGGCAGCATTGAACGCAGCCACGCAGATAGGCATTATCGGTGCTTCGGTGCCACCGGCAATCATTACCTTTGCCCCGCCGTGCTGAATTGACTCGTAGGCTTGGCCGATGCTGTCACTGCTGCTGGAGCATGCCGAGGAGGGGGAGTAATTCGGCCCCTTGGCTCCCAAAATCAGCGAAACCTGCACCGGCGCCGCGTCACCGGTCATGGTCGGTGCCAAAATCGGGCTTATCTTCCTCGGGCCAGCTTCGCTCAGCACTTTTAACTGTTCGGCAACCTCAAGTAGACCGCAGACGCTGTTGCCAATGATGACACCAGTCTCCTCAGCGTTGCTCTCATTTATCGTCAGCCCGGCCGCTTCTACCGCCTGGAGGCTTGCCGCTATCGCAAACTGGGTAAACCTGTCCATACGGTGCGCTTCCTTCCGGCTAACATACGCCATTGGGTCAAATCCCTTGACTTCAGCAGCAAACTTGGTATCAAAAGCTGTCGGGTCAAAATGGCTGATATAATCAACTCCCGATTTCCCGGAGATGAGGGCTTCCCACGTGTCGGAAACCGTCAGCCCCAGAGGGCTAACAATTCCCATGCCGGTAACTACTACCCGCCGGTGATTATTAAGCACGTCCACCGATATTCCTCCCCTTAGCCCGGTGATTTTTAATACGGTTTGACTCAATAAAGTGGGTAAGGTCTTCTGGAGTAATGCGGTAATTCCGACCTATCTGCACGGCATTAATCCTACCCTGGCGGATGTAGTTGTATATGGTCAGGACATGAAGCTGAAGTATCCCCGCCACCTGTTCCGGGGTGAGCAAGTTATTGTTACCTTCCATTGCAATTTCTCACAATCCGGCTTAGTCCCTTTATTTTCTAGTCTGGTTGACTATAGCCCGGTTAGTTCTAGCATAGGCTACTGTAAAAAGGGAAGAGTTTATGTTCTAGAACTATCTTCTAGAACACAATCACTTCCCAAGCTGACCTTTCTGTCATAGTCTGTTTTTGTAACCGGAATTCGCCATTTGGCAGTGAGTCAACTTGGGAGGTAATCGATGCCGAGAGCAATTGAGCTTTTGCAGCAGGGCAGGAACGAAGAACTATGGCAGATGTGCTGTGGCTATATCAGCCTTACCCTGGAGCAATTCATGTCCATACAGAACCGACTGCTCCTGGAACAGATAGAATTGTTGAAGCGGTGTACCCTGGGCAGGAAGATTATGCGTGGGGCAAAGCCGGAGACTATAGAAGAATTCAGAGAACAGGTGCCGTTAACCAGCTACGATGATTATTGCCCGGAGCTTCTGGAGAAGAGGGAAGCCCCGCTGCCAGCAGACCCGGCTTTTTGGGTGCACACCTCAGGCAGGTCCGGTGAATACCCCTGTAAATGGGTGCCGATGACCCCGGCATATTCACGTGAATTAAGTACAATAATGTATGGCATCGGCCTTCTCTCTAGTTGTAAGGGGTGGGGTGATACCTCCCAAGCTCCTGAGCAGCCAAAAATTGTCTACACGGTGGCTCCCAGACCCTATGTAACAGGTGCCATGGCAAGTATGCTAGAATTACAGACTCCTGTAGCTTATTTGCCTGCTTTAGAAGAAGCCGAAGAGTTGTCTTTTGAAGAAAGAGTAAAACTTGGTTTTAAGCAGGCTCTATCTCAGGGGCTCGATTACTTCTTTGGACTGTCTATGGTTCTGGTGGTGGTTGGAAACAAGTTTAGTCAATCCTCAGATAAAGTAGACATCCGTCCTCTGCTCTCCCAGCCTAAAGCACTGTTTCGCCTGACTAAGGGACTGGTAAAGAGCAAATTAGCTAGGCGACCAATGCTGCCAAGGGACCTGTGGCCAGTAAAGGGGATCATGAGTGGTGGCCTTGATAGCGGGGTTTACCGAGAGAAAATAAAGGCACTTTGGGGAAGGTATCCCCTGGATACTTACACCGGCACCGAAGGTGGTATCATAGCTACTCAGACCTGGGATTATGATGGGATGACCTTCGTCCCCAGTCTCAACTTCCTCGAGTTTATACCGGAGAAAGAACATTTCAAGTGGCAGTTAGACCACAGCTATCAGCCCAAGACCGTTTTACTTGATGAGGTAAAAGCCGGGGAGAATTACGAAATAGTTATCACCAACTTTCACGGCGGGGCTCTGGTCAGATATAGACCGGGAGACATGATTCGGATAACCTCACTGCGAAATGAGAAGCTGGGCATTGATATCCCGCAAATGGTCTTTGAGAGGCGAGCTGACGACCTTCTCGATTTCGTTTTCATTCGGCTGACGGAAAAGACAATCTGGCAGGCAATAGAGAATACTGGCATTGCTTATGAGGATTGGACCGCTTACAAGAAACCCGGGGAACCAGTGCTGAGTCTCTTTATTGAAACCAAAGATGGCTACCAAGGGAGCGATGCCGGAATAGCCGCAGCAGTTCGCCAGCAGCTTATCAATGCAGATAATGGTGAAGATACCAAGTCCCTGATTCGTAGCGATTTTGCCACTATGCTTGATTTCAAAGTAGAGGTAAATTTGCTGCCGCGTGGTGCTTTTGCTAATTACACCGCTCAGAGGCAAGCTGAAGGGGCTGATTTAGCTCATCTAAAGCCACCTCACATTAATCCTTCCGACAAAGTGCTTTCACTCCTGCTAGCCAAACCAGAAGCGGTACCGACTGAAGCTGAAAAAGTGGTAGTACGGTAGTACTTTAGTCTCCCTCACTTTAGTTAGCTTACTTTGGTTTTGCTTGACAGCTTCCCTGTTTGGGGCGATAATTTCTAATGTATGAACGTTTATGTTTTATTTCCTTTAGTTGCCGTAATTGCTTATATCCCGCTACTGATCACCGCAATTAGCAGTCGTCCCTGGCAGAGGCGACATAGACTCTTTATCTTATTTCTAGTCGCCGCCATGACCTGGAGCCTCGCTTCTGTTTTTTTGCGTAGTAATTTCTTCCCGCAATATAATCTCCTTTTGCTTAAGGCAATTCTCATTACATACACCTGGATGGCAGTGCAATTCTATTGCTTTGTTTCTTCTTTCTTTGCCCCGGGGCAGGGACGGTGGTTACCACTTGCCTACGCTTCGCTGGCAGTAGTTATCCCCCTGATATTACTTGGTTATGTTGCCGAAGGGGTTACTGCCGATGGGGACAGGCTTTATCTTGATTATGGCAGAGGAGTCGTCTTTTTGGCTATTCCCCTCCTAACTTTGGCGGCCAGGGTGACCTATGTTTTCGGGAAAAGACTGAGGATTTTGGATAATCCGGTGCTCCGCAATCAAATCTTTTCTCTAATGCTTGGTCTATTCGTTTTGATTATCTTTACCGTAGCTGCCTTTCTCCCTTGGGGAAGGGAGTTTCCCGTAAATCATCTTGGCGGCATTATTATTGCCTTAATCTTCAGTTATGCCACTATAAGGCATCAATTGGTAGATATTAGAATTGTTTTGCGGCGGGGCCTGGCATGGGTGAGCCTGGGGATTATCGGCACCGCTAGCTACTGGCTTTTACTCTTTATCCTCGATGCTTTACTCCATTTTGATTTGGACTTAACCGCTATGTTAATAGCTGCTTTGGTTTCCCTGATAGTGGCTATATTTATTTATAGACTGCGCGGCTATCTCTTTGTAACCGTGGGCAAAGCTTTTCAGGGGCAAAGCTACGATTACCGCCGTAAGTTATCCGATTTTGCTGACAGAATACACAACATTTTCAGCCTGAAAGAGCAGGGGGGAGAACTTCTGAAGCTGGTCAACAAAGCAATTGGCTGTAAGCGAGCGTGCCTGCTGTTCCTCGAGGTTGGCAGCGACGATTTTACTACTCAGTTTGTTGAGCCCAGGGAGAAAGACAATCCTCTATCCGGACTCAGATTTAGAGGGAACAGCCCTATTGTGGAATATCTGGGGCGGGAGCAAAAGCTGCTAACCAGAGAGCATCTGGATATTCTGCCTGAATTTCGCAGTCTATGGGAGCAGGAAAAAGCGGAAATCAAATCAACCGATATAGAATTGTTGGTGCCTTTGATAAGTCGCGATCGGTTAATAGGAATTCTGGCGCTGGAAAAGAAGCAATCCGGGAGATACTCACTTGAAGATTTCCATCTAATAGAGGAAGTTACCAAACGAGTAGCGGTGAGTATGGAGAAGGAATATCTTCAGGAGCGCCTACGGGAGCGTGAAGAAGAGCTCTCAGTGATTAACCGTTCCAGCACCATTATAACCTCCAGTATGGATATTCAGGGGATATATGATAGCTTTATAGGGGAACTGAAGAAAGTAGTTGATGTTAGCTGGGCAGCGATTACTCTGATTGAAGAAAATGACCTTTATTTTCTGGCATTATCTTCCGAAGTGGGTTCTGCCTGGGAGGCAGGTGAGCGAGTGCCAGGCAAAGGCTCGGCTACGGAGTGGGTGGCTAACCATAAGAAGACTGTCTACGAGCCCAACCTGTCAATGGAGAGCCGGTTTGGGACAGCGGAATATCACCTGAAGCAAGGGATACGCGCGATTGTTTATCTGCCGTTAATAGCCAAGGGTAAGGCTATCGGCAGTCTAATCATAGCCAGCCGCCAGCCGAATGCCTACAGCCAGAGGCACATAGTACTTCTTGAGCAACTGGCTTACCAGATTGCCATGCCGGTTGAGAACTCGCGACTCTATGCTGAGGCTGAGGAGAAAGCCCGCGTCGATGAACTTACCGGACTGCTGAATCGCCGCTCCCTGGATGAGATGATTACCAGTGAGGTCGGCCGGCACTCCCGCTATGGGGGTGTCTTCTCTATAATAATTCTAGACCTTGACTCTTTCAAAGCTTTTAATGATACCCATGGACATTTAGCTGGTGATAGACTCCTCAGGCACGTCGGCAGCGTCCTGAAAAGCACTATACGAACCGCTGACCAGGCTTTCCGCTACGGCGGAGATGAATTTGCTGTTCTTTTAGCCCATACAACCACTGATAACGCCTATGAAGTAGCCGAGCGGATTCGCAGTCGGCTGGCTTCAGAGGTAGAAGCTGAGTATGCGCCCGTTACCACCAGTCTCGGCCTGGCCAGCTGGCCCATCAATGGCATAAGTGCTAATGAAGTTATCGCCGCAGCTGATGCAGCGCTTTACCACGCCAAGCGGAGCGGTGGTAACCAGGGTTACCTTGCTTCGGTAACCCTGCCGCCTTTAGATGACCCGGTGGTTGGTTCTGGGGAAGTTCAGGAAAGTGAGTCTTTAGGCACAATTATGGCTCTGGCAGCAACGGTTGATTCCAAGGACCACTACACCGGCAGTCACTCCAAAAAGGTTAAAGAACATGCTGTAGCCTTGGCGGAGGCGCTTAATCTGGAGCCGCTGGAAATTAGCCGGCTTGAAACCTGTTCCTTACTGCATGATATTGGTAAGATTGGCATTAGTGATGATATACTTAATAAGCGGGGTAAGCTGAAAGCTGAGGAGTGGGTAACCATCAAGTCTCACCCTGAGACAGGCGCAACTATTGCCAGTCATGCTCGTGAACTGGCTCCCTACATAGCCGGTATTCTTCACCACCATGAGAGGTATGATGGGAGTGGCTATCCCAAAGGGCTGAAGGGCGAAGAGATACCTTTAGAAGCCCGCATCCTGGCTATAGCTGATGCTTTTGCCGCCATGACCTCGGAACGAGCCTACTCTGATGCCCTGCCCTGGGAAGAAGCAGTGAAGGAAATAAAAAGAGGTGCTGGCAAACAATTTGACCCTCACCTGGTTGAGGTTTTCCTATCTGTTGTCAGCGCGGCTCCAGTCAAGACCACGGGAAAGAATGTATAAGGAGGTGACACCGCCTAGGGCTGGTGCTGAAGGAACCAGGCTCAGCTAAGGCGGAGGAATGTGAACAAGATACGAGTTCTTATCGTTAGTCAGCAGTCCCTGTTTCGGCAGGGAATAGAGCACTCATTCTCCGATGTAGAAGATATCAAGGTCCTGGGCACTGCTGAGGTTAATGACGAAGTACTATCAGATATTGATAAGTTGCCACCTGATGTAGCCCTCGTGGATGTCGATGCTCCCTCTGGTAGCGGTCTGACCCTGGCTCGCAAGATAAAACAACGCCTGCCGGTTATTGGTGTGGTGGTGCTGAGTTCTAACCCGGATGATGCCCAGCTCTTCCAGGCACTCAAAGCCCAGGCAGTAGCCTGTTTGAGTAAGGAAATTACGGCTAAGGATCTGATTGAGACCGTTAGGCGTGTGGCTCGCGGCGAGCACCCGATAAACGAAGTCCTTACCGACCGGCCCAAGGTAGCGGAACAGGTATTACAGCAGTTCCAGGAACTCTCCTGGCGCAGTGAAGCCGAAGGCGTTATCGCCCCCCTCACCCCCAGGGAGACGGAAATCCTTAATTATATCGCCAAAGGCTATCTCAACAAGCAGATTGCCGCCGAACTTGATATCAGCGAGCAGACCATCAAGAACCACGTTACTTCCATCCTGCGCAAGCTGAATGCCAATGCCCGTACCGAGGCGGTAGTTGTCGCTATCAAGAAGGGCTTAATCTCTATCAGTTAGGCTTATCCCTGCGCAGGCCATAACTTACTATTCCCCCTTTATTCCCCTCCCTTGGCAAGGGAGGGGAATTGTAGTTTCCGAAGGGGCTAACGCCCCTTCGGGCTTCCCCTTGATACTAAGAGGAGAGACTCCGCCGCTCTTTGACTCCCCCCTGCTATTTATTCCCTCAAATAAGGGAGTGTTTGAGAGGGATCACAACCCCTCCCATATTTATTTATTCCTTCCCAGGGGGAGTTTAAGGGTGGACAACGCCCCCCTATATTTGCTCTTCGTCAAGGGGTGTCTCAGAGGAACACAACCCCCTATGTTTACTCCTCTCCAAGGGGTGTCTAAGAGGGGCGAAGCCCCTCTTTATTAAACTTTTCCCCTTCCCCTATCATAAGGGGAAGGGGAAAAGGGGATAGGGTCACCTAATTAATAAAGCCCTGAAGAAGGTAGTTATCAAATATATGCTTTGTCCACTTAACAGGCTATGCTAAAATAACTAGGAGAATACGGAGGTAGTAGAGTTGCCCGGTAGCCTGATAGCAGAGCAGTTGAGCAATTTACCCGCCAGTCCCGGCGTCTACCTGATGAGGGACGCTGAGGGTAATATTTTATACGTGGGCAAGGCAGCCAATCTCCACCACCGGGTAAGGTCTTATTTCAGCGCCGGACAGAAGTTATCACTCAAATTAAAGCGGATGGTAGCCCGCGTAGCCGATATTGATTTCTTTATCACCGCCTCGGAACAGGAGGCTCTTATCCTTGAGTTGAACCTGATAAAACAGCACCACCCCCGCTATAATGTCCGCCTCAAAGACGATAAGACCTTCCCCTACCTCAGGATAAACACCGCAGAAGAATGGCCCAGGGTTTATGTTACCCGGCGCCTGGAGCAGAGCGGCGGGCGTTACTTCGGGCCCTTCGCCAGCGCCAAATCGGTGCGGCAGACCCTGAAGTTGATTAAAGGAATCTTTCCCTTTCGCTCCTGTTCCCGACCCGTCACCGGCACCGACTCCCGGCCCTGTCTTGAGTATCATCTGGGGCGCTGTCTGGCTCCCTGCATCGGTGCGGCGAACCGGCAGGAATACGCCGAGGTGATAAAAGAAGTAATCCTTTTCCTGGAGGGGAAGCAGGAAAAAATAGTAAAACAGCTTGAGAAAAGGATGAACAAAGCCGCTGAGGCTCTGGATTTTGAAAAAGCGACTTTACTCAGGGACCAGATACAGGCTATAGACAAAGTTGTTGAAGGGCAGAGAATTGCCGCCACGGTGAGAGGCGAGCAGGATGTCGTTGCCTTCTCTGTGGAAAAAGACTATGCTTATGTCCAGGTTTTCTTCATTCGCGGTAATAAGCTGACCGGCCGGGAAAGTTTTGTCCTGCAGGGCACCAGGCATGAAGAACCGCCCCGGATTATGACCGGCTTTATCAAGCAATTTTACAGTTCCAGCCCCTATATCCCACCGTTACTGCTGCTCCAGTACCCGGTGGAGGATATGGGTATGCTCAAGGACTGGCTTCAGTGCAAGAGAGGAGCTGGGGTTAATATTCAGGTGCCCCGCCGCGGCAATAAAAAGCAGCTGGTGGACATTGTTGCCGAAAATGCCCGGCAGGGCCTGGAGCAGCTTAAAATCAAGCAACTGGCTACGCCCAAAGCACTGGACACCGCTCTGGCTGAAATAGAAAGAGAGCTTGACCTGCCACGACTGCCGCTTCGCATGGAGGCTTATGACATCTCCGATATACAGGGAAAGGCGGCGGGGGGCAGCATGGTGGTCTTTGAGAAAGGCAGGCCGAAGCCAGCCCACTACCGGCGCTTCAGAATCAAAACGGTAGCCGGTGCTGATGACTACGCCATGCTCCACGAGGTACTCAGGAGGCGGTTTAAGCGTTTTGGTGGTGAGACCTCTGCGTCAGATACATGGGCAATAATACCTGACCTTGTCCTCATTGATGGCGGGAAGGGACAGCTAAATACTGCCCTGTCGGCAATGGCTGAAGTCGGTGTTACTTCGGTGCCTGTTGCCAGCCTGGCTAAAGAAAATGAGGAAATCTTTGTCCCGCGGCGGCCGAAACCCATTGCTCTGCCCCACACTTCCCCCGGGCTTCAATTATTACAGCGTCTCCGGGACGAGGCACACCGTTTTGCTCTGGGCTACTTCCAGAAAATACACAAAAGGGAGACCTTTGCCTCAGTCTTTGATACTGTGCCCGGCATTGGTCCCAGGCGTAAGCGTGCCCTGTTGAAACGCTTCGGCTCAGTCCAGGCCATCAAAGATGCGTCCATAGCGGAACTGGCTGCCACCGAGAGCATGACCGAGAGTCTGGCAAAAAAGGTTAAGGAGTCTCTATAATGCCAGCCAATTTGCCACCGCAATATTTTGAGGCGGAAAAAATATTTCGGGAGGCAAAGGACCCCGCCGAAAAGATAGTTGCGCTGGAAGATATGCTGGCAATCATGCCCAAGCACAAGGGGACTGACCACCTGCGTGCCGAGTTGAGGAGCCGGATTGCCAAGCTGACCCAACTGGCGGCTAAAAAGACCGGTGCCCAGAGGACATCCATGATGATTGAGAAGGAGGGCGCCGCCCAGGTGGCGGTAATCGGTCTGCCCAATGCCGGCAAATCACAGCTTGTCGCCAGTGTCACCAGCGCCTCGCCTGCGGTGGCTGAATACCCGTTTACTACCTATGCCGCCATGCCGGCAATGATGGAGTTTGAGAATATACAGATACAGTTGATTGATACCCCACCCCTGGTGCCCCAGGCTATTGAGTGGTGGCTGCCGCCTGTGCTCAGGCGGACGGATGCCCTGCTCATCATGGTAGATTTAAACAACGACCCGCTCCCTCAGATGGCAGCCGTTATGGCACAGCTGGAAAAGATGAGGATAGGCATCGGTAGTGTCAGAAATGAGGAAATGGTGCTGAGTCGCCAGAAGGCGCTAATCGCTGGTAACAAGCTGGACATGGACGGTGCCCGTGAAAACCTCGCTGCTTTGCAGAATGAGTATGCGGGGCAGTTGCCGGTGGTGGCTATCGCGGCTAAAAACGGGACCGGTCTGGAAGAGTTGAAGCTTAAAATCTACCAGGTGCTTGACATTATCCGGGTATATACCAAGATGCCGGGTAAGAAGCCGGACTTTGCCGACCCGATAATACTTGACCGGGGCAATACGCTGGCGGATGCCGCTGAGTCAGTTCATAAGGATTTCCGGGCCAAACTGAAATATGCCCGGGTGTGGGGCTCGGGAAAGCACGATGGTATAATGGTGAAGCGAGACCATGTCCTGCAGGACGGTGATGTCGTAGAGCTGCATCTCTAAGGGGGTGATATAATTGGCAAAAGTTATTATTACCTATGAATCAAAGTATGGTAATACCAGGCTGGTTGCGGAAGCAATCGCCGAGGGTGTGATGACAGTCTCAGGAGTAGAGGCAGACCTCGGTGAAATTAAAGAGGTTGACCTGGATAAGCTCGTTGACTATGACGCGATTCTGGTCGGTTCCCCGAATCATATGGGTAGGGCTACCCGGGGTATCAAGAACTTCATTGATAAGCTAGGGAAGCTCAATTTAGAAGGAAAACTGGCGGCTGTTTTCGATACTTATATGGGCGGTGACTTTGAGAAAGCGGTAAAGAAGATGGAAAAACAGCTAGGTGAAAAGGTTCGTGGATTGAAAATGCCGGTTCCGGGCTTATCAGTAAAAGTGGGAGGTATGAAAGGCCCGATTACCGAGGGAGAACTGCCCGGATGCAAGGAGTTCGGGGCAAAAATCGCCAGCCAGCTACAGGGTAGAGCATAATTTTACCTCGTTCACACGGAGGATAAAATGCCGGTACGACCGGGATGGCACGACGAATACTGGAAAAATATGGATAAGGAGACAGCGCGGAAGATAAGAACCACCTGTCCCCGATGTGGCAGTTCCAGGACATATTACAATGAACAGTTCAAGACCTGGCGCTGCAGTAAGTGCGAGCATATCTTTGTGGTGAAGGGGCTGGGTGATAAGGCGCCCTGGTGGAAGCGTCTGTTCGGCAGAGGTGATTAGCCCCATAAATTGAACCCACGTGGTTAGGAGCTTTATCTGGCAAATTCTGTTAATTTAATTAAAGGATAGAATCATGGAAATTCTAGATAATATCCCGATTCAACTTGACCTGGCAAAGGTGTTAAAAAAGCTGCGCCAGCGCAACCGCAATGAGGAAATTGAAAAAAGTGTTCAGGAACTGATTGAGATAGCTCGTCCCATAGCCAGGCCTAAAGCCATTTATGAGGTTAGCTATGTTGATAACAAAAGTGAGGACTCGGTGGATATCGGTGGGATTAGGTTTACCAGTCGTGTCCTCAGAATAAATCTGG
>DATKWF010000045.1:0-3840 GCA_035529715.1 Dehalococcoidales bacterium | reverse complement strand
ATAACCGACGTCCATGCACAGTATCTTAATACCGGGCGACCTTGCTTACTCATTGGAGTGTGTGTACCTCTCTTCCCTGCTGATTCCGATTCTATGGGATTACTGCCAGCCATCTTTATCATTTGCTTTGCGCTCCGGTATGCCTTGAAACAGCCGAGCTCTGCCAGTAACCCGGCCACAGCAATATAGTTGAGTCCCTTTATCGAGAGCAGGTATTTCCCCTCCTCTGTTTCATCCACCAGGCTGACCAGTGGTCTCTCTATAAGACGAATGTGCCGCCTAATGAGCTCGAGTTTCTCTACTAGGAATGAAATTTCAGAGGATACTGACCGGGCGCCGGCATCAATCCCGATTGATGTTCTCGCTGAGTAATGAAGTGCTCTCAGCTTCTTCCGCATAAGACGTCGTCCTTTATGTTGTGCTCCAATTGTAGCCACAAATTCGTCCTCCGCCATCCCGGCAATCACCCCGGGGATAGGACAGATGGAAAGTACGCTTAGAGCTGTCAGCCCACAAGGGTCTTTAAAGACCTGGGTGAACTCTGGGAAAAGAGCGTCCAGAAGCCCTTTTACCAGATTTATTATTCTGGTCCTTTCCTTGACCAGCCGGCGATAGGCGTTGTGGGCGGTACGCAGTTCAGCATAAACCCCCTGTGGCAATTTACTCTCGGTAAACTCCCCGGTACATAAGAGCTGCGCCGCCACCTCGCTGTCGCGGTAGTCATTCTTTCTGCGATTGAGATCCTTGCCCTCGCGCCTCCGCTTAAGGGTAAACTGGTTGATGAAACGGAATGGAATACTTTGCTCATCCAGGAAGTAGGCCACATTGCGCCAGTAGTGGCCCCCTGTCTCGATAGCGAACATGACACCCCGGCAACCAGATTTCACCATTTCCACTTTGGCACGGCCCAACATTGTTTCCAGTCCTTCTCTGGTATTATCGAACTTGAATTTGGCCTGGGTGGTGAAATCTTGAGTGATAGCGACCGCGGCATGCCTCTTCTTATGCGGGTCGACTCCTACGACCAAGTATCCCTCAGGTACTTGCTTTCGTTTTCTGGCTGCAGTATTCTGCATTTGTGATGGCTCCTCCTACTTTAGATTTGGTGTTTGCGATATGCACCGTTCTATTGTAGCCGGAGCCATCTCCTTTTGTTATTCTATATACTAATCCTGACTAATGTGCAATCCCTCTCTATTCAACAAAAAGTCATCTAGCTAAATTACCATCCCCTCCCCTAGTTTCAAGGCATATATTGAAAAGTAAAAATTTAGGATACCCTTCAGCTACCCTCTCAATAAGGCTTCTAACTGAGCATTAAACCTTTATACTCAGTAGACAATTTCCGTGCCGGCTTCTGATTTAAGCAACTGCATATTGACTACTTAGTATATCTTTGTTATAATTATTATGAGCATATGCTCAATATTCAGGAGGATAATATGCCCAGACCACCAAAATGCCGACGAGTCGCCTACATGCCTGAGGTAACTTATTTTAAGCCGGCAGGTATACCGCTGAGGGCTCTCGAAGAAGTGCGCATGTCCGTAGAAGAAGCCGAAGCTCTACGTCTGAAGGACCTGGAAGGGCTGGAGCAGGAGCAGGGGGCAGAAAAGATGAATGTCTCGCGTCCTACTTTTCAGCGGGTCCTGGCATCGGCGCGACAAAAGATAGCTGATGCACTTCTAAATGGTAAGGCGATAAGGATTGAAGGTGGCAACTTTGAGATGACATGGCGCCGGTTCCGTTGCAGGGATGGTCATGAATGGGAGCTGGAAACACCGGTTAGCGTGCCTCCTGAGCTTTGTCCCACATGCAGCACACCCAATATTGAGCCGATGGTAATTGCTGGAGCCAGCCATAGAGCAAGAGGCCCAGGCAAATGGAACCGGGCGAGGCGTGGCGGAAGATGAAGATTATTGATGATTTACTTTCTACCTTAGACTATGAGGCAACAGTAAGAGATATACGTCAGGGGCCTTTTCAAACAGCGGTGCTGACGCGTAGCTGCGGTCTGGCATCAACGCCCCACGACCCTGGCCCGCACCATTCTAAAACCCCGGTGAAAGAAGCCGGACTTTTACTCAATAAAGATGTGGCTACGTTGGCTCATATGGCTCTCTCATCAAGTGCCCTTGAGGCAGCCATCGGCATGGCAACTATCAACTCGCTTCTTGAGGTTGACGAGCGGCACTGCACTGAGCTTAATGGCGGTGAGTTGCTATTCAAGAAGGGGGGGAATAAAAAAGTAGCCATCATCGGGCACTTTCCCTTTGTATCCCGCCTCCGCACAGCGACCAGCGAATTGTGGGTAATAGAACAAAACCCGCAGGCAGGTGATTTCGCCGAGGCCGAAGCCGAAAAACTGGTGCCACAGGCAGATGTTGTCGGCATCACCGGAACCGCTTTCACCAATCACACTATCGAGCACTTGCTAAGCCTCTGTAGTCCCGATGCCTATGTGGTCATACTGGGAGGGACCGCACCTCTTTCACCTATACTTTTTGACTATGGAGTCAGTGCCGTCTCCGGCACCCTGGTAACCGACCCGGAGACGGTGCTGTCCTGCGTCAGCCAGGGAGCGACCTTCCGGCAGATAAGAGGTACCAGACTACTTACCATGACAAAGGAAAGGATTTAGGTTAATGACCGGTAGAAACCGACAGTCCGTATTAGTATTAATGTTATTGGTCATCGTGATACTGATAATGATTCCTGGCAGTTCCTGTTCACCGGCACCATCTAATCTAACTATTTTTGCCGCCGCCGGAGCCAAACCCGCCATCGACGAGATTTGCCAGAAATTCCAGGAGAAATACGGCACTACCGTCGAAGCAAGCTACGGAGGAGGCGGCGAGGTGCTTTCCCAGATGACGCTTTCCCGGAGCGGAGATGTCTATGTCGCTCCTGAGCAGAGGTTCATGGAAATGGCCGCGGAGAAGCAGGCGATCGACCCGGAGACGGTAAAAACCGTGGCTTACATGATTCCGGTCATCGCCGTAAAGAAGGGTAATCCCAGAAATATTCGGACTCTGGCCGATCTGGCCAGGCCAGGCATAAAAGTGGCCGTCACCCGACAGGAAACGACCCTGCTGGGCAAATATGCCCCCGAAATCTTTGCCAGGGCAGGCCTTACCGAGGAGATCGGACAGAATATCATCACGGAGGCGGCCCGCCCCGATAACTTGCTAACCATGCTGATTATGGGGCAGGTCGATGCCGGCATTATCTGGCATTTCTACCAGGTTCAAGCTCCAGACCAGATTGAAAATATCTACTTGCTTCCGGAGCAGCTAACGGGTATCGGGGAGATGCAAGCAGCCATGTCAGCCTACAGCCAGGATAAAAAGTCGGCACAAAAGTTCATAGATTTTATAACGTCGGCAGAAGGTAAAGCCATTTTCAAGCAGGTGGGTTACCTTGTTGATGCCGAGGAGGTGAAGGAGTATTGGCAGTGAAAACTACCATTGGGGAAGCGAAAGAGAAGTTCCAAACAATCATCGCCGAACACCGGCTGGGCAACGAGCCGGTAGAGGTCACTATCGGGACTTTAACGGCCAAGCAGGCAATAGGAAGCCCCGTCCGGCAGGACTTTCCCCTGCTGGAAGGCCGGGAGGTGATGATTGAAGCGCAGTTCAAAGACAGCTTCGGGCAAGCCTTTACCGACAGACCTCATGAGTTCAAGGGCTCCCTGAATGATGTCCTGAGCCTTAAGCTGGACACGAATGACACCAGAGCGATATTTAACGCGACTCTAAACGCCGTAATGGCGCACCTCGGCATGGTCACCGGTGTCCGGCACTGCCGCGACGAGGAGCCGGAGAAATGCGCCGCCGAGAT
>DATKWF010000044.1:0-14294 GCA_035529715.1 Dehalococcoidales bacterium | reverse complement strand
CCTATGATGCCACAGGCAATACCACCCAGAAAAGCGGAAAGGATGGCGTTCTGCATGAATTGATAGCCAAAAATGGACAAATCCAATTGTTTTTACCCCTTAATATTAGACCAGAATATTCTCTCCCCGCCTTTTCCGAACTTCCGGCAAGGGTATATCATACAACTGGCTGAGGTTAGCATCGGTAAGCTGTGTCTCAGGAGAACCTTCACCCCATATGTGCCCGTCTTTCATCAGTACCACCCGGTCACAGGCGACCGGCAGGCAGCCCAGGTCATGGGTCACGAACAAAGTGGTGAGACGACGCGAATCATGTATCTGCTTCACCAGCGCCAGTATATCCGTCTGCGCTTTCCAGTCCAGTGAAGCGGTGGGCTCGTCAAGGAGGAATAATTCCGGCTCCTGTGCCAGACAGCGGGCGATAGCCACCCGTTGCTGCTCGCCGCCGGATAGATGTCCGATTGGTCGCCGGGCAAGATGGCTCATATCCACCAGTTCCAGTACCTCGTCAACGACCTTCCAGTCGTGCTTATCCGGTCTTCCCATCAAGCCCAATAAACCGTAGCGACCTATCATTACCACCTCACGAACATTCATTGGCATACGCGGGTCTATGTTCTGCACCTGGGCTACATAGCCAACCTTTTTCCTCAGGGAATGTCCATTTCCCGCAGTAAGATAATGCCCCAGCACCCATACCCGCCCACTGAGCAACCTGCCCAGACCATTGACTATGGTAAGCAGCGTGGTCTTCCCGGCTCCATTGGGACCGATGATACCGACAAACTCCTCCGACTCTACCTTGAGAGATACGCCACGCAGAGCGACATCCTCCCGGTAGGACACTACGGCATTTTCAATATCTATGGCAGTAGCACTCATTCTCTTCATTCCCTCATCTTATTAATCAGCTATTGACCTATTGCCCCCATTAACAAATCAACATTGTATTCAACAGCTTTTTCCCAGGTCTCGGTATTCTCAAAACCACCGGGAAAATTGGAAAGGATTACTCTCTTGCTGCCGAGTTCCTCGGCGATGCCAGCACCGGCATCCTTACCGCTCTGCATATTATCGATAATCAAAGTCACTTTTTCTTCCCTGCCCTTATCTACCAGTTCCTTCACCACCTGCGGGGTAAGCGAGTCAGGACGACCAAAAGTAGCAATAATATTGAAACCAGCCCACCTGACAAACCCAGCCTGCTGTTCGTCACACATCACATTAAAACTGGCAGGGTTAACTTCGGCTAGCCTAGTTTTTATCTCGGTCCCTTTAGCCTCAATCTTATCGGCACGCGCTGCTGCCGACTTCAGATAAGCGGAGTTGTTTTTGGTGTCTACTTGACACAGAGAATCAGTAATCTTATCTATTGCTTCTATTTGTACCGGTGGTGTCATCCAGTTACTTTGTGGGTTACTCGGTATGTCAAGTCTAACCACAGTGAGACCAGGATTTTTAGCTGAGGCAATTAAGTCCTCGGTGAACTTTTCCCCCTGCCAGCCATGCATCAGAAAAAGGTCAGCATCAGCCAAACTCTGGATATCTCCGGGCTTAACATCAAAATGTCCCGGACACTGCGCCGGCGGAATGATATTGACCACGTTAACCTCATCACCCCCCACCCTCTCTACAATGTCTGCAATCAGTGAGGTGCTGGTGACAACTTTTAGTTTTTGGTTGTCTTCCGGTGAGCAACCACCCAGAAGCAAGCAACCACCCAGAAGCAAGCCACCAACAAGACTCAAAATCAATACCGCTATGATAAGAAAAACTAGTTTGCTCACAAATGCAAATTTCCTTTCCATTCGTCATTGCACTTTACTGCATTTGCAACTTATCGCAATTATTAATTAAAAAAATTTATTCGTTGCACTTCGCACAGCGCCCGAAGATAGCCAAATGTCTCAGGTCAGCGCTGAATTGGTATTCGCGGAGCAAGGTGCTCCTCAAAGAAGACAATACCGATTCATCAAGGTCGATTATTTTGCCGCACTCCTGACAGACCAGATGATGGTGGTGTCCTTTATCGGCGGGGTGATATCTCACCCGACCTCCCCCCAAGTCGGTCTCGGTGACCAGGCCAAGTCGCTTGAGTAGCTCCAGGGTGCGATAAACGGTTGAGATATTAACATGGGGATATTTGGTTATTACCTGAGCATAGATTTCCTCAGCGCTGATGTGGTCGTCACTATCCTCAATAGCTGCCAGCACCATCATGCGCTGAGGGGTCAGCCGGTACCCCTGCTCACTCAACTTACCAATTATATCTAAGGGTTGCTTCACCTGACCTCCAACTACCTCAAGGAACTAGACAAAGTGTAACAAAACCAACGAATTTTTGCAAGCCAGTGCAATTACAACTAATTTCTATTGCAATCATTCTTGCAATTTTTCTTTACTGTCCAGCATTATCGTCACCGGACCGTCATTCTGGATTTCCACCTGCATATATGCCTGAAAACGTCCCGTCTCAACCCTCAAACCAGTGGCACGGGTCTGCGCCACGAAGTAATCAAATAACTCCTCCGCTTGAGCTGGCGGTGCCGCTTCCACAAAACTGGGGCGGCGCCCCTTCCTGGTATCAGCCAAAAGGGTAAACTGGCTCACCAGCAGCAGCTCGCCGTTAATATCCAGAGCCGAGAGGTTAAATTTTCCCGCTTCATCAGCAAAAATGCGCAGGTTGGCAATTTTCTGTACCAGATACTGCGCATCCTTTTCAGCATCACCGCCGGCTACACCCAGAAAGACCACCAGCCCCCTGCCTATCCTCCCCACCTCTTCACCACCAACGCTGACCGAGGCCCCGGTAACCCGCTGTAATAGTACTTTCATAACACTACTTCCCCTTCTCTTTTCCCTTACCGGGTAGCTCCTCCTTACCCTTCTCAGCCTCCTTACCCTTCTCAGCCTTCTTATCCTTACGGCTATCGGTGATATAAAAGCCGCTACCTTTAAAGATGGCGGGAATAGAGTGAATGATACGGCGCGCTTTCCCTTTGCATTTCGGGCACATAGCTACCGACTCAGCATCAAAACCCTGCTTTTTTTCAAAACGAAAATCACAAACACCACACTCATACTCATAAATAGGCACTACTTCACCTCAGGCAAAATTTTTTTTCTAAAATATTTTACACCAATAGCCTGTCTCAGGCAAATTTTGCCAAACTTTTTTCTAGACTTACAAATAAAAAGGGAGTAGAATTATATAGTTGAGTAATGTCTAATTAGAAGCAGATAGTATGTGTCCAGCGACTTTTAATTATTATTGGGAAGAAGCACTGTGCCGGTAAAAGCCAGTGCTTTTTAGGTTAAGGAGGAAAAGATTATGCAGTCGAGTCTTATAGGCAAGATTGAAAAAGCCAAGCGCTACGCTCAAGAGACAGATCGCGTTACCCTATCTGAATTCTCAGTAGAATTCCGTGGTGACAATGATAACTATAATACTGGCTACAAAGATGGCAAGTGGCACTGCTCCTGTCACTTTTTCTCAAGCTGGGGGCTCTGCAGTCACACCATGGCGCTGCAGAAAATACTGGGCAATGTGCTGCCCACGGAAGCCCTGACCACCCAATATGAGGTTGACGCTAACTGACCAGCCGACCTGCCTGACGTATCAACACATCACGGCTCAGCTTCAGGGAGAATAAGGTGAATTTCATCGAAAAGCTGACGAAAGTATCCCGGAAAAATAAGAGCTTGCTCTGTATCGGGCTTGACCCTGACCAAGGGCGTATGCCGGATAAAGTCAGTATTTTTGAATTCAACAAGGCGATTATTGAGGCTACCGCCGACCTGGTATGTGCCTACAAGCTCAACCTCGCTTTCTACGAAGCGCTTGGCAATGAGGGGCTCGATGCCCTGAAACAAACGGTCAGTTACATTCCTGACGAGATTCCAACAATTGGCGACGCCAAGCGAGGGGACATCGGCAACACTGCCAGAGCCTACGCCAGGTCTATCTTTGATAACTTCAACTTTGACGCCACTACAGTGAATCCCTACCTGGGTTTCGACTCGGTGGAGCCCTTTATCCAGTACCGTGAAAAGGGAGTGTTCATCCTGTGCCGGACGTCGAATGCCGGCGCTGGCGACTTTCAGGACCTTCGTGCTGAGGTGAAGGGTAGCTACCATCCCCTCTTTGAGATAGTCGCCATGAAAGTCAGCCAGTGGAACAAGCACGGCAACCTGGGGCTGGTTGTTGGCGCCACCTATCCCGAGGAATTAAAGCTGATTCGTCAGAGCCACCCCGATATACCCCTCCTCATCCCCGGCATTGGTGCCCAGGGAGGCGACCTGGCTTCGGCAATCCGCTACGGGGTAGATAGTCAGGGGGAAAAGGCAATTATCAACTCCTCTCGCCAGATTATATATGCCTCACCGGGTAAAGACTTCGCTCAGGCGGCGCGCCGGGCTGCCACCGAGCTAAGAGACCAGATTAACCACCACCGCTCAGGACAGTAGACACCATGGTTATGGAGATAAAACTGGGCGATGTAGTCCGTCTCAAGAAGAAGCATCCCTGTGGCAGCTATGATTGGCAGGTAGTGAGGCTGGGGGCTGATATCGGTATCAAGTGCCTCAAATGCCACCACCGCGTTCTTCTGGAAAGAAGCGTCTTTGAGCGCAGGGTGAAACAATTAATTTCCCGGAGTGAGTAATGGCCCGCCGCATTATGCACATTGACCTTGACGCCTTCTTTGTCTCGGTAGAACAGGCAGAGAATCCCGACCTCAAAGACAAACCAGTGGTGGTTGGGGGTAAACCTGACCGGCGGGGGGTGGTTGCCTCAGCTTCCTACGAAGCCCGTGGTTTCGGCCTGCATGCCGGCATGCCACTTGCCACCGCCAGCCGCCTCTGCCCCCAGGCTATCTTCATCGTCGGCAACTTCCACAAATACCGAGACGCCTCACAGAAGTTCATGGCTATCCTGGCTGACTTCTCTCCATATCTGGAGCCGCTGGGGCTTGATGAAGCCTATCTGGATGCCACCGGCTTCGAGTCCCTGCACGGCTCAATCGGGAAGATGGCAGCGGCGATAAAGCAGCGAATTAAAGACGAACTTGGCATCTGCGCCTCGGTAGGCATCGCCAGCGGCAAGGTAGTCGCCAAGGTTGCTTCTGAGCTATCCAAGCCGGATGGCCTTCTGGAAGTACCGGCAGGCAAGGAACGTTCTTTCCTAAGCCCCCTGCCAGTAGCCAAACTGCCCGGAATCGGCAAAAAGAGTGAGCGAATAGTAAAAGGTCTGGGCATCAACACTATAGGGCAACTTGCCAGCCTGCCCCTGAATGTACTCAAAAGCCACTTCGGTGCTTATGGCGAACTGATACACAACCACGCCAACGGCATTGATGAGAGTAAAGTAGAGCCCCCCGCCGCCGCCAAGTCCATCAGCCGGGAGACCACCTTCGGTAAAGATACCAGAGACCCCGCACTGCTGGAGGCAACACTGCGCTACCTCAGTGAACGGGTGGGCAGTGACCTGCGCCAGCAAGACAAGCTGGCGGGGTGCGTAGCCATAAAAATGAGATTCGCCGATTTCACCACCATTACCCGCCAGCACACCCTGAGCCAGGCCAGTGATACCGACCAGACCATATTTGACACCGGAACCAGGCTAATGAAAAAAGAACTGTCCCGGGAGAAACAGGCAGTACGCCTTGTTGGCATCGGGGTGTCAAATCTGGTTGAAGCCGGGCGTCAACTTGACATGCTGGACTCATCCACACAGAGGCTGGAGAAGCTGAACAAAACCATTGACCGCATCCGCAAAAAGTACGGTTTCACCGCCATCCAGACCGGCAGAACCCTGCTGCTGAAAGACATCTTCCCGTCTGATGACAACGGCTACACCCTGCAGACGCCGAGTTTATCAAGGTAAAAATAGCTATCCTATCCCCTCCCCACCGGACACACCACTATACACTTATCGCAGGCTACCAGCTTGCCTATCTGCGGAAACAGTGAAACTGATGCCTTGCAGCTGGCCCGGTCCCGCAGGTAATAGGGCTCCAGAATCCCCTCAGGGCAGGCATCAATGCAGGCAGTACAGTCCTGGCACTTGGGGTTCTCCTCATGGATATCAAACTCGGGGCCAGTGGGGGTGAGGGGGACAAGAACTTTTATTGCCATAAGGCGCAGCCAGGGGCCGAACCTGGGGTGAATTACCACCGAGTTTTTACCCCACCTTCCTAACCCGGCGATTACCGCCTGCTGCTTCAGGTTCAAATCATCACCCCGGGGGTAGCCATACTGACCCCAGATTTCCGCCGCCACACCCTGCTCTTTAATAAAATGTACCAGTGCCTCCAGCCTGGGCTGGGCATGAAGCTCAAAGCCCCGCAGTCTGAAGCTACCGAGATTGTCCCGGAAAAAGTCGTCCAGGTCCTGCTGCGGGGTAGTCAAAATCCCCATAATAAGGGCACTTTCCCCGGAATGGGAAACCACGCCGACGGCATCAAAAAGACTATGCGCTTTATCTATTATCGCCTTTTCAGCCCTGGGCGCTGAGCTATCACTCATCCAGCAACCTCTTCTGGCCGGTTATCTTCTGAATATCGGTGATGTCCTGAGTGACTTCAACAATACCAAGATACTTGCCTGATTTATTCCTGACCACAAAATACCTGATGTATACCTTGCGCCCTTTGAGGTCAATCCAGAACTCGGCAAAATCCCTCTTGCCCGACTTCAAGTCGCTAGCCACCTGATTAACCTTGTGCAGGCTTTCCCTGGGGTGGCAGTCCTGCACCTTCCTGCCGATTATTGCCGGCGTCCGCCTGAATATTCGGTCGTCTCCCTTGCTGTAATACCGGGCGGTATCATCTGCATCAACGAAGGTTAAATCTACCGGCAGTGAGTCAAAGATGGCTTCCAGTGTCTCGGTGGATAACTTCTCCAGCATAACGCACCTCCTATCTCTTTGAGGTATATATTAGCACTCATTTCAAACATAGTCCAAACTCTTAAGCGGGGGTGTCAAGGAGGGGCTGAGGTAGATAAACTTTTAAAGGCCACGCTTGTTTTCTGCGCAAGTAGAGGTTATAATGAGTGATTAAAGTGGGCTAAGAAGGGAGACTTCGAAAATGTCATCGTACGCCTTTTTCAAAAAGCAGTTTGTTCCCTTAGATGAAGCCAGGGTAGGAATCATGACCAACGCCCTTCATTATGGCACCGGTATCTTTGAGGGCATCAGGGGCAACTGGAACAGTAAAAAACAGCAGACTTACCTCTTCCGCCTCAAAGAGCACTACGAACGTATGCAGGACGGCTGCCGTTTGTTGAAGATTAATCTACCCTATTCCGCAGATGAGATGTGCCGGATAACAATTGAACTGGTACAAAAGTGCGGCTTCAAGGAAGATATCTACATCCGGCCCCTGGCCTATAAAAGTTCCGAGGCTCTGGGAGTACGCCTCCACGACCTTGAAAATGATTTCCTAATTCTCATCATCCCCTGGGGACCTTACCTGGATATGGATAAAGCCAAGTGTGGCGTCTCCTCCTGGCAACGCTCTGCCGATAATGCCATTCCACCCCAGGCCAAGATTACCGGCATTTACGCTAACAGTGCCTTCGCCAAAACCGAAGCTATTGAGAATGGTTTTGATGAGGCAATCATGCTCACTCCAGACGGGCATGTTTCCGAAGGGAGCGGGGAAAATATTTTTCTGGCTATAGATGGCAAATTGGTCACCCCGGCCAGTTATAACAACATCCTAATGGGCATCACCCGTGACAGTGTAATCAAACTGGCACAAAATGAGCTGGGTGTAGAGACAATAGAGAGACCTGTTGACCGCAGCGAGCTTTACATCGCTGACGAGTGTTTCCTGACTGGCACCGCCGCCCACATAACCCCGGTAGCTGAAATAGACCGCCGCAAAGTAGGCGATGGGGAGATTGGTGAAATAACCAGGAAATTACAAGAACTATACTTTGAAATAATACGAGGCGATAATCCTAAATACCTTAACTGGTGCACACCTGCCTATAAAAAATAGGCTATTTTCTGGCTGGACTCACCTGCAGCGACCGCAGCAGATAAAGCACCTGGCAGCTTTCCTCCAGCGCAGTGGTGCAATTATAAGCTTCCTCAAGTAACTGACCAATAGCGAAGCTGCCATGACCATGCACCATGATAATCCGGTGTTGCTGCAACGCCTTAACAATAATATCAGCCAGCCCCCCTGGTTTTGTCTCCATATGCCAGCCCACCACCGGAACCGTACCCACCACGGAAAGGCCTTCACTGCACTGGGGTACTATCTCGGTTTCAGTCAACGAGAGGGCAACGGCATGGGGCGGATGGGCGTGGACAACAGCCAACGCCTGGGTTTCCCGGTAAATAGCCCGGTGAACGGCTAATTCAGTTGAGGCTAATGGTGTAGACCGGCTATTTCTGGTTATTCCGGTCTCTATCAAATCATGCTCCTGCAGGCAATTGAGCATGCTGCCGCGGCGGGTAATGGTTAAAAGCTCTCCTAACCTGATGCTCAGATTTCCAGTATGGGAAGAGATAAGCCCTCGGGTAAAAAGGTCGTGACCCACTGTCTGAAACTGAGATAACATTATAGCTTATCTTTCATTCTCAAAATATTAGCACCTACCGTGACTTCTACTTATTACCCTCGGTCACCACTAATTTACAACCTACCGCCAGTAAAAATCAAGTCAAGTTTATAACTACTGCCAATAATAAATCAAGTCAAGCTATGATTACAACAAATGATAATTAGTATATACCCGCCCGTTTTGGGCTATACCAACTGCCTGATAACCGCAATAACCCTGCCCTGAATCTCAACATTGTCCGGCTCGGCATATATTGGCTGCATCCGACTGTTTGCCGGCTGGAGTCGGACACGACCCGGTTCCACATAGACTTTTTTCAGTGTAGCCTCTTTTTCCGCCTTGAGCCAAACTGCTGCCATTTCCCCGTTCTCCACCACATTCACATATTGCATCAATACAATATCGCCGTCATTAATCAGGGCATCCACCATTGACCAGCCCTTCACCCTCAAAGCATAAATCCCACCCTTCCCCCGAGTCAAGTCAGCAGGTATATCCAGAGTCTCTGCGCCCGCCGTAATATCCCAGGTATCAGGGGTAGGCACCGGTATCGGCTTACCAGCCGCTATTTGCCCGATAACAGGAACCTGCACCCCGGATAACGAAGTGAGCGACCTCCCCAGTAACTCTATGCCGCGCGATACCTCAGGATGGCGTCGAATATACCCCGCCTTCTCCAGAGCCTTCAAGTGATAATCCACCACCGATGTTGAACTTATCCCGCAGCCGCTTACTATGTCCCTGATAGTAGGTGGATAGCCACTGTCCCGCAGAAAGCGGTGGATAAAATCAATGATGCGCTGGCGTTTAGCTGACAATACTTTCATCCTTATTCCTCAGGTCTGATTTTGGAGAACACCTGTTCTATTAATAAATACAATAAATGAAGATTTTTGTCAACCCCCGGAAAGCTTAGAGATTGTTTATTAACCTCACTACTTTTAGATTTGCTTGGCAACCCTATCCCCCTTTATCCCCCTTCCCCTTGATAAGGGGAAGGGGGAGGGTTATATAAGAGGGACTTCGTCCCTCTTAAACTCCCCATAAGCATATCTAGAAACTCCCCTCTCTTTGACTCTCCTTTAACATCTGCCCCCTTTCAAGGGGAGATATAGCAAATGATTACGTAAGAGAGGTCTTGCTCCCCCTTACTCCGGACTAATAATGCGGGGATGCTTAAGAGGAGCTGACGCTCCTCTTTTTAAAATCTCCCTCTCTCCTTGATAAGGAGAGGGGGACAAAGAAGGTGAAGCCACCAGATATTCTAATAGGAAGTGGGTAGGTTACCAGCCAAGCTCAAGAGTTTCGCTAAAAACTTACCAAGCCAGCACAAAGTTATAAGGGGACTATTCTACAAGTCAGTAAAACTTGGGGAAAGATGGCAAACAGCCGAGTGTTTTAGCCTATCGGCCTATCGCTCCTTAATTCCAAGGGGAGTTTGACGACCTTCCGACATGGCCTCCAGTGCCAGCTTATCCATCTCAAGCTGGACTGGTATGGGATAGTCGCCGGTAAAACAAGCCATGCAAAAAGTTTCCCTGGGTAAAGCAACCGATTCAATCAGTCCGTCAATGCTCATAAAGCCCAGTGAATCAGCACCGATAAAATCCCGAATCTCGGGTGTACTCTTCTGAGCTGCAATAAGCTCCCGGCGAGTGGCCATGTCCACCCCAAAGAAGCAGGGATAACGAATCGGTGGCGCGCAGATACGCATATGCACCTCTTTGGCCCCTGCCCTTCTCAGTAGCTTCACCACACTGGGAGTAGTGGTACCACGGACAATACTATCATCAACCACCACCAGCCGCTTGTCCTCCAGCAATTTTGGCAGGGGATTAAATTTCAGTTTGACACCAAGGTCCCTGATACGCTGGTCCGGCTCAATAAAGGTGCGCCCTACATAGCGGTTCTTGATTAATCCCTCACCCAGCGGAATACCCGCCTGATTAGAGTAGCCACCTCCGGCACTTGTCGCTGAATCAGGCACCCCCATAACCAGGTCAGCGGGTACGGGGTGCTCCCGCGCCAGTGTGGCACCCATAGCCTGCCGTGCCTGGTAAAGAAGTCGACCGTTAATCACACTATCCGGGCGCGCAAAGTAGATATACTCAAAGATGCACAGTGCTCTTCGGCTCCCCTTCTCCGGGTAACTATCGACACCGTTCTCCGTAACCGATACTATCTCACCCGGCTCAATCTCCCGGATAAAACTGGCACCAATATGGTCAACAGCACAACTCTCCGAGGCTATCACCCAGCCACTATTAATTGTCCCCAGGCATAGCGGGCGCACACCCAGAGGGTCACGAACCCCAAACAAGCTGTCTTTAGTCATTATTGTTAAAGAATATGCCCCCTGGAGCCGATGCATGGCATATCTTATCTTATCTACCCAAGTTTTCTCCGGGGAAGACAGGATGAGATTAGCGATAACCTCAGTATCGGTGGAAGTGCGAAAGCTATATCCTTGCTCACAGAGTTCTTCATACAGGGACTCGGCATTAACAATATTCCCATTATGAGCTACGGCAATAACATCCGAACCTTTACTCACCACAATGGGCTGAACGTTGGCTATATGACTGGAACCTCTGGTGGAATATCGATTATGCCCAATGGCTATGTCCCCGACAAGATGGCTTAGCGATTCCTCACTAAAAACCTGAGATACCAGTCCCATCCTGGCGTAAACACTGAGCTTTTTACCATCGCTGGTGGCGATACCGGCACTTTCCTGGCCGCGATGCTGAAGAGCAAATAGAGCAAAAAAGGTAAGACGAGCTACATCCTCGTTGGGAGCATAAACACCAAAAACGCCGCAACTCTCGTGCAAAGTCACCTGCCTTTAAATTTATCCCAACTAGCCCTACCAATTTAATTATAGCCTGTTTTCTGCTTACAGGTCAACCTGTCTTAATCCAGATGGCACTGAGACTTCAACCAATCAATAGCGATAGCCACTGCCCTCTCATCCTGCCGCAACCTGTGCCCGGCCCCACTCACTATAATTATATGTTTCGGCTCCCCGGCTTCCTCATACAATCTATAGGCATCGCTTATATCAACCGTCTCATCCTTACTACCGTGCACAAGTAATAAAGGCCTGGGAGCAATTCCAGCCACATATTCAACCGGGCGAACTAGTCTGAAGCCATCAAGCCACTCCTCAGTAGACTCAGGGAATCCTTCATCCCTAATTGTGCCAATACCGCGAAAATGTTCAACAACCGACCGAGGCTCATCAACCTCAGTAATGAAGGTAAACTCTGCCGGGCAGGCACAGACAGCCACACATGATACCCGGCTATCCTGTGATGTTACATATATTGAGACGGCAGCCCCACCACTGAAGCCAAGCAGTGACAGATGAGACTTATTCACCTGGGGCAAAGCACATAAATAGTCAATGGCAGCCTTCAAATCCCTGGTCCAGCCCAGGATATCAAGGTTGCCACCGCTAGCCCCGGTTCCTCGAAAATTGAAAATCAATACAGCAAAGCCTTCACGACAGATTCTTTCCGCCAGTAAGGGATAACCATTATTATCGGGCTCCGGGATATGGGCTGGAATACCATGACAAATACAGACTGCCGGATACCGCCCCTCTTCGTCAGGCAGGTAAAGTTGTGCAGAAATGGTTATATCCGCTACATCCAGAGTGACTGTCTTTTTTATCATTTTATGTCAACTTTAACAGAACAAAAAATTCCCGATTCCCTGAAGAGCCGCGAATGGGCGATTCCACCAATCCCTTCAACCTGAAGTTATGCTCTACCACCCAGGTAATAAAGCGTCCCAAGACCACAGCGTGAACCTCGGGCTCCTTAATCACCCCTCCCCTGCCCACCTCACTCTTTTTAGCCTCAAACTGCGGCTTGATGAGAACCAGCAAATAACCATCTTCCTTGAGCAGCTCAGCCACGGATGGTATTACTTTCTTTACCGAGATGAAAGCTAAATCCATGGTCGCCAGGTCTACCTTCTCCGGTAAAGAGATGGGATAGCGAGCATTCACCCTCTCCATAACCACTACTCGTGAATCTCGTCTCAGGCGATAGTCCAGTTGACCATAGCCCACATCAATAGCATAGACCCGCTTTGCCCCGTGTTGAAGCAGACAATCAGTAAAACCACCGGTAGATGCCCCGATATCCGCCGCTACCTTCGCGGAAACATCAATCTGGAACTGGTCAAGAGCGTGCACCAGCTT
Source organism: Dehalococcoidales bacterium (assembly GCA_035529715.1). Classification (GTDB taxonomy): domain Bacteria; phylum Chloroflexota; class Dehalococcoidia; order Dehalococcoidales; family RBG-16-60-22; genus DATKWF01. Next base: position 1,507 of record DATKWF010000044.1, on the reverse strand, counting down.
AATGCCACCGCGACTAACAAAAGGAGGCGGCTCAAGTATGTTGATTACCGCCTCTTCACTGACCAGAGTACCCGGCTTGATAATTTCCTTCCCGACTACCACTACTTCCCCCGCCATAATTAAAGCCTGAGCCTTAGCCCGGCTTGCCACCAGCCCTCTCACCACCATTAAACTATCAATCCGTTGCTTGGTCACTGCTTATTTAGCTTATTCTTTGCCTAGCTAATGCTTCCTCAGTTCTGTTCTCTAACCTTTAGCTCAGCAACAGTCTGGTATCTTAATTTTTACCCCCGGGATTTCTGCTCTGTCCAAACTCCCAGGGCATTCCCAATCGGTGTCTTGATATACTTCTCCATCACCTTTTGGAAATGATACCCGTAGACAGTAAGACTTATTGATAGAGGAAAAGAGCGGGGACGCTTCAGCAGGGTGGAAATGATTAGCCTCCAGTAATACCTTCTTCCCCCCCTTTCCTTGACCCCCAAGACCCACGCGGAGCTAAAGAATGCCCTGATATGGTAAAACTGTAGTTTCCCCCGCCTTTCTTTACGCGGTCTATACTCTTTCAAAAAGGTTCTAATCCGCTCGTAAAAGTCCTTGCGTGAATAAATTGTGCTCAGGATGTGCTTGTAGCCATTAATAAGTGTCTCGTAGTTCATCTTGGGGATGAAGTTGATTGAGCAGTCGGTATTATCACCGGCAAAGCCTCTTAACAGGCGATTTTCCTTTTTCAAACGCTTGTGCAGCCTGGTGCCGGGAGGAGCATTTAACAAGCCGACCATGGCGGTAACAATTCCGCTATTCTGAATAAAATTGATTTGACTCTTAAAGATGGAAAGAGGGTCACTATCAAAGCCGACAATAAATCCGCCCTGTACCTCCAACCCATTATTTTGAATTTTCTTGACTGAAGCCACCAAATCACGCCCCTGGTTTTGCGTCTTGCTGCATTCAACCAAGCTTTCTTCGTTAGGAGTTTCAATACCAACAAATACCGCATTAAACCCGGCGTCAGCCATCAATCGCATTAATTCTGCATCGTCGGCAAGATTGATAGATGCTTCTGTAGACAGGGCAAAAGGATGTTTCCTCGCCTTCATCCAGTCAATTACCGCCGGCAGGATTTCCGACTTCAGTTTTCTCTTGTTACCGATAAAGTTATCATCAACGATGAACAGACCACCCCGCCACCCCCGACGGTACAATGAGTCCAGTTCCTCAAGCACCTGCTCCTTACCCTTGGTTCGTGGTTTATTCCCATTCAGCACAATAATATCGCAAAACTCGCAGTTAAACGGACACCCCCGGGAATACTGAATGCTCATCGATGAATATTTCTTCATGTCAATAAGTGACCAGAGTGGTATCGGTGTCCTGGTGATATCCGGTCTTTCGCCGGATGCATAGATATGCTGAGCACAACCCCGGTCCAGGTCGGCTAAAAAGGACGGTAGTGTGACTTCAGCCTCGCCCAGCACAAAGTGGTCCACCCCGTCAAACTCCTCAT
>DATKWF010000043.1:0-2811 GCA_035529715.1 Dehalococcoidales bacterium | reverse complement strand
AAGCCTGCATATTCTCCTCGCTGGCTCTGGGGTCCATGAAGCGGTCAAAGACCGCGTCTTCCTGTATCTCAGCACATTGTAGGGAGCCCAGTTCCTCTTCGAAGCGGGGTAAAAATTCCCGTGCCGCCGTCATGGTAGCGCCGGTGCCTTCGTAGTTCTGCATATCATCACTACCAAAATAAAGTCCAAGGGCAATCAGGCCCCCGGTTACCGCCCCACATATACGACCGGTGGCGCCGAAACCAGGAAACGGGGACAGGGCTTTAATTATCTCCATGTTGCCTAGACCAAATTCTTCCATCACGGGAAGAGCTGCACCCTTGGCTCAGCTGTGGCTGAGGAATTCGCATTCCTCAGCCCGCCGTTGAACCCGCTCCAGGATTTGCTGCTTGTTGGCTAAAACCTCGTCCAGCAAGAGGGTCTTCCTGGGAATATCCTCCGCAGCTAGTTTTTTGAACCAGGCTTCAGTGGTTGAGGTGTCCCAGGCTTTTTCCGCCAGTTCCTGTACCCTTGCCTTTAGTGCCTTATAGTCTGCCATAATCTGGTTCCCCCTTTCTCTAGACCCTCGGGAGATAGGAAGGCAAGCACCCCATCTGCTTGATTTGAGTTTTGGTTTGCCATTGCCTCCCTCCTTTGTCTGGTGTCATTCCATTATAGCATTAGTTGACTATCGGCATTTTGGAAGAAACTTCAAAATATCTCTTGATTCTTAATAAGATTTTAATATTAGACCGCTACAATTAAAGTAGAAATTTAAGTAGAAGGGAGGTGAAACACGGATGTTTCGAAGTAAGAAGTTGATTGTCGGCGTGGTCTTGGCAGTCGTGCTGCTGGCTGGAAGCATTGGCGGGATTGCCCTTGCTAATGGAGGTGATGATAACAGCCCGCCTGAGGCCCGGAATGGGGCTCTACTGGATAAAGTCTGTGAAATCTACAAAGAGAAGACAGGCGTCACCATCGACCCGGGGGAACTGGAAGATGCCTTTGCCCAGGCGCAAAGCGACATGCGGAATGAAGCGCTGGACAACTACCTTAACGGTCTGGTGAGTCAGGGAACGATAACTCAGGAGCAAGCTGGCCAGTACAAGACGTGGTTAGAGTCGAAGCCTGATGTCCCGCTTGAGTTTGGCTTCCGTGGTCATGGTGGGTTCCGCGGTATAGGTGGAATGCCTGGCTTTGGTGGGCCATGCCACCCCGCAGAATAACTGACCAAACTTACCTCACAGTAATTCTGCAGGGTTTTGATTAGGAGAGGGGGAATATTTCCCCCTCTCCTTGTGTCAATAGCAGGTCGGGAAGAAAACACCCGGTATTAACAATTCCTTAACATTTATGTTATAACATTAGCTGGACATGATTGATAAATAGTTGAGGAACTCGGAGATGGCAGGTAAAAGAGTCCTGGTGGTTGATGATGATGTGAAAACAGTGGAACTGGTCAAGCTCTACCTTAATCGGGATGGCTACCGGGTCTTTACTGCTTATGATGGTGTTGAAGCCATGCGTCTGGCTCGGGAGAGCCATCCTGACCTCATCGTTCTGGACCTGATGCTTCCCGGAATTGATGGACTTCAGGTTTGCCGTACCCTCAGGAGCGAATCTGACGTGCCGATTATTATGCTTACCGCTAAGACTACTGACCAGGATAAGTTAACTGGCTTGGACCTGGGGGCAGATGATTACGTAACCAAGCCTTTTAGCCCTAAGGAACTGGCCGCCAGAGTACGGGCAGTCCTCAGGCGCCTCCCGGGAGAACGAAATCCCGAAAGGATTAAGCATGGCGAGCTTACTGTGGACTTCCTCAAGCACGCAGCGTCTCTGGCTGGCAGGCCCTTGAATCTCACCACGGTTGAATTCAAGTTACTGAGTATCCTCGTTAAGGAACCAGGTAGAGTATTCAGCCGTGCCAAACTTATTGAAAAAGCCCTCGGCTATGATTTTGAGGGCTTCGACCGTACCATTGACGTTCATATCCTCAACCTGCGCCGAAAACTTGAGATGGATGCTAAACACCCCGAATACATAAAAACAGTATACGGAGCCGGCTATAAAATTGCCGAGGTCGAAAATGACACATAGCCTGCAATTTCGTCTTATCGCTGCCTTTACCTTGGTCATAATCGTGGCCATAGGCTCGGTATTCTTTTTTATCTATCAGACCACGATAACGGAAGTGAACCGTTTTGCAGAACGCTTTGAGTCAATGCGTGCCTACAGGATAGAAATCGAGCTGTCCAATTATTACTATCGACAAAGAGGCTGGGCTGGCATACAGCCCATTGTGGTGCAATGGGGCAACCTCTACGAACGGCGGATTATCCTTACCGATAATGAGGGAATAGTCGTGGCTGACTCTCAGGGTGACCTCTTGGGAGAGTCGTACCAGTCCGAGGTAGCAGGCGTACCGGTATCAACCCCCTGGGAAGCGAACGTTCTGGGAGTGCTGTACATGAGCCCCGGACCGCCTCCGGAGATACCTTTCCCGTCATTAAGCGTTATTTACCTGGCGGTGGGTCGCTTTCTCATCTGGGGAGGCTTGGTGGCTATCGCTCTTTCCCTGCTCCTCACCTTTCTCCTCTCGCGGCGAATTTTAGCCCCGGTTAAAGCGCTCACCCTGACTGCCAGACGACTGGGAAAAGGTGACTTCTCACCAAGGGTCCAGTTCAAGGATAAAAGTGAATTGGGAGAACTGGCTCAGGCCTTTAATGCCATGGCGGAAAACCTGGAACGAGACCAACAACTGCAACGTAATATGATAGCTGATGTTGCCCACGAGTTGAGGACTCCCCTGACTAACCTCAGGGGTTATCT
>DATKWF010000042.1:0-4205 GCA_035529715.1 Dehalococcoidales bacterium | reverse complement strand
CTGCCTGGTTATCTCGAAAGACCTTGCTCTGCTTGAGCATGGCATCCACCAGGGTGGTCTTGCCATGGTCAACGTGGGCAATAATAGCGATATTCCTGATATCACTGCGATAGTTCATGTATGGTGCAATCCTGCCTTTATCTATTCATGCTTACATCGTAATCAATACACTGTTATCCGTTGCTTTGTATAGCCGCCATTACATTGCTTCTTTGTCCGGAAATTTCAAACCAGCAACGGTTTTAGTGAGATGGGCGCAGGCAAAGAGCCTGTTTAGCCTGGTTGGGCATATCCGTAGTAATAAGCGTAAGGAGACTATATGATGTCCAGTCTCCCGCTAACGAGGTACCGCCAGCCTCATTCGTAAAAGCTCTCTTTTCGGAGGCGGTGAAGGTAAAAATAGCTCGAAAGACAAAATATTAGGTTCACTATGAATATTATACACCAGCGGAGCGGTTTTAGAAAGCGGAGGGCAACGGGTGGATTCGAACCGCCGACTGTCAAGGATTTGGGCAGATGGGAAAGCCCGGAGAAGGTACAGTCCGATTGATAATCAACTTAAATATTTAAATTTGCTTGGTATTTCCTCTTTGACTAGACCACAACTCTCTTCTCCAATAGAGGGTTTAGCCCAGCCTAACTTAATGAAGAGCTGTTTCATTAGCCATATTATAGTGCACATTACTATAGTCCCCTATTTATCTTTTGATTAATTCTAGTATATGCGTGAAGCCAATATATATGACTTATGTCACATTTCAATTAATTAGGTGTAACTTTGCATTTTTACGTCAATGGAATTAGAATTTGCTTACCTTCGTACGGGGAGCAGAAGTGGAAACGACTTGGAAGCCTATGGTGGCAGGTGTTTTAAACATATTGATTGGTGCAGTTACGCTGTTTGGGACGTTTATCGTAGTTATAATCCTCGTCGGAATCGGCGGTGGTATGTTAGCCATAAGTCGTATTGCTGATTTGATGCCGATATGGTTATCTGGATTTGCGGAAGGCGTTATGGTAATTACTGCACTTCTTTTGGTCGTTTTCAGCTCGCTGCCACTAATAGGCGGCATTTACGCAGTCCAGAGAAAGAACTGGGGTTGGGCGCTCACTGGTTCAATAGTTGCCATTTTGAGTTCAGCAATATTGGGGGTTGCGTCTACCGTGTTGGTTTCGTTATCCAAGAAAGAATTTAAGTAGAATAAAGAAGTGTGGCAGCGGGTGGATTCGAACCGCCGACCAAGGGCTTATGAGTCCCCTGCTCTGCCTCTGAGCTACGCTGCCAACAAACAGAATATAGCATCAACCAGATTAAACTGTCAATTTCTCTTTATGACATGTACGCCGGTAGCTTTAAAGGTAGCGTAGACCTCTTTTCCTTTTTCCAGACCTAACTCCACGGCAGACCGCTTCGTAACCAGAGCCACCAGTGGAAACCCACAGTCTATCTCAACACGAGTGAGCGGGCCCATAGTGACCACCCGGGTTACTTTCCCAGAGAACGAGTTGCGGGCACTGCTCGATACCCTTGACAGCGCCAGGGTTACGTCTTCCGGTCTGACACAGGCGCAAACCCCCTCACCCACAGCGTAGTCTGCAATTGCTTCAATGAACCTGCCACCGATATCTATATTGACCACCCTGTCCTCGCTGGACACAACCACCCCACCTATAATATTCTCAATGCCGACAAATTCAGCTATCTCTCTATTTCCGGGAGAAGTGAATATATCCCCGGAACTACCTGTTTGAATAAGCTCCCCATCCATAAGCACACCTATCCTGTCAGCGAGGCGCTGCCCCTGGGACATATCATGCGTTGCCATTATTATTGTGGTCGCATAGCGCTGAATAATGTTGGTTATCAATTCCTCAATTCGCGATGCCGAAACCGGGTCAAGGTTGGCGGTGGGCTCATCCAGCAGCAACACTTCCGGCTCAACCGCTATCGCCCTGGCTATAGCCACTCTCTGCGCTTCTCCCCCGGATAATACTCGCGCATTTCTGCTTTTATCATCGGACAGACCGACCACCTCCAGAGCACTGCTGACTTTTCTGTGAAGACCGTCCTTTTTCAACCCCCGCCACCTCAAGCCGCAGGCAACGTTATCATAGACGCTCGTGTTGAATACCACCGGCTTCTGCAGCACGAAAGCCATCCGCCGGCGTGCCTCCAGCCTGCCCCTGCCTGAACCGGCAGTATCCACTCCATCAAAATATATTTTCCCCGACGTGGGCATATCAATAAGGTCTATCAGGCGCAGGAGCGTGGTCTTGCCGGCGCCGGTGGGGCCAATCAGAGCCAGGACCTCACCTTTGTCAACCTTCAGGCTAACGTCTCTCAGAATATCCCGCTCGCCATATTTCTGGCACAAACTTACAATCTCTACTAAAGACATTTTTACCTCTGCTGGATTCTGTTTAAGAGGACATTGACAACCAGGGCAATAGATATAAGAATTATGCCCAGCGCTATTGACAGCTCCAAATCACCTTTGGATGTTTCCAGCGATATTGCCGTGGTGATAACCCTGGTGAACCCCTTTATATTGCCGCCGACCATAAGCGCTATACCCACCTCGGAGATGGCACGGCCAAACCCCATTATGACTGCGGCCACAACGGCGAACCTGGCTTCCTTCATAACAACCATCGCCGTCTGAAGACCGCTGGCACCAAGCGACCAGGCTGTATCCAGTATCGCCCTGTCCACGCCGCTGAGAGCGGAAATGGTCAGGCCGAGCAGTATAGGCGTAATCAGTATCATTTGCCCCAACACCATAACCACCGGGGTGAAAAGCAGGTCCAGCCCACCCAGCGGCCCGGCACGGGAAAAGAGCACGAAAACAAAGAGACCAACCGCAACCGTAGGGATGCTGAAGAACGTCTGAATGAGATTTATCAAGAACCTTCTGCCCGGGAAACGGTGGAAGTGGATGAGACTGCCCAGCGGCAGGCAAAGCAGAGAGGCAAGGATAGCAGAGGTCACCGAAATCATCAGCGACCTGCCGGCTATCTCCATCACCTCCGGGTCAAGTGAGATTATGAGCCCTATAGCCCTGGTCAGGCCGTGCCATATTTCAACCATTTGCGCTTCACCACCATGGTTTTGAACTTATTGCTATTCTGGTTCTGCTCCGGCGCAGGGAATAAACAGCTGCAAGCCGTACTCCCCGACGCCGTAATCACTGATAAGCTCCTGTATCTCGGATGAAGTGAGGAAACTTATCAGGTTATCTGCCATGTCAATTTTAACTCCAGGCACCTTTTCCGGATTTACCGCAATAGCCGAATAAACATTGAGCAGTATATCACCCCTATCCACTACCGGCACCAGCTCCAGCTTCCCCTTATAAGCCAGATAAGTACCCATGTCAGTCAGCGTATAGGCCTGTTTCTCACTGGCCATCATCAGCGTCGGGCCCATGCCACTCCCCGCCTCAACATACCAGCCACCGGCACCTCTGACCGTTTCATAATCATAGCCGGCTTCTTTCCAGATAGCTTTCTCCTTGGAGTGAGTCCCGGAATCGTCGCCACGGGAAACAAAACCTCCGTTGCCGGTCGTCATCATCTTTTTGAAAGCCTCCTCCGGACTGAGACCCTTTATTCCCGCCGGGTCAGCCGCCGGTCCCACGATGAGGAAATAGTTATAGGCGAAAGGGACTCGCCGGACGCCATAACCCTCAGCCACAAACTCTTCCTCACGAGCTTTGGAGTGGACCGCGATAATGTCCACATCCCCCCTCCTGCCATATTCCAGAGCCTTGCCGGTGCCGGCATACATGACATCAAGTTCCACACTATATTTCTCTTCAAACACAGGCTCCAGGTATCCCCACAGGCCGGTGTCATAGAGACTGGTGGTGGTAGCTACCCGGAGTCTCTGCTTTGGTGGAGCGGCGCAGCCTATAGTGCCAATCAATAAGCTAAAAAGTATGAATGCACTTAATACGCAATAAATTATCCTTTTCATTATTTAGTCTCTCCAGACTCAAATTAAAAGTATATGCACGTATAAACAGGAAAGCACCTCAAGGAGGTGCTTTGCACGACGCAAGTAACGTCATCACAAGCTCTCCTTTCCAAACACGGGAGGCACCACCGTTTCCAGTGATACCCTATCGTCCTGTCTCCATAAAATATTCACAGGAGAACAGGCTCGGAGATGAAACTATTAAATTTTACTGTGCGGTATTATATCA
>DATKWF010000041.1:0-18746 GCA_035529715.1 Dehalococcoidales bacterium | reverse complement strand
TTCCAACGATTTCAAGGAAGTGCTGTGGTGGTTGAACACTTGGTACGTTTGACATTGCTTAAAACACAGTTTTAGATACCTTGTCAACTCCGCTTATTAGGTCTTCAATTTCTTCAGGTTTTGGCTCTCGCTGTTTCTTGTGGTCACATAAATTGCGTAAATCGGCTAAATGCTGTACGAATCTCCAAGTTGGTACATCTATTACTGGGGCTTCTTTCAAGGCGTCATTATAATCGGAAATGGAAGGGTTTTTGGCTTTTATCTTTAAGTTGTGACTGATAGAAACTTGCTGTAAGTGCTTTTCAAGTACAACACCTGCAACAGCCCCAGCCGCACGAATATACCCACTCTTCAATAATTCACGGGCTGTATCTATCTCACTATCAAACAAGTCAGCTTGAAGAAGTTGCTTCATCTCAAAAAGCGAGCTTTCAAATCTTCTTTCTGCGGCTTTTAGTATTTTCACTTGCTGTTCAAATTTCGGGAAAGCCGCTTTTTTATCTACCACTACAGTCTTTTCCCATCCGCTTGTCTTTCTAAGTCCAATCATGTAATCAGATATAGCGTAGGTAAGATAGTCAATATCTTTATCTTTACGTTTTTCATCTTTGTAAAGACGCTTAAAGTCTTCGTAGCGACTTGGAAGCATTTGCTTAATAACCTCCAGTGCCTCCGAATACCACTTTTCGTATTCACTTTTGAAATCAGGAAGAGTTATATTTTTTTCTTCTAGATACTTCTCCAGAGTCCTCTTCTTTACCCCATTATCAAAAAACACCTTAATTTCAACTTCTTTGGCAAGAGAGTATAGTAGTAGTTCGCTCTGAGCAATGAGTTTTTTTAAGTCATCTTTGTATTTTTGTAGATTCGCCACAAATATCTGTCCTTTTAACCCACCTTTACGAAGTAGTATAGAACAAGATACGGAATTAGACAACAAAAAACCGAGTGACGCTTAAAATTTCTCGGTTCTACATTGACGCCCATACTGCGTGGGGATAAAATCTCGGTGTATGGAAAGAGGGACACAGGGGGTGAGGTTACCAAACATCCCAGCTATTGAGTAAGCCTGACATGTTGATGTAAAATAGCTTGTTAGCCATGACCATCAAGCAGAATGTCAGCCAGATATTAAGCGAACTGCCGGACGGCGTCCAGTTAGTCGCCGCTGCCAAAACCAGAAGCCCTGAGGAAATTCTGGAGGCAGTTGAAGCCGGTGTGAAAATCATTGGTGAAAACTATATCCAGGAAGCAGAAAGGGCCTATGAGACCGTCGGCAAAAGGGCAAAATGGCACTTCATCGGACACCTCCAGAAAAATAAGGTGAAGAAAGCAGTGCCGATATTCGACCTGATAGAGACCGTTGACTCCATTGAATTAGCCGGTGAGATTGATAAAAGATGCGCTCAAATCGGCAAAACAATGCCGGTACTAATTGAGATAAACAGCGGGCGGGAATTGCAAAAAGCGGGTGTACTCCCGGAAGATGCCGGGCAACTGGTCAGGGATATTTCCGCCTGTGAGCATATCAGGTTAATGGGGCTGATGACTATGGGGCCCCGCTTTGGCAACCCGGAAGACTCAAGACCTTACTTCGTGGAAACGAAAAAACTATTTGATGAAATCAAAAAGCTTGATTTACCCAACGCCGAGATGCGATATCTCTCCATGGGAATGACGAATTCCTATAAAATTGCCCTGCAGGAAGGAGCCAATATAGTCAGGATAGGCAGTAAAATATTTGGGGAAAGAGATTATGTAAAAAGCCAGGTTAACCGTTAAGACCATCAAATTTGTTACCAGGCATCTTGAATTTTAAGCCTCTCCATGTTATACTTTACTGGAAATTTAGTTAACTAACTAAGTGGGTGCCATCCCACTTTTTTAATTTTTGAATATGGAGATTTAGTCTGAGATGAAGAGTGACTTTTTAATAGCTATCACTCAACTCTCGGCAGAGAAAAATCTGCCCAGAGAGGTGGTTATCTCCGCCGTAGAGGCAGCACTGGCATCTGCCTACAAGAAGGACAACTTTGCTGCCACCCAGAATATCTCGGTCAAGATTAATCCCAATAACGGTAGGGTTGAAGTATGGGCTGAGAAAACGGTGGTTGAGAAACCATCCGACACTCGCCAGGAGATATCACTGGATGAGGCACGCCGAATCAATCCAGACGCGCAAATTGAAGACGCTCTCATGGTAGAGGCTACTCCAAGTAACGCCGGGCGTATTGCCGCCCAGACGGCGAAACAGGTCATCCTGCAACGTCTTCATGAAGCCGAGCATAGCGCCATATTTGAGGAATATGTCGATAAGGAAGGCGATGTTATCACCGGTCTGGTGCAGCGCATCGAGCCTGGCCAGATATTTATCGACCTGGGTAGAACAGAAGCAGTACTGCCTGCGGCAGAGCAGATGCGCACCGAGAGATATCGGGTAGGTCAACGACTCAAAGTTTTCCTCCTGCAAGTGACCCGAAGTACCAAAGGTCCCCGGGTGATAGTATCTCGTTCTCACCCTGACCTGCTGCGACGTCTTTTTGAACTGGAAGTTCCTGAGGTTTTCAACGGGACGGTGGAACTAAAATCGATTGCTCGTGAAGCCGGCTTTCGGAGCAAGGTGGCTGTTGCCGCACGTCAGGAAGGTATTGACCCGGTTGGTTGCTGCGTTGGATTGCGCGGCATCAGGATACAGAATATAGTGGGCGAGCTAAATGGCGAAAAGATAGACGTCATTATGTGGAATCCAGATGCCGCCGCCTTCATCACCAATGCTCTCAGCCCAGCCCAGATATTAGGCGTTAAGTTAAACGATAAAGGGGGGATAGCCACTGTAATTGTCCCGGACAAGCAACTATCACTCGCCATCGGCAAGGAAGGGCAAAATGCCAGGCTCGCCGCCAAGCTCACCGGCTGGCGAATCGACATTAAGAGTGCCTCGGCAGCTGAGGCAGAGAAGATAGCCGAGGTCAAGCCCCCAGCCAAAGAAGAAGCTCCTGCCGAAATAGAAGCTACTCTGGAGCCAGCTCCTCTACCTGAAGAGGAAGCGGAGGCTAAAACAGCAGAGCCTGCGCCAGCACCAAAAGAAACGTTAACTCCAGAAGCGGTTATCTTTGAACCTCAACAAGTTAAAGCTAAACCTCAGCTCCGGTTTGCTGAGGAAATTTCGGGTTTTGCGCCAACCAAGCCAGTGACTAAATCAAAGAAGAAGAAAAAGAAAGGTGCTCACGCCAAGGAAAGCGCCGAAGATGGCATCAAGCTCAAGAAGCTATCCCGAACAACGGAATTCTCTGACGAGGAGGAAGAAGATTAGGTCACAACCTGCGCTCAGTAAGCATGTACCACAGCGGACTTGCCTGGCCTGTCGTCAGGTAAAGCCCCAGCGAGAGTTGATTCGCCTGGTACGGGCACAAGATGGTAATATAGAAATTGATGCCAGTGGAAAGAAAGCTGGGCGTGGTGCCTATTTATGCCAGACATGGGAGTGCTGGGAGGTTGGCTTAAAAGGTAAACGGTTAGAGCACGCTCTGCGTGGTCAACTTACCCCGGGTAATCAAGACCAGCTTATTAAAAATGCCAGAGACCTCGTAAAAGGAGATAATTAGTGGCAAAGGCAAGCAAGCCAGATAGTGCAGCAGCACCTGCGGTCAATGGGGATAGTGCCACTCCTCCAGCCGAGAAAACACGCACCATTGAGATTCCTCATTCTCTAAGCGTGAGACAACTGGCTGACCTGCTGCAGATTAGTGCAGTAGAACTCATCAAACAACTGATGAGAAATGGCATTATGGCCAATATCAATCAGGTCATTGATTATGAAGCGGCAACAGCGGTGGCAGTCGGCTACGGCTACGAAGTACATCAGAAGCCCCGGCCATCTAGAAGACTCCCCGGTACCATTGCTGAAGTCAAGAGGTCCAAACAGCTCCAAGGCGAGGAATCCGGCAACCTGCAACCACGACCACCTGTAGTCACCGTTATGGGACATGTTGATCACGGCAAGACCAGGTTGCTTGACGCCATCCGACAGACTAACGTAATGGCTACCGAGGCTGGAGGCATCACCCAGCATATTGGTGCCTATCAGGTAAAGGTTAACGAGCAAAAGATTACTTTCCTGGATACACCCGGCCACGAAGCCTTTACCGCCATGCGTGCTCATGGAGCTCAGATAACCGACATCACCATTCTGGTGGTGGCCGCTGACGACGGCGTAATGCCGCAAACTCTGGAGGCTATTGACCACGCCCGAGCCGCTGGAGTGCCGATTGTAGTCGCCATCAATAAGATTGACAAGGCCAACGCCAATCCGGATATGGTTAAGCAACAGCTGGCTGATGCCGGACTGGTTATTGAGGAGTGGGGAGGTGACACCGTCTGTGTCCCCGTCTCAGCCAAAGAGAAGACAGGTATTTCAGAGCTACTTGAAAATCTGCTGGTAGTGACTGAAGTTGAGGAGCTCAAGGCAGTCCCATCCCAACCGGCAGTCGGGGTAGTTATTGAAGCCAAGATGGATAAGTCCAAGGGACCACTGCCAACAGTACTAATCCAGAGCGGAACTTTGAAGATTGGTGACACGGTAGTTGTTGGCACCACCTGGGGTAGAGTCCGAGCTATGTTTAATGACATAGGTAAGCGACTGAAAAAAGCCGGACCATCCACCCCGGTTGAACTGCTCGGCCTGAGCAGTGTGCCTCAAGCCGGCGATACCCTGACAGCTGTGGCTGACGAACGCCGCGCGCAAGCTCTACTAGAAAAGCACAAGTCGGAGATACAACAGACTGAGTCGAAATCAGTAAGCCTTACCAACCTCTACGACCAGATAAGCACCGGGCGAGTAAAAGAGCTTAATGTTGTCCTCAAGACTGATGTTCAAGGCAGCCTTGAACCAATAAGAAATTCCCTGGAGCAATTAGGGACAGATAAAGTCCAGGTCAGAATTATCCATAGTGGCACCGGCAATATCACCGAGAGTGACGTCATGTTAGCTACCGCTTCCAAAGGACTTATTATTGGTTTTAGCGTTAGCGCTGATGAGGGAGCACGGCGTTCGGCCAACGCCGAAGGCATAGACATCCGCTACTATGATGTGATTTATAATCTGGTAGATGATGTAAGCAAGGCACTTAAAGGCTTGCTGGAGCCATCTCTGGTGGAAGTTGTTGAGGGACGAGCCGAAGTGCGAGCTGTCTTCCCGGCGGGTAAAGTGAAAAAGGTGGCCGGTGTCTATGTTACCGAAGGTAAGGCAAGCCGCAATGCCTCAGTCAGGGTGCGGCGGGGAAAGGAAACAATAGCTGAATCCACGGTTAATAGCCTGAGGCGTTTTAAGGATGATGCTAAAGAGGTAACGGCGGGCTACGAGTGCGGTATTGGCACCAACGAATTCAACGAGTTCCAAGTTGGTGATATACTGGAATTCTTCAGGATGGAGAAAACTGCTCAATAGGCAGTCTTTGAGGAGTCAATAGCTATGGCACACCGTATTGAGCGGGTAAATAATCTCATCCGCCGTGAAATCAGTGAACTACTTCAGCGACATGTCAAGGACCCACGACTTGCTACTTTTATCGCGGTGACCGGCGTTTCCACCTCTTCCGACCTGAGTCATGCCAAGGTATTTGTAAGTTATATTAGCAGCCAGGAAGAAAAACAAAAAACGCTGGAAGCATTGACTGCAGCGTCGCCTTTCTTCCGCAGAGAGCTAGCCAAACATCTACGACTGCGACACATCCCTGAATTGAGCTTTTACTGGGACGATTCTATTGAGCGGGGAGACCGACTCCTGCGCCTAATTGACCAGGCAATCTCACCGGACCACTGAAAATTACACCAAGAGAAGCTAATACTCTCTGAAATAAGTAGGAAGACTGCTCATGGATGGCATACTGAACATCAATAAGCCTTGGGGAAAGACATCTTTCAGTATTGTCGCCATGGTAAAACGACTTAGCGGTGAGCGGCGTGTGGGGCATGCCGGCACCCTTGACCCGGCAGCTACCGGTGTCCTGCCGGTTTGCCTCGGACAGGGAACACGCGTTATTGAGTTTTTGGCAGATGCCACCAAGACCTATCAGGCCCAGATTGAATTGGGCATATCCACCGACACCTACGATGCCACCGGCAAGATTACCCGGCAGGGAGACCCCTCCCACATTAGCCAGCAACAACTGGAGTCGGCACTTGCTTCCTTCCGCGGATTAATCCAGCAGACGCCGCCAATGTACAGCGCCGTGAAGCACCATGGCCAGAGACTATATGAACTGGCGCGGGCTGGCATTGAGGTTGAACGGAAAAGTCGACCGACCTGGATTCACCAGCTGGAGCTTGTGGACTGGCAACCGCCAGTAGCCACGGTAGAAGTGAAATGCGGTAAGGGCACCTACATCCGCTCTCTGGCTCACGACCTTGGAGAATCGCTGGGTTGCGGCGCTAATTTGAAAAGCTTAATCCGTTCAAGTTACGGGCCTTTTCCAGTAAAAACCGCGGTTTCAATACCCCAGCTTGAGGATGCCTTCCGCTACGGGTACTGGCAACACTTCGTTCATCCCATAGACACGGTGCTATTAAACTGGAAAGCTATGGTCGTCGGTGATGACAACGGCTATGTTATAAGTAAGGGAGCATCTGTATCTCTAGATAATGGCGATAAAGGAATGACCGGTTACATTAAACAACGCCCCGCAGCATCACCTCCCGCTGAGACTCATTGCCGTGCCTATAGTATTGACGGACACTTCTTGGGTATACTGAACTTTAAACCGGAAAGAGGACACTGGCAACCGGAGAAGGTGTTCATACAGATTGATTGCAGCTAGCTGGCATCTGAATTCCCGCTGGCATTCTATAGATACTTGACAGCTTGCCTATAATAAGGGTATGATTTCAACCGATGCCAAGAAGGAGGTGTTGCCGAAGTGCAAGCATACTGCTTTAAGTGTAGAGCCAAAAAGGAAATAAAGAACCCGGAAGGCGTGACTCTTAAAAATGGAAGACCAGCCACGCGAGGAACCTGCCCTGCCTGTGGAACCAAATTATTTAGAATCGGCAAAAGCTAATTGATTCCCCTATTATAATCGCCGTAGAACGAAATTTTATTAACGCTTATAGATTTACAACCGTGTGGTCATATGGCCATAATGGTAAGAGGCAATAGTATTGCCAAGAGATCTTTTGTGATGTCTTTCTGAGTGTTAGAAAAAGGAGAGCAATCAAACAATGGGCAAGATAAATGTAGCCTTAATCGGGGTGGGCAACTGTTGTTCGTCACTGGTCCAGGGTGTTCATTATTATAAGAAGGCAAAAGAGAACGAATTTGTGCCAGGACTGATGCATGTCAATCTTGGTGGCTACCATATAAGCGATATTAATTTCGTGGCTGCCTTTGATATTGACAAAAACAAGGTTGGTAAAGACCTGGCCGAGGCAATCTATACTCTACCTAACAACACCTTCCAATTTTGTGAGGTACCGACTACCGGCATCATTGTCCAGCGGGGCATGACCCACGATGGCCTGGGCAAATATCTGTCGCAGATAATACAGAAAGCTCCAGGCCCAACGGCAGACATAGTTAAAATCCTCAAAGAAACCAAGACCGATGTCGTGATTAATTACCTGCCCGTTGGTAGTGAAGAGGCGACCAAATGGTATATTGAGCAGATTTTAGCAGCTGGCTGTGGCTTCGTTAACTGCATTCCCGTTTTTATTGCCCGTGAAAAATACTGGCAGAAGCGCTTTGCCGAAAACGGGCTGCCAGTTATTGGTGATGATATCAAATCCCAGGTTGGTGCCACTATTTCCCATCGGGTGCTCACCCGGCTGTTCCGGGACCGTGGCGTCAAACTGGAGCGAACCTACCAGCTAAACTTCGGCGGCAATACCGACTTCTATAATATGCTGGAACGAGAACGACTTGAGTCCAAAAAGATATCTAAAACCTCTGCGGTTACTTCCCAGCTAGATTACAAGCTTGACCCAGATGACATCTATGTTGGTCCCAGTGATTATGTGCCGTGGCTCAAAGACCGTAAGTTTTGTTATATCAAGATGGAAGGACGGACCTTTGGTGATGTCCCCCTGAACCTGGAAATGAAGCTGGAGGTATGGGATAGCCCCAACTCAGCCGGCGTGGTTATTGATGCCGTAAGGTGCTGTAAACTTGCCCTGGACCGCGGATTGAGTGGGGAACTGGTAGCTCCATCAGCGTATTTTATGAAGTCACCGCCCGTCCAGTACACCGATGACGAAGCTCACCGGATGTTGGAAGAGTACATCGCTGCCACCCAGCAGACTGGGAAGGAAGAACCGCCCGAGTAATTCCTCCAAGGAGGTTTTAGGCAACCACCTATGAAAATAGCACTAGTCTCCCCCTATGACTTCGCTTATCCCGGGGGTGTCTGTAATCATATTTCCTGCCTGGCTCATCAGATTACCCGGATGGGTCATGAAGTAAAAATTATCTCTCCCGCCTCCAGAGCTGTCTCCTCCTTAGGTGATAGCCTTATACCGATAGGTAGTCCCCGGCCGGTTCCAGTCAGCGGTTCTATTGCTCGCATCACTATATCCCCATGGCTGTCATCCAGGATAAAGACCATCCTTGACCGGGAAAAATTTGATATCTGCCACCTTCATGAACCCCTGATGCCAATGTTATGCACTACCGTGCTCCGCCTGTCACCGGTACCCAAAATAGGTACTTTTCATGCCTCCGGCGGCAGATACTGGTACAGCTCATATCCCTGGAAGTTGATTTTAAAGTCATGGTTTCAAAAACTGGATGGTAAAATTGCGGTGTCCCAGCCCGCCATGTCATACGTAAGCAAGCACTTCCCCGGAGAATATACCATCATCCCCAACGGCGTAGATTTGGAACACTTTTCCCCCGGTGTATCACCAATTGACGAATTTGTTGATGAGAAGCTGAACATCCTGTTTGTCGGTCGCCTGGAGAAACGAAAAGGTCTTGATTACCTGCTTGAAGCTTATAGGCAAATCAAGCCAGAAATCCCTGACTCACGCCTTATTGTCGCCGGACCTGGCACCCGACTGCGGCACAAATATGAGAAGAGGATCAAGAAAAACGGACTGAAGGATGTCATTTTCACCGGATACGTGTCCTATGATGACTTACCCAGATATTACAAGACGGCCGACATTGTTTGTTCTCCGGCTACCGGTAAAGAAAGCTTCGGTATAGTCCTACTTGAGGCTATGGCTGTTGGCAAACCAATTATCGCCTCAAATATAGAAGGCTATGCCAGCGTATTAACTCACGGTGCCGAGGGAATATTAGTGCCGCCCAAGAATCCAGAAAAACTGGCCGAAGCCCTGCTCTCTCTAATGGGTGACGAATCACTCCGCCGGCAACTGGGAGACAAGGGAAAGCTTACAGCGGTTGAGTATGACTGGAAACATGTTGCGCAAAGCGTGCTGAATTATTACCTCAGTGTACTCGGTGGTGGGACACCACCGAAAGATGAACTAAAAGAAACCAAAGCTATCCCGCTTTAGATTATACTAATAGACTGCCTGATTAATAATGCTTCAGAAAAATAAGTGCCAATGACAAAGTTAGTTAAAATTCGCAAAATGTTAGGCGTTTATCTTACCCGACCAGTCGTACACCTTCTGGTCAAGACATCCATAACGCCAAACACCATAACCTGGTTTGGGTTCCTTCTCTCTGTGGTTGCGGCAGCGCTGATCGCTACCGAACACCTTCTTGTTGCCGGTCTCCTGGTGCTTGTCGCCGGTCTCTTTGACCTGGTGGACGGAGCTCTGGCTCGCCGCACCAAACAAACCACTAACTTTGGTGCTATCCTGGATTCAACCATTGACCGCCTGGCTGAAGCAGTAATACTGCTGGGAGTTCTGATATTATATGCCAGAGCCCAATCATTCGTCGGAATTCTGCTGGCGGGTATCGCCATACCCAGTTCACTGCTGGTAAGCTATATCAGGGCCAGGGCAGAAGTACTGAACCTGGAAAGTGAGGCGGGGCTATTTACTCGTGCAGAAAGGGTAATTGCTCTGGCATTAGGTCTTTTAATGAGCTGGATTGATTACGCTTTATTTACTGCCCTGGGTATTATCATATTGTTCAGTCTTTTTACCGCTGGTCAGAGATTACTGCATGCATGGCAACAAATGAAATCCAGCTGACTTTGAATAATTTTAACATTAGATATAAATTATATTGACACTTGCTTTAGCGGAGGTAGTAATGCCAGTTATCGCTGTTATTGGAGCTCAGTGGGGAGACGAGGGGAAGGGCAAAGTAGTTGACCTATTGGCTGAAGAAGTAAAGATAGTAGCCCGTTTTTCTGGTGGTGATAATGCCGGGCATACCGTGGTTAACCGCTACGGTGAATTTAAACTGCACCTTATTCCCTCTGGTATTTTCTCCCCAAAGGCCACTTGCATCATTGGTAACGGGGTGATGATTAATCCCGCCGTGTTGCTTGATGAGGTAGAACAGCTTAACCAGCGTGGTGTGGACACCTCCAGACTATTCATCAGTGACCGGGCTCATCTGGTTATGCCGTACCATCTTCTTCTGGATGGACTGGAAGAGGAGCTGCGGGGGGGGAAGGCAATAGGCACCACCCGCAAGGGTATCGGCCCCGCCTTTGCCGATAAGACCGCCAGACTGGGCATTAGGACCGGCGACCTTTTGGACAAAGAGTTACTTAGGGAGCGACTTCACTTTATCCTTAACTATAAAAACACTATACTGACCAAGGTTTACGGGGTAAGCCCTCTATCCGAGGACGAAGTATATAATCAGTACTGCCAGCATGGGGAACGGCTGGCTCCCTATATTCGCGAAACAACCCTAATGGTAGCGGAGGCATTGAAACGGGGAGACCCGGTTCTACTGGAAGGAGCCCAGGGGGCCTTGCTCGACCCCGATTTCGGCACCTATCCCTACGCTACGTCCTCATCGCCACTGGCAGGGGGAAGCTGCTTGGGTGTCGGCCTGGGTCCCACCCAGATTAACCAGGTCCTTGGTGTGTTTAAAGCCTATTGCACGCGTGTTGGTGGCGGTCCTATGCCCACTGAATTGACCGGTGAAACTGGTAACCTGATTAGAGAACAGGCCCATGAGTATGGTACGACCACCGGCCGTCCCCGCCGCTGTGGCTGGTTTGATGCGGTTGCCGCCAGGTTCAGCACCCGAATTAACGGCTTTACCCAGGCAGCAATCACCCGCCTTGATGTTCTTGATATTATGCCCAGCCTGAAGATATGCGTGGGCTACAAGCTGGATGAGCACACCGTTGACAATTTCCCGGCTAATACGGTGGCTCTAGGCAGGTGCCAGCCTATCTACGAGGAACTGCCCGGCTGGCAGTCTCCTACCAGTGACATACGTCGATACGACGAGTTACCACCTCAGGCACGACAGTACTTAGCAAGACTTGAAGAGTTCATCTCCTGCCCGATTAACCTCATCTCGGTGGGAAATAGACGAGAGCAAACCATCCTGAAAAAACCTGTCTTCACGGTAACTTTTTAAGTTCCAAGAGGAGTATAATTGCTGGGATGGAAAGGAAAGAACCCCCGGCCAATCAAGAAGAGTTCAACAAACGAGTTGTGCACTATCGTAGTGTGCCTCTCATAGAACTATGCGCCGAGGGGATAAAGAGCCATATTGTATCCGCTGAGAAAATCACGGTCAGTTTCATTAATGCAGAGCCTGACTCCTGCGTTCCCACTCACCACCATGAATCAGAGCAAATCACGATAATCACCACCGGCGCCTGTGACTTCAGCGTCGAGGGAAAACTATATCACCTTGAGGAAGGCGATGCCATCGTTATACCCTCCAATATAGAACATGGAGCCTATTTTTCTGGTAAGGGGGGCCAAACCATCGACATCTTTTCCCCACCCCGGCAGGACTTTGTGGAAAAACTGGAAGCAGTCAAGAAGAGTTTGAAAAAGTAGCTCTACACCGGACCAATTACTAAACTGGCAGGTCAATCCGATAATTCTTCAGCGTATCTTTGATGATAGCCGCTGTCTTTTCGTCAGCCTCGGTAAGAGGCAGGCGTGGCTTACCCACATTGAAACCTATGTGGTTAAGCGCATACTTTACCGGAATCGGGTTGGAGACAATAAATAATGCGCTGACCAGCGGTAAAAGTCGGCGGTGAATACCAGCCGCTTCCTCAATCCTGCCACCAACAAAGCTGTCAATCATCTCCTTTATCTGGTTACCCACCAGGTGGGAGGCAACACTGACAACGCCGTAGCCACCCAGAGCCATTACAAGCAGGGTATCACTATCATTGCCGCTCCAGACAAGAAAACCCTCCCTGGCACCACTGATAATCCTGGCAATCTGGTCCAGATTACCACTGGCTTCCTTTATCCCGATGATGTTATCTATCTGGCTCAGCCGGATAACCGTTTCAACCGAAAGGCTGACCACGGTGCGTGAAGGCACATTATACATGATACAGGGCAGGCTTGTGCTCTGAGCCACCGCCTTGAAGTGCTGGTACAAACCTTCCTGAGTGGGTTTATTATAGTAAGGGACCACCAACAGGCAGGC
The DNA here is from genome assembly GCA_035529715.1 of Dehalococcoidales bacterium. Classification (GTDB taxonomy): domain Bacteria; phylum Chloroflexota; class Dehalococcoidia; order Dehalococcoidales; family RBG-16-60-22; genus DATKWF01. The sequence goes on along the minus strand of DATKWF010000041.1, from coordinate 6,187 downwards.
ATCAACCCCAATTTGCTCCGCCCCCTTGGTCGCCTCAATAGCTTCGGCGGTGCTGTTACTACCGGTGTTGGCGATTACCGTCCCCCGGCTACCGACAGCTGACTTTACCTCACTGAACAGGCGCATCTCCTCCTCCCGGACAAGGGTGGGAGACTCCCCGGTTGTGCCCACAACCACCAGTCCTTCGCTTCCCGAGTTGAGCAGGGCTAGAGCTAACTTCTTGGCCTGCTCATAATCAACCTCGCCATTCTCACCAAATGGTGTCACCATTGCGGTTAGTAATCTTCCCGGTTCTCTCACTTTCTTACTCCTGTGGGCTCACCCAGTCTCTTTTAATCATCTCTTCTGCAATCTGGACAGCGTTCAGAGCAGCCCCCTTGCGCAGGTTATCGGCAACAACCCACATGACCAGACCGTTAGGATGCGAAGTATCCCGGCGAATGCGCCCGACAAAAACCTCGTCGGAACCAGCCGTCGACCAGGGATGGGGATAGAGGCTGATAGCCGAGTCATCCAGAACTTTTACTCCTGGCGCCTGAATAAGAATACGCTGTGCCTCATCAGTAAGCATTGGGCGAGAAAATTCTACATTAACTGCCTCGCTATGCCCGTTAAATACCGGAACTCGCACACAGGTAGCCGAGATAGCTATATCGGCTGCATGCATTATCTTCTTCGTCTCTTCAACCATCTTCCATTCTTCTTTGGTATAGCCGTCATCTAAAAAAACATCTATCTCCGGCAGCACATTAAATGCTATCTGATGCGGGTAAACATGAGGGATGGTGGTCTGTCCCTCCAGCACCTGCTTGGACTGTACTGTTAGTTCTTCTACCGCAGCTGAACCAGTACCTGACACCGCCTGATAAGTATCCACGACAATGCGCTTGATGGGGCTGACCTTGTGCAGGGGATATAGAGCCACCACCATCTGAATGGTAGAGCAGTTTGGATTGGCGATAATTCCATTGTGCCACTTTATGTCTTCGGGATTGACCTCGGGCACTACCAGCGGTACGGCAGGCACCATCCTGAAAGCAGCGCTGTTATCAACAACCACGGCTCCCGAACGAACCGCTATAGGAGCAAAATAACGACTAATCTCAGCGCCCGCCGAGAAGAAAGCAATGTCTATTCCATCAAAGGACTCAGGAACCGTCTCCTCGACTTCAATCTCCTGACTATTAACAACCAACCTCCTGCCTGCGGAACGGTCCGAGGCAAGAAGATGCATTGAAGACACCGGGAAATTACGTTGTATCAGTACCTTTATGAACTCCTGCCCGACAAGTCCGGTGGCACCGACAATAGCTACTCTATATTCCTTCATCTTTCCCTTTTCCCTTATAGACCAAGTAAAGTATCCAAACCGTAGATTAGTCCTTTATGCTTTACCACTTCCCTAATAGCCAGCATAACCCCCGGCATATAACACTCCCTACCGCTAGTATCATGGCGTATGCTTAATGTTTGGCCTGGCCCACCCATGATTACCTCCTGGTGCGCCAGAAGACCAGGCAAGCGCACACTGTGAATAGCCACCCCCTCGACCTGCTTCCCCCGACTATCCAAGGCCTCTTTTGGTGCTGATGCTTGTAAAAATGGTTTACCTCTGGCCGCTGCCATAGCCTTGGCAGTGGAAAGAGCCGTACCTGAAGGAGCATCGGCTTTCTGGAGATGGTGTAATTCTATAATTTCAGCATAATCAAGATACCTGGCAGCCACCTTGGCCAGGTGCATCATCAGCACTGCACCGAGAGCAAAGTTTGGCGCCGCCACTGCTCCCACCTTACCCCCTCTAGCCAAGCGGTCAATTTCATTAAGGTCATCAGCAGTTAAACCAGTAGTTCCTATCACCAGATTGACTCCCTGCTTGGTGGCAATGCGCACTGCCGGCATGGTAGCTTGAGCAATACTGAAATCTACCAGCACTTCAGGTCGACAACTAGTCAATATGTGGTCTAGATTAGAGGAAAAAGGCACTGTGCCCGAACCATCAGGCAAAGCCAGGCAATCACCGCTAACTTTCAGGTCCACAGCCCCTACCAGCTGCATTTCAGGCTCACCACATAATGTCCTGATTACCTCTTGCCCCATTTTACCTGACGCACCCTGGACTACTACCCTTACTGGCTTCATAACCTGACCTCTTTTAATCAAGTGCTGAAAACAGGATTTTTCAGCGTCCCCTCCCCGAGGAACGGGGCTTACCCCTGGGTGGGTAGCCGCGCTGTGGAGGACGACTTCTATTTTCCCCAAAAGAGCGGCTGTCAGACCTCGAATCTTCCACCCTATCCCCAGGTACTTGAGAAGGCTTTTCAAGCATTGCCCGGAGTGACAGGTTTACCCTGCCCAGATTATCAACGCCGACTACTTTAACCGTAACTTCGTCGCCTACTTTAACCACATCTTCAACCTTACCTACCCGGTAGTCAGCCAGTTCACTAATGTGAACCAGACCCTCCTTACCCGGCAGTATTTCCACCATAGCCCCAAAATCCAGTATCCGGGTCACCTTTCCGGTATAGCTATCACCGACCTCTGCCTCCTTGGTTAGACCTTCAATGATTTGAATAGCCCGGCGGGCAGCTTCCTCATCATTTGAGCCGATGAGTACGGTGCCATCATTATTAACATCGATAGTTGTCTTGGTTTCTTCAATAATTGACCTGATTGTTTTCCCACCAGTACCAATGACACTGCCAATCTTATCCGGGTCAATCATCATTTTATGCATTCGCGGAGCATAACGACTGACTTCGGGTCGGCTGGAACTAATGGCCTCTCGCATTTTGTCCAGAATAAACGAGCGGGCCTCCCGGCTTTGGGCTATTGCCTTTTCCAAAATCTCCAAGCTGATGCCCTTGAGCTTGGTATCCATTTGCAGTGCGGTAATGCCCTCACTGGTCCCGGCTATCTTAAAATCCATATCACCGTAAGCATCCTCCAAGCCCTCAATATCAGTCAGAATAACATGTTCACCATTATCCCCGGTAATCAAGCCCATAGCTATCCCGGATACCGCTCTCTTTACGGGTATGCCGGCATCCATCAGCGATAAGCTGCCGGCACAAACGCTAGCCATAGAGGTACTGCCACTGGAGCTCAGGACTTCCGAAACAAGGCGAATAGCGTATGGAAAATCCTCTTCACCAGGCAGCACCGGTACCAGAGAGCGCTCCGCCAGGGCACCGTGCCCAATTTCACGGCGACCGGGTGAACCCATCCGCTTCACCTCGCCAGTAGAGAATGGCGGAAAATTATAATGGTGCATGAAGCGTTTCGTCTCCTCTATGCCCAGCCCGTCAAGCTTCTGCTCCTGCCGCGTAGAGCCCAGCGTAGTAATGGCTAATACCTGTGTCTGGCCTCTGGTGAAAAGGGCTGAACCATGGGTTCGGGGCAGAAGTCCCACCTCACAACTGATGGGTCGGACCTCGGTCAGACCACGACCACTGCTACGCTGTCCTTTGAGGATACTGGCTCTAATCTCAGCCTTAGTCTTAGCCTCAAAGACAGAAAGCGTATCTTTTGCAGAGAACTTATCTTCCAAACTCGTTAAAAGTTCGTTCTTCAGTTCGGAAAGCGCCTGTTCACGCTGCGATTTGTCCGGCAGGCTCAGTGCCTGAGGCAGCCTTTCACCGACAGCCGAAGTAACTGCGGAAACAAGGTCGGGGTCGAACTCTTGACTCAGCGCCTCCACCTTAGGCTTACCACAAGCCTGCTGAAGCTGCTCCTGAAGCTTGATAGTATCCTGATTTGCCTCATGCCCAAACTTGATTGCCTTGGGAACAATATCCTCTGGAATCTCTTTGGCTCCGGCTTCTATCATTACAATTGCCTGCCTGGTGCTGGCCACCACCAGGTCAAACTTGCTGTCTTCAAGCTGGGCTAATTTGGGATTTAACACCATTTCACCATCAATATAGCCAACATGGACAGCACTAACCGGACCATCAAACGGCACCCCTGATATTGACAGGGCAGCCGAAGCGCCAATTACCGCGAGAATGTCCGGGTCACTTTCCTGGTCAGCGGAAAGAACAGTAGCTACAATCTGAATATCATTCCGCCATTCCTTGGGCAGAAGCGGACGCAGTGGACGGTCAACCAGACGGCAAGCTAATATTGCTGATTCACTGGGACGTCCTTCTCTCCTGATAAAACCACCCGGAATCTTGCCGGCAGCATACATTTTCTCCTCGTAATCAATAGTCAAAGGCAGAAAATCCACTCCCTCTCGTGGCTCGCTGCTGACACAGGCTGTAACCAGGACCACGTTATCTCCATAGCTAATGGTTACCACTCCACCCGCCTGCCCGGCGAGCTTCCCTGTCTCAATAACGAGTCTTCTGCCACCGACCTCACATTCAAAAGATTGTTGTTTATTCAATAACCTCTCCCTCACTAAAAAACATTATTTACGTAGGTCAAGCTGTTTTATCAGCTTATTATACCGACCTACATCCTCTTTGCTCAGGTAGTTCAGCAGTCTTCTTCTCTGCCCAACCAGCCCGAGTAAGCCCCGTCGCGTGTGGTAATCATGCCGATTAGCCGTCATATGAGTCGTTAACTGCTTTATCCTCTCGGTAAGCAGAGCTACCTGCACTTCAGCTGAACCGGTGTCACCTTCATGACGTTGATAATTGCCGATAAGGTCTGTTTTCTTCTCTTTGTCCAAACTACACCTCTCTACCCCTTATTATATAAACATTGAAACCAGAAAATTATAACATATGTGGCAATATCTGTAAATTCGCACCTGGCTGTTGCTCGGCTAAGTACACACGATACCCGCCTTGCTGTCTTCTCTGCAGAAAAACGATTTTGCTTGCCAAAAACCTGAGCAAGGAATATAATACTCCCAAATGGTGAAGGGATATCTCCTCATTAAGTTGGTGCCTGGATTGGAAGCGGATACTCTGCCCCGGATTCGCGCCACTTCAGGCGTCCTGGAAGTAAACATGGTCTTCGGGCAGTGGGACGCAATAGCTATAGCCGAGGCCAAGAACCTTTTTGAGCTAGCTAGGATTGTCGTCGGCGAGGTGCGTGGCATCCAGGGAGTCCAGGACACCACCACGCTTTTACAGGGTGAGCCATAGGTAACTCCGCCACTTCTACGCCCGAAAGGAAAGCGCACACCCAGTAGAAGAGAACAAGCATTCCCATTTCAATCAACTGTTCCTCTATAAGAGTACTGCATTGCATAAAATCAAGAAGACCCTCTCATAATAGAACAAGAAGAAACTTCAGTCTCACTTCCTCCCGCGGGAATATCCAGATAAACAGTGAAAATGGACAACAAAAATGCTAGAATCAAGCAACGAATTACACGGTTGGAGGAGGTGGACAATGCCAATTAAGACTTATTATTTAAACCCGGAAGGTTCCCTGAACTGTGACCTCAGCGAGGAAGAAATCAAAGTTGCTTTTGAATCCAAAGAAGGTCTGCTCTGGCTAGATATCTGTGAGCCCACAGAAAAAGAGGCTAGATTTATGGAACAGAGTCTGAAATTTCATCACCTCGCTGTCGAAGACTGTATCAGCACCCAGATACACCCCCCGAAAATTGACGACTTTGGTGACTATCTCTTCATTATAGCCCACGGCGTCAACCATGCTGTGGAGTCAGACATAGTTGAGACAGCAGAGTTGGCCATTTTTCTCGGTTCCCACTTTGTGGTGAGCAACCATAACTACCCTCTTTACAGTGTTGAGGCGGTCAAACAGCTTGTAGAAAACAAGGTACTTATCATGAAGCGTGGGGCAGACTTTCTCGCCCACGCCCTCTTGGATGCACTGGTAGATAACATTCTGCCCACTATTGACCAGATGAGTGACATTGCCGAAGAGATTGAGGAAAATACTATTTTTAATCCTCAACAATCAATTCTGGAAGCCGTCCTGAGACTCAAACGCTCTACCCTGCGGATACACCGTGTCACCGCTCCACAGCGAGAGATTCTCAATCGGCTCAGCCGCGGTGAGTTCTCTCTGATAAAACAAGAGGCTCAGATATTTTACCGTGATGTTTATGACCATCTTGTGAGTATTGAAGACCTGAACCAAAACGTAAGAGACAGTGCCGATAATGCCCTGACCACCTACCTTTCCTCCGTAGCCAACCGCCAAAATGAGACGATGAAAGTCCTCTCCATTGTGGCTGCTATCTTCCTGCCACTTACTCTGG
>DATKWF010000040.1:0-4670 GCA_035529715.1 Dehalococcoidales bacterium | reverse complement strand
GTTAACGCCTGTGTTCAACTTGGGAAAGTGGGCTTCGTCCAGGTTAACTAACCCGAGGATACCTTCCGAATGTATCGTAGTTTCGTCAGTGACCGTCATGCCCTCAATGGAACTTAACGCCAGAAGCAGGGCTTGCCTCTTGCCCAGAATCTGTTCCAGGGTTACTGTTGCCCTGAGAACGTCTATGGCAATTACTCCGGGTCGCACATCTATTACAGCCACGGCACGAGGACTCATTTCTAAAACGGCGGCTACTGAATGAGCCACTTGGTCCAGGTTTACATGACTAAGATGAACGTTCTCGATGAAGAGTTCAGTTTTCGCCAGAAGGCGTAATTCCATCATCGTTAACCTTAACTTCGACCACATCATAGCGAAAATCAAGAAGCGGTGCACCCAGAATAGCGCGCCCGATATCTACCACATCTAAGTCCTCGTTTTGCAGGTGTTCAAGCTTACTCAGACTAATATTGCCGGCAAAGGCTATCTCAACTCGTTCGCGCAAGTTCTCTCGCCTGAGCGCTATTGAGACATCTCTCAAATCACTGAGACGGCCCGTATCCACCATCAATACCTGCGCTCCATACCGGGCTGCCGTGATTGCCTCTTCGGCTATGGGCATTGTTTCACCACGCAACTGTATTACTACTGTCCGCCCGGGGAATTTAGCGGTATTTTCCATTGCTCTCACCAGTGAGCCTAAAATCCGGACATAGTTCTTATCCAGGTAAAGAAATGGTCCAGGCACAATTCGGCTATCAACGCCGCCGGCTTTGAGAGCATCTCGTAGCTCATCCTTTATTTTGATGGGCATTTTCTTCCAACCCCCACACACCACCCTGATATTCTGTGCCTTACGGACAGCGGTATGCGCTGCGGTGGCGACCCCGGAAAACTTGGCTATGGCACCCAGTAATAGCTCTTCACCCCGGACAATTTGCACCGGATTGCCGGTAACCGCAGCGATAACTTTACCGGGTTGGACTTTTGAACCAGAAGAAACATGGAGAGTTATCTGTAGCCCAAGTTCCTTAGCCTGGCATTCCAGTGTCTCTATACCCGCTACTGTGCCACTTTCTGTGGCAACAATCTCTGCACGCACCGTGCTTCGACTTATATGGCTAAAAAGGACCTGAGGAACATCAATGGTCCGTTCTTCGAGTGCTCTATCAATCAATACTTTTCCGCAGAGACTCATATACGTCATCTATCTGCCACGCTTTACCCTGGAAGCGAAGTCATTTACCTGACTAATGAGGGCGTCCTTTATTAACAGTGTAGATAATGTAGTAAAATACCTAACACCTAACTTTTGCAGGTGGCTTATCCTAGAAAAGTCGCTGGCATAAATGCCAGCGACTTTGCCCGCTGACACAATACTTAAAACCAGCTTTTCTATTAGTGACAGCATGGCAGGGTCGCTTGCTGATTCATATCCGTAGTCCATGGCAAGATCACTGGCACCAATAAAAATGACATCAATGCCCTCCGTTGCTTGAATAGCTGCTAGATTTTTGACACCCATCTTTGTTTCAACCTGAATATTAATGAATAGCTGCCGCTCGGTCTCTTTAACCAACGACCGAGGGCGGAAGCCATGGGCTGCTGCCCGTGTTGTAGTCATATAGCTCCTTCTTCCAATCGGTGGAAAGTGGCTAAGTTGGACAACTCTACGGGCTTGTTGCGCTGTCTCCACCTCGGGGACTTGAATACCGGCAGCTCCTGAGTCTAAAGCAATCTCGATCAGCCTAACATCTAATTCTGCGACACGCACTATGCATGGCACATTTACTGCAGTACCGGCTCGGAGACAATTCTCTATACTCTCAAGATTAAAAGCGTTATGTTCTGCATCAATAATGATGAAATCATAACCAGCTTGACCGAGCATTTCTACTAATGCCGGGGCAGGGATAGTCAAAAAACTCCCCAGTAATGGCTGCTTAAGTAACTTATTCTTTAAATCCATGAGACTAATTCCCCCCTTAGTGCAAAATCCAGGCCAGATTTTAAGTATCCGGCGTGAGGAAGTCCTCCCGGATGGGTGAGAAGACATCCAGGTTCAAAACTGGCTTGTTACTGGTGACTTCCAAGCTATGCGGAACATTAGGCAGAATCAGGATAACATCACCTCCCACCAGGTCGAGGACTTCATCACCAAGGACAAATCGGCATGTTCCCTCAACGATATAAGTTAACTGTTCATGGGGGTGATGATGCAGATTCGGTTTGGATGATGGCAGCAGTTCATTCAAGACCATCATGCTATTTTTACCGCTAAAGACCCTTCGAGTAACATTATTTCGTGCTTGGACCCGTCTTATGCTGTTCCAGTTAGCTTTGGTTTTCATCAGTCTTACCTCCTGAATCTGTACCAGACGTCTTTTAATCCTGTTAATCAATGCCGCGCTGTCTCAGCCACTTCGGCATCAAGACCTGGTCTACTTCGCGGCTAACCTCTGGCGCCAGGCGGTGTATTTCCTCCGCCAGTGGCTCACTTAGATTGAATCCTCCCACTACCCCGTCAAAAACCAGGATGTTCTCTGCCTGGGTAGTGCGTTTAGCAAAATCAACTGCCTTTGGTAAGTCGTCTACCCTTAAGGCATAGTCCATAAAATGGGTATTCTGTTCACAGCCCTGCAGCAAATCAGCCTGAGCACCAACCACCAGCGTTGGTAACTGCTGGGCAAAGAATGTGCTGGGGTAACCCTTCGAAGAGTAGTTGATAATAAGCGCCTTGATGGCTGGGTTAGGCGGCGGCAGGACCCCTTCCTTTAACGGCCTGATGCCGGCATAGAGCATATCGGTATAGCGGGTAAACGGCGTAAACGGTACGTTAAGGTCAAATTCATCCACATTAGCGTTCAAAAAATTACCAAAAAGAATGCCTCCAGCAGTGGTGTAAGGAATTGGACCGGGGTAATCAATAATCAAGATGAGTTTGTTAATACGGCTGAGCAAAGTAATGACCTTGCCGTACCAGGATAAATTCAGGCGGGTAAAGTATTTATCCTGCGCCACCAGGTCATTATTGGTGTCCACGCCGATAATCCCGGTTGGCGATACCTGCAGGATTACCGAGCACACAAACTTCTCCTGGACAAAGTCAGATTCGTATATTAGCCTTGGTATCAAGTTGGCTGACCTTGGCCCCATACTCTGATGGTAAGCCGATCTTGTTTCAATGGTAGCGTAGGACATGGCAAATGGTTTGAATAACCGGCCGAGCTGCCGGTGGTAATGCAGTTCCCGGATGTCATTGTTGTGGGCATGAATAATCCACCGGGCATCATAAGCCTTATGGATGCCGTACAGGGTGCCAATTTCAGTCTCTATAGGTACGCCGCGGTCCATGGGAGCAATACCTTCTGCCTTTCCCCCGAAATATTCATCAAGCTTAAAGTGTTCTATAAACTCTTCACTCTCGCGAAACCTCAATCCCACCCCGGCGCGCAGACTGATATTGTTGGTACCGCAGCGGCGGACGACTTCATCTCGTATGACCTGTATCATTTCCGCGTAAGCATCACCGCCCTGGATGGTAAACCCATGGTGAGAGGCCAGGATATTGACCGAATCTTCGGGTTGCACCTTGCTGAGGTCTATCTTTTCCATTGCCTGAAGAGTGCATTCCCGTATTGTTTGCCGTACCTCTGGGGCAGACGTGACTGGGATAGGCCTGGGAGCATCTGGAAACAGGTCGGCTACCTTTACCGATGTCAAGCCCGGCAGTTCAGCTGCCCTATATTTAAGCAACTGCGGGTCTATATTATAACTGGATACTCGCGGCTCGGCCGGTGGCAGTGTAGCAGTTTTCATTAGCTTTTGCTCCCACCCGGGAACACCGTATTGATGGCTTGCAAATCCTCAGCCAAGTAGTATTCCGGGTATTTCTGTTGTAGCTTCGGTGATATATCCCAGATAGATGCCGTAATGCCATACCACTGGTATCCGGGGGCTTTGGTCAGCTTAATTCCGGCTGCTCGTAGTAACCTGATTATCCCGGTTATACACAGGCTGCCACAGCCGGTTCTCGCTCCGGTAGCCCGGGAAATATCCTCCGGCGTGTTTGCTCCCTGTAGAATCGCCGCCGCAATTTCTCTGGCTTGTACCCGGTGACAGTAACAGATCACCTGGTCAGGATACATGTGAGCAGCTTCACAGATTCTGGCCACCGCCTCTTCGGAAACACCGGCCATAGCTGTGCCAACCTTTAGCGGTGTATCCCGCTCCACCATGGTAACCGCGTGTTCCGGGCAGCGGGTAAAACATAGCTTGCAATCCAGACAGCTCTGTTCATCTATCACTGCTAGGCACCACCCACAGCTAAAACATCTCTGTGCTTCGTTGATTGCAGATTTACGACTAGCAATCTTAGACTGGCAAGCTTGAGGCTTAAAGTAACTAAGATTTATATCTTTAAGCCCAATCACCTTAGGTTGTTCCTTTTCTTCAGGAGGCATTCTTTTGCCTTCCCTTAAATAGAAAAGGATTTGTTTTGTTGCTTCCCCTCCAGATTTAATGGCGGCGGCAACTGTACCCACCACTTCCCCGCTAAAAATCTTCTGGTCTTTCTCAAGAGTGCCATGAAAATCTGGCCGAACTTCTTCGCCGGCCGCAACAATTACCATATCGGTCTGGACACTAAAGTTCGAGTTCTCAATTGGGAT
>DATKWF010000039.1:0-5368 GCA_035529715.1 Dehalococcoidales bacterium | reverse complement strand
TTACACCTCGGGTAATCAGACGGTCAACTATGTTGCCACGCAGACCACCAAGGGTGAATACACGGTGGATGCCCTGGGAACGGTGAGCCAGAATGCCACCGGCTACGAATAGTCCCTAAATATATTAATAATCTAAAGAAGTAAGGTGAGGAGGAGGTTATAAAATGAGAATGCCCAAGCGAGGGGAAAAAGGTTTTACCCTGATTGAGCTGTTGATTGTGGTCGCCATCCTGGGTGTGCTGGCGGCAATAGTCATCCCCAACGTGGGCCGGTTCATCGGCCGGGGTGAGGATGAGGCAGCGGCTACCGAGCTGGAGAATGTCCAGTCAGCGACGCTGTCCATGATGGTTGACCAGGGGATGAGTAGCCTGGCTGCTCCGGTAGGTACGGCCACCAGTGATATGGCTGCTTTCCCTGATTCCACCAATTCGAAAGTACTCTATGGTTTCGTAAGCGGAAATCTGACGATCAACTATCTTGCCACACAGACCACCAAGGGCACCTACACGGTGGATGCCCTGGGAACAGTGAGCCAGAACGCCACCGGCTACTAATAGCTCACAGGTTGAGTGTTTTCAGCAGTATCTGAGTTAAAAAGTTAATTGAGTGGGGTAGCGATGGGGGGCGGAGTCCGAAGGCAGGTGCCCGGGAGATAACAGGGCACCTGCTCTGTTTTGGTTAGCTAAACTCAAAGATTAAAGGATAGTAGGGGGAGTAAATTTATGGATTATCCGGCTAAAACCTGTCCTCACTGCAAGGTGCCATTAAGGCCGGGAGAAGGCGCCTTTGAACTCTCCAGGAGGGGAGTGCCAGGCTCAGAATCTGCGGGGCTTCCCGTCTCGCTGTATTCCTGCCCGCAATGTGGTTATATTGAACTTTATAATCTTAAGGTCGTTGGTCGCCTCTGAGTGATAGAGTGGCTCTATCACTCAACAGTCTTGGTTTCAACAACGATTGTACCGGCTTTGGTGTAGGGGTAGCCCTCCGGGGGTGGGATGGGGGTTAAAAATTGCCCGCTTTTCTCCAGAGCGGTGAGGTAATTTCTAAAGATAAGGTAACTGTCTGCCTGACAGGTAATGGTTATTTTATTACCCTGGTGAACGACATCCCGCACCTGAACACCAAGCTGGTCGGCTTCGTCCTGAATTACCGCCAGGTCTTGGGTAAAGCCGCCGCCCAGATTAACAATGGCATTATAGTCGTCAATAGCCTTTTGCAGTGGTTCACGCTGGGCAATTTCCAGCTTCCTCCGTTCCAGCTCGTTATTAAATAGATTAAGCTTGGACTCCAGCTGAGCCGTTTTGAACATAGCGTCGGATGTCATTTGATATATCGGGAATAGCAGGACGGTAGCCGCAATCAGCGAAACAACGATGTATACTTGCTTGGCAGAGGGTCGCCAGGGGCGGTAGGTCCTGGGCAGGAGATTGATATTAAGTGATAAAAGGCCCTCATGTCCGCGACCTTCAGACAGCTCAGCTTCCCTCAGGGCAAGTCCGATGTTGACCGCATATTGAGAGACAGGGAAGTCGGCGGGGCATTCCAGGGGTGGTGCCAGCGGCTCAATGGGGTAGCCTAACCTTGCTTCCAGCTTATCTCTCGGGATAGACTCCTCGGGCATCTGCCCGGTAATGAAGAGGGGGGTCTCCGGGTCGAGGGGTGTATCCGGGTGGCGGGCATTATGAAAGTCTACCGTCAGCTCCATGGTCACCGCCAGATGCTCCGCCTTTTCTTCCGGGGTGAGTTTTTCCGGTTGCCAGGGTATGGTACGTATGATTTCAGGTATACCGTTAACCACGACAATGATATCAAAGCTGGCCGGTTCGGTATTGAGGATAAGAGCCTGTTCTCTATTGACTGCCCTGGTCAGGGCAATCGCCTTGAGTTCCAGTATGCTCGGATTGACGCCAGCCGCCTTCAAAGACTGTGCTTCATTATCAATTGTGTCTCTGGGTACCCCAATGAGAAGGGCGCGTGGCTCACCCTCACCGGTAAAAATAGTTTGCCAGGTGAGATATAGCTTGTCTTCCACCAGGGGCATTGTCTCCCGGGCTAAATCTTCAAAAGCTTCCTCCATGGTTGCCCCCGGTGCCGGGATTGGCATGGGCACGATGCGGCTTACCGAATAGAGACCGCTGACACTGGCCGTGATATCCCGTGCCCTGATACCGCTTGAATTCATCAGCTCCTTAACTACCGAGCCCAGAGGTTCTGCTTCAGGACTTGCCTCCTCTTCGGTTGCTGCCTCACTTGATTCGAGGGAAGCACTTGCCCAGTTTTTGATTACTTTCCCCCTGGTCTCCAGGAGCCTGATGGCAGTGCTATCAATGTCAAGCGTTACCACTCCTCCGGTGGTTGTCCACCTCTTGGTGGACCTGGCTATCGCCTTCTGGAGCTTACGCCAAGCCGTGCTCATATCAAGCTGTAAGAGGCCCTTAGCCACGCTTAATTACTCCTTTCGGCATGGTCAGCCAAGCTATTCACTCTCCTGGGGTTTGGTATAGATTTCAACACTCAAAATGGCCAAGGTATCAACGTTCAGGTACTCGGTGGCGCTTAATACATCCGGACCGTCAAATTGCCGTACCGTCCCGTTCCGCTCGCAGGTATAGTAGTACTCGGTGCTCAGGTAGGGGAAATAGCTTATGGTTTCAAACAGGGTGGTATTAGTACTGACGGTCTTATCATGCTCATAAAGCACATATCCATTCCTGGGGAATTTGTCTCCGGTGTAGCCTTTATTTTCGGTGGTGGTGATGATATCGGGAAAGCCTTCTTTGGCTACCTTGGTGTTGGGGTTATCTCCCATAGAATTAGTGGCCACACCACTGATAAAGTTCAGCGGGCTGGGTATCACGGTCATGAGATTATTATCCTGCATCATCCTACTGACCGCTTGGGAGACGAGGTACAGCTCTCTGCGCCTCGCTTCCCGCTCACTGATGGGATACTCAGTGGCGGTGGTTACATCAGGACCATCAAACTGCCGTAAGGTTCCATCAGCCTCACAGGTGTAGTAGTATTCCGTTTCCAGCTCATCTACGTAGCTAACGGTGGTGAAATTGTCCATGTCCGTGTCTACGATTTCGTCGTGCTCAAAGAGCACATATCCATTCCGCGGCGACTCCTCGCCGGTGTAGCCTTTCTGGTCTATGGTGCTGATAATATCGGGGAAGCCTTCTATTTTGTTCCTGGTATCCGGGTCATCGCCCATCTTATTGGTGGCCAGGCCGTCGACAAAGTCCATCGGATAGGGTATCTCGGACAGGTCGTTATCCGCCATCAGGTCCCGCACCGCCAGGAATATAGTGTAAAATTCCTCCTGTCTGGCTTTCTCTTCCGAGGTGCCCGCAAATGCAAACTGGCTAATATGGGCGCTCTTAAGCGCCATAGTCTTCAGTATCTCATTGGAGTCGATCTTGGTGACGAATGCCATCACATTGTCATAGTCGCCCTGCGCCCGGATATTGCTGATAGCCAGGACCTGGTAGTTGCCCTCACCCATCTTCTTTGTTTGGGCTGGAGTTAGCGCTGGGATGGTAAATTCGCCGCTAGCGGGGTCAACATCAACCCCGCTCTCCTCAGCTATTTTAACGATAATATCAAGAACTTCCTCGGCGGCAAACGGAACCAGGGCCTGGTTAACCGCATCGTACTCCGCCTGTAACTTCTCCACTGAGGGTAATGGCCTGGAAACTACACCCATTATTCCGCTGATTCGTTCTTGAAGTTCGTCCTGCCTTGAGTTCTGCCGAAAATAGAGGATGCCCATGGCGGTATAGAGAATCAGGAAGAAACCAAATAAAAATAGGGAGGCGGTTGGCCAATATCTCTGTATCAGGGTTTTTAGTCTGTCCATTCTTCAGTCTCTACTAGCTTCTGTATCTATTACCGGGAAAAACCGATTTCTGGCGCCTATTGCCACCTATCCCGCAGTGCCTTCTGAACCCTCTCTTCTACAGTTTCCTCTATCTTCTGTTCAGTCGGCTTTACTGATTCCTGCTCCAGCCTGGACAGCTCCTCATCATAGAAAAAGGAGTATAGTTGTTTCCCCCGCCGCCACCCCACCAGCCAGACCATAGATAGGCCGAAGATGGCAATCGGCCCCACCCAATCAATGCCAAGGCCTTCAAAGAGCAGGATGATTACCAGGATTAAGATGGCGAACAGAAAGATAGCACAGTTAAGGTCCCACCGCGAATTTCTGGACCTCACTCTGGCTCTGGCCGCCGCCAGCGCTTTCATTTCCTCAATTTTCTCGGTGGCTTCCTCGGGAGCTTTGGTTTCTTCCATACCTTTTTTCTCCTTGTCTTTTTAGGTACTTGGTGAGCACTATACACTCACCAGGCGTTATTATCAATGATAGCTAGATGCCTGCTATCTCATTTGATACGAAGTTATGGAAACACCGCCGACCACCAGCGCCAGGTTGGAGTCAAGAATTATCCCCTCGGCATCAGCCCGCGAGTCATAGGTGGGCACGGTCACGGCACCGCTGTTCCAGCTGTAGCAGGTAGAGTATTCTTCTGGCTCAATGCCAATGTCTTGGAATACCTGTGGCACCGTAACATCAGATACCACCTGAACCTCATTGTAGTAGCTGCCGGACACATCCTTGGTCGTGGTTGCCACGAAGTTTAGATGCAATGTCTCACCAGCGGCGATGGACACTGCTGGGGAGAATGCCCAGTAAAGCTCCAGCCGGTCTATGTCGTTGATGTTTCTCTCGGTCTCCACCGGGTCATTAGTGCTCATATTACTGGTCGGACCGGTGTAGGTGAAGCCCGGGGGCAGGTAATCGTATATCTCACTCACATGGTGGGTGTAGCCGTCCTGGTTGGTGATTTGGATGGTGTAATCAATGCTCGTCTCCACGCCGGGCGGGATAATATCGGGGTCGGAGATTTTCACTATCTGAATTAGCCCGTCATCATCACACACCCCGGGATTAGCCGGGTTTCCCACCGTCAAAGGGGCCTGGGGACCGCTGAGGGTATCCCACGGCTTTAAGACAACCCAGTTGCAGTGCACCCGGTCGTTGTCCGCGCTTTTAAAATTATGTTGCAAGTTGAATTTTATTTCCTTCACCTGCCTGGTGGTGAAGTCCCTCATGCCGCAAAAATAGTTGGCACTTGCATTGTCGGAAGAGAAGTAACCTAACTTGGGCCAGCGTAGTCTCCACCGTGTAGGTGGATTCTCGAAGGCAGGGTCGGGGATGCTCAGCCAGGGACCACCGTCTGTTCTCATATAACAGCTATTGGGGACAAAATCAGAGTAATCATAAACGTCGGGCAGGATGTCATAGATTGCATCCAGACCTTGAGTGGTGTTGGCGCTGAGCTGCTCCAGTTTTATGGTATAGGTAACG
>DATKWF010000038.1:0-5354 GCA_035529715.1 Dehalococcoidales bacterium | reverse complement strand
CTTTCCGAAATCGGGAAGCGCACCGAAGTATTTGCACGCTTCTCCACCGTAGGCGGCGAGAAGGGCTCGGCAGATGCCGAGCGTGACCCCCGCGGCTTCGCCCTGAAGTTCTATACCGAAGAGGGCAACTACGACATGACGGGGAATAATACTCCCGTCTTCTTTATCCGCGACCCGCTGAAATTTCCTGACTTCATTCACACTCAGAAACGCCACCCGGGTACTAACCTCAAAGATGCGGACATGTTTTGGGATTTCCTTTCTCTGACACCGGAATCTATTCACCAAGTTACCATTTTGTTTTCCGACCGCGGAATACCCAGGACATTCCGACATATGAATGGCTATAGTAGCCATACGTTTAAGTGGTACGACGAAAAAGGTGAATACTTCTGGGTAAAATATCACTTCAAAACGGAACAGGGTATACAGAATCTCACCCGTGATGAAGCCACCGAAATGAAAGGACAGGATCCTGACCATGCCACTCGCGATCTCCACAATGCTATAGAAAAAGGTGACTATCCATCCTGGCGGTTGGAAATGCAGATTATGAGCCCGGAGCAGGCTAAAGAATACCGCTTCGACTCGTTCGATGTCACTAAAGTCTGGTTCCATGCCGACTTTCCTCCAATAACCATTGGTCGGCTGGTACTTAACAGGAACCCGAAGAATTACTTCGCTGAGGTGGAACAGGCTGCCTTTTCACCGGCTAACTTCGTGCCCGGCATTGCAGCATCACCGGATAAGCTACTCCAAGGACGCTTGTTCTCCTATCACGATACCCACTTACACCGCTTGGGACCCAACTACCATCTACTTCCCATTAACAGGCCCAAAGCTGCTCAGGTGAACTACTACCAGCGCGATGCCTTCATGGCTCTCGGCGATAACAGTGGGGACGATCCAAACTATTATCCCAACAGCTTTGGCGGTCCAGAACCACAACCTGATTTTGCCGAGCCCTCATTTGAAGTTTCAGGACAGGTAGCTCGTCAGCCTTATACGCATCCTAACGATGATTTTTTCCAGGCAGGAGAACTCTATCGAAGGGTAATGACAGATGAGAACAGGGAGCACTTGATTGGCAATATCACAACACATCTTTGCAACGCTCAGAAACGGATTCAACTACGCCAGACAGCCATCTTCTACAAAGCTGATACCGAATATGGCTCCCGCGTGGCTAAAGACCTTAAACTTGATGTGAAGGAGATAGCTCGACTAGCTGAGATGTCGCAGGAAGAACGAGCAAAGGCCACATTTTAAACCGAAGTTAAATCAGTAAGGCACGGTAAGAGATACGTTTTTATTATGGTTGAACATAAACCTGATGTTCGTGCATAGTTCTTTTCACTTTATAGAGAAGGCAAACGGTATCAAATATTTGTACGCATGAGTGGACAAACATCCCTATGTTCGTGCAGTGGTAACCTTCAGATAATCTAAAGAGTTAGGGGGAGCATTTCTGCTCCCCTTTTTGACATAACAACATGACGTTTTGTTACCTCACTAACCCTTGTATAAGTTTTAAACAATTATCTATTGACTTTTCATAAATCAGGTCTATAATCTAGGCAGGAACTATTTTTTTATATAACATTTAGCAGATAGCAGAGTAAAAATAGAGGTTTAAGAGGGTACCGCCGGCTTTCCATTGGTGGGGGATTAAAATCCACCAACGTCTGATAGGTCGGTTTTTATTATCAGTGTGTAATCATCACCTTGCGCCAAAATTTGAGTATCACCAGGCAAATGGCCCGGGTTCTGAAATTATCCTGACACTTTTCAGCGGAATGACTTAGTCGGAAGGAGGACTAAAATGAAAAACAGTAAATTCTATGTAATCGGCAGCGTGTTTCTGGTAATGGCCACGGTAGTGCTGCTCTTTGTCGCCGTATATGTGGTGCCGTCGCTGGCTCCGCCTCTGCTACCCCACCCAGCTCAAGCTGCAGAAAGAAATGACTCTCTAACCGGGGACCCCCTGATCAGCGTCAGCTACAGACTTGAGGTTGAAGGACAATTATCGGGTTTCTTCACCGAGGTCAGCGGCATCGGCTCCGAGAATGAAATCGTCGAACATATAGTTGCTGACGAACAGGGAAACAGAATCGTCCGGAAAATCCCGGGGCGCTTAGAGTGGACCAACGTTGTTCTCAAGCGGGGCATCACTTCTGACATGCAGCTCTGGGAGTGGCGTAAGGCGGTAGAGGACAGCAATATGATGGACATGCGGAAAAACGTCTCCGTCATCATGATGGACCAGGGTTTCCAGGATGTCGCCCGGTGGGATTTTACCAATGCCTGGCCCTGCCGGATAACCGGGCCTGCTGTTGTGTCGGACTCAAACAAGCTTAGTGTGGAAGAGATTGAAATAGTGTCCGAGGGCATGGTGCGCGTCAATTAGACGACGATATTATCCGGTAAAAATGTATGGTGTTAAGGTGAAAAACAGTAGTTTATATTTAATTCTAAGCCGGATATGCTTCGTTCTGGCGGCTGTCGTTCTGCTTTTCGCTGCCACGTATGTGGTCTCGGCGTTCGCTCAAGCCCTGTCACCGCATCAGGTACAGGCTGCTGATATAACTGACCCACGAACTGAGGATCCCCTGATCGGATTCAGCTACAGGCTTGAGATTGAAGGACAGCCAGCGGGTTATTTCACCGGGGTTAGCGGCATCGGCTCCGAGAATGAAGTCGTCGAACATAAAGTTGTTGACGAACAGGGTCGGGAAATCGTCCAGAAGATTCCGGGGCGCTTGACATGGACCAACGTCGTTCTCAAGCGGGGCATCACCTCTGACGTGCAGGTCTGGCAGTGGCGCAAGATGGTAGAAGACGGGATGATGATGGGCGCTCGAAAAAACGTCTCCATCATCATGATGGATCGGAATTACCAGGATGTCGCCCGGTGGGAGTTTGTAAATGCCTGGCCCTGCCGGATAACCGGGCCTGCTGTTGTGTCGGACTCAAACAAGCTTGGCATTGAGGAGGTTGAGTTTACCTGCGAGGGGATGACACGTGTTGGAGTCGTCCCGCAAAGGTCGCTTTTTACCATATTCTGGCAATAATTGATTCCAGAATTACTTAAAGTGAATAAATTGAAAAAACCAATTTTCATACGATTTATCTCTCTGGCGCTCGTGATTCCCCTGACTCTGCTGGTATTGGCTCAGCCGGTAAGTGCCACGGAGCCGACTGTGGTAACTGTCTCCTCAGCCAACGTAACCACCAGCACCGCCACTTTAAGCGGTAACCTGACAGACTGGGGCACGGCTGAACTTATAGTCTTCGTCTATTTTGAATATGGCTTGAGCAGTGAGAATTATAGTGAAAACACCACAGTCCAGGAGATGTCGGCCGTTGGTGCGTTTGGTGCCAACATCACCGGACTCAGTTCGGGAACCACCTACTACTTCCGGGCTGTTGCCGTGGGAGATGGCATAAGCTATGGTGACGAACTTTTCTTTACCACCCTAGCGCCGCCGACGGTGGCGACTCTTGCCGCGACTAACGTTACCACCACTGCCGCTACTTTAAACGGCAACCTGACAGACTGGGGCACGGCTAGTGTTCAGGTTTCATTTGCATACTGGGTGACGGTAGATTATAGTAGCACCACTTCAACCCGGGAATTTGTTGAAGAAGGCACCTTCAGCGCCAATATTACCGGTCTCAGTTCGGGAACTACCTATTACTTCTGCGCTGTTGGCTTGGGAGACAGCCTGTATTCCGGCTATGGGAGTATCTTAACTTTCACCACAGAGAGCCTGCCAGCACCGGCAGAACCAGCAGCACCGGTATCACCACCATGGCGGGAACCGGAGGTGGAGACTATTACCGTCTCCGATATCACCGCTAACTCGGCTACCCTGTACGGTAACCTGATAGACCTGGGTACGGCGCCGGATGTTGCCGCCTACTTTAAATACGGTCTGACTAGAGCCTACGATATTACCACCCCCCACCGGGAGATGTCCGACACAGGTGAATACGAGATTACTATAGGTGACCTCAGTCCAGGTACTATCTACCACTTCCGGGCTTTTGCCAAGGGTGAGGGCTACAATTACGGTGCAGATATGACCTTTACCACCTTGGAGCCGCCAACGGTAGAAACCTCTGCCGCCACTGGTGTCACCAACAATGCCGCTACCTTGAACGGCAACCTGTTAGACCTGGGCACGGCAGATAATATCACTGTTTCTTTTGAATACGGCTTGACCACGGATTATGGCAATACCACCCCGGCTCAAGTAATGGATGCCACCGGGACATTCAGCGCCAATATCACCGGCCTCAGCCCGGAAACTACCTATTATTTCCGGACCATCGCTGTGGGTGATGGCACCAGTTACGGTGATAATAAGACTTTCACCACTTTAAAGGTACTCAAAGTAAACATTAAGGGCAAGACGGTCGCTTACATTCCCATCACGGCTGATGGACTGGTTACCTCTAATGTCACCGCAGTAGCCCCGGATGGTTCGCTCTCGCTTGAGATTACTGAAAATACTTATGCCTTAAACAAGATGGGTGAATGCCTGACAAATATTACAGTGGACTTGATGGCTGCCCCACCTAAAGATATTAATATCCTCGGTCCAGTCTATGATTTCAGTCCGCGAGGGGCAACCTTTGACCCTCCAATAATGCTGACCATAAAATACGACCCCACACAGCTACCGTATAAAGTAACCGAAGAATCCCTCTACATTAGCTTCTTTGATGGTAATAAATGGGTCCCCCTGAAAAGTGTAATTGCCCCGGCGACTGACACAGTCACCATACAGGTAAGTCACTTTTCCAGGTTTGCCTTGATGTATGAACTGCTGCGCATATTGAGTATTTACGGTTTGAAAGTGGAGCCCGAAGAAGTGGAGCCTGCGGAACCCGTGGATATTTATTTATTGGCTGGCAATGCGGGCAACTGTCCGGGCACATTTGACGTGGTGCTTAAGATAAACGGCGTGGAGGAAGAATCAAAGCAGATAGCCTTAGACCCTGATGAGCAACAAGTAGTAACATTTAGCGTGGTGAAAGCTGAGGCAACTGATTATACAGTGGACATAAATGGATTAAGTGCCTCATATGTGGTGAAAGAAAAACAGGCTCCAACACCTCCGCTACCGGTCGAAAAGGTAGATTTTCAAACAGTCGTTTTAACAATAGCCCTGATTGTAGCCGGAATCATGATTACCAGTGCGCTTGTGTATTTTCTGGTGATTAGACGACCAATATAAGAGACCAGGGAAATAACCAAAGTTTATTCTGCCACCTTATCCAACAAAAAAGTTCTTTCCCGAGGAATTCCGGGCACAAAAAATGGTGGGCCATTCTGGGCTCGAACCAGA
>DATKWF010000037.1:0-5826 GCA_035529715.1 Dehalococcoidales bacterium | reverse complement strand
AACCTCACCCCCTTTATCCCCCTCTCCTTAAAAAGGCGAGGGGGAAGAGATTTTAGAGAGGGGGTTTCCCCCTCTCTCAGGCTCTCCTCACCAACTTAGTAATGTATGGGTGTTAAATACTCTAATACCGAAGCGCTTTACTGCCGGCAGAGAAAAGCCTATAATAAATGAGACTGGGCGTCTGGAACTCTCAGTCTTTTGGCTAATTATAAGGAATAGAGATGGCAACCAGATTAGACCGTATAGTTCAACAGCGCCAGCAAAAACTGGAGCAACTTCGTGCCCGTGGTATTGACCCTTACCCCCGCCGCTTCCAGCGCAGCCACACCACGCAGCAGGCCGTGGCTTTACTCAAACAGCAGGAAAAGTCCGGTAAAGCCGAGACACCAGAGGTGAGTGTTGCCGGGCGCGTCATGGCCAGCCGTCGCATGGGGAAAATCTCCTTCCTTGACGTGCACGACAGTTCCGGGAAAATTCAGCTTTACTTCAATAAGGAACTCCTTGATAAGGCTAGCCTTCAACTGCTGGATGATATTGACATCGGCGATATTGTTGGTGCCGGCGGCAGTCTTTTCTACACCAAGAGCGGTGAACCCACCATTGAAGTAAAAAGTCTCACCATGCTGGCAAAGTCGCTTCAACCCCTGCCGGAAAAATGGCATGGCCTAAGCGATGTTGACACACGGTACCGCCAGCGCTACCTTGACCTCATCAGCAATACCAAGGTCAAAGGACTGTTCAAAGTGCGCAGCCAGGTAATCTCTGCGATACGGCAGTTCCTCAACCAGCGCGGTTTCATAGAGGTGGAAACGCCGGTGCTGCAGCCAGCCGCCGGGGGCGCCCTGGCCCGCCCCTTCACCACCCACCACCAGACTCTTGACCAGGACTTCTACCTGCGCATCGCCCTTGAGCTTCACCTCAAGCGACTTATCGTCGGCGGGCTGGACAGGGTTTACGAGCTGGGTCGCATCTTCCGCAACGAAGGCATCTCCACCAGGCACAATCCCGAGTTCACCATGCTGGAGAGCTATGAAGCCTATGCCGACTATACCGACGTGATGAAGATGCTGGAGGAGATGGTAGCTGAGGTTAGCCGGCAGGTGCTGGGTACCGAACAAATTGAATTTAACGGTCACACCCTTGACCTCAAGCCGCCCTGGCCACGCTTCAACCTGCGCGAGGCAATCAGCAGATACAGCGGTATCGACTTCACCAAGTATCCTGACACTAAATCACTGCGGGCGGAGATGCTGAAGCTGAAAATGGAAGTTGACCCGCAAAAAGACCGGGGGCGGCTAATTGACGAGCTTATTTCCACCTTCGTTGAGCCGAACCTGATGCAGCCTACCTTCCTGGTGGACTACCCGGTGGATATGTCGCCTCTGGCCAAGTCAAAGTCCGGCGATGACACCCTGGTGGAGCGCTTTGAAGCCTTTGGCGGCGGCATGGAGATTGCCAACGCCTTCACCGAACTCAACGACCCCGAGCAGCAAAGACAGCGCTTCCAGGAACAGCTTGCCAGCCGCCAGGGTGAGGGTGAGGAGACGTGGACCATTGACGAGGACTTCCTGCAAGCACTGGAATACGGCATGCCCCCCACCGGCGGGCTGGGTGTCGGCATTGACCGCCTGGTGATGCTGCTGACCGACCAGCAATCAATCCGTGAGGTAATTTTATTCCCCCAGCTAAGAGACAAGCCGTAAGGGATATAAAATAGATGGTTGAAGAAAAGGATAAAATCGCCTACTGCGGTCTTTACTGCGGAGACTGCTTCATCTACGAAGGAAAGCTCGCTGATTTAGCCAGAGACCTCAGAAAAGAACTGAGACAGTCAAAATTTGATAAGACAGCGGAATCCCTGTCCGCCGTCCCCTTCTTTAAGGTCTTCCAGAACTACCCGCAGTGCTACGAAGTGCTGGGAGCCATAGTAAAATTCCGCTGCAAGTCCTGCAGAGACGGTGGCGGTCCGCCATTCTGTAAAATGAGGAAATGCTGCCTGAAGAAAGGGATTGACGGCTGCTGGCAATGCGACGAATTTGAAACATGCGAGAACCTTGACTTTCTGAAGGCAAATCACGGGGATGCCCATATCAAGAATTTAAGAGCACTTAATAAAAACGGCGTTGAAAGTTTTCTAAAAGGGAAAAGATACTGGTAATATATCTGGTGAGGGGAAGTTATGCTTGACCTGAAGTTTATCCGTGACAATACCAGCCTGGTGCGAAAAGCACTGAAGGACCGCCAGGACAGTGCGCCGATAGACGATATCTTGCAATTTGACTCGGAGCGGCGCCAGAAGTTAATTGAGCTGGAAAGCCTGAGACATGCCCGCAAAGAGGCTGCCCGGGAAAGGAAACCGGACAGTGAGACCATAAACGAGGGGCGTGACCTGCGCGTCATGATAAGAGAGCTTGAAGAAGAGGTCAGGCAGCTTGACAGCCAGCTTGAAGACCTGCTGCTCCAGGTGCCAAATATCCCCCAACCCACCACCCCCGTTGGCAGCAGCGAAGAGGACAACGTGGTGGTGCGCACCTGGGGAGAGCCGAGAAAATTCGACTTTACACCCGCCCCACACTGGAAGCTGGGTGAATCCCTGGGCATAATCGACTTTGACCGCGGGGTGAAGCTGTCGGGGAGCCGATTCTACGTGCTCAAGGGACTCGGCGCCCGACTGCAGAGAGCGCTCATCTGGTTCATGCTCGACCTGCATACCACCAAACACGGCTACCAGGAGATATACCCGCCCTACATGGTCAAGCGTGAGTGCATGGTCGGCTCCAGCAACCTGCCCAAGTTCGCCGATAACCTGTACCATGACGAAGAAGACGACTTCTGGTTCGTGCCCACCGCCGAGGTGCCGCTGACCAACATGCACCGTGACGAAATTATACCGCCGGGAGTCCTGCCCATATATTACGCGGCTTACACCGCCTGCTTCCGCCGGGAAAAAATGTCGGCGGGGAAGGACACCCGTGGCATCAAGCGTGGACACCAGTTCGACAAGGTTGAGCTTTACAAATTTACCGAGCCGGAGAACTCCGACGACGAGCTGGATAAGATGGTGAACGATGCCGAGGATGTCTGCCAGAAGCTGGGACTGCCCTACCGCATTTCCCAGCTCAACACTTCCGAGCTTGGCTTCGCTTCCACCAGGTCGTATGACATTGAGCTGTGGGCTCCCGGCTGCGAGGAGTGGCTGGAGGTAAGCTCCTGCTCCAACTGCACCGATTTCCAGGCTCGGCGAGCCAGCATACGCTACCGCCCCGCCCCCAACGCCAAGCCCCGGTTTGTCCACACCCTTAACGGCTCCGGGGTAGCCCTGCCCAGGGTGCTGATTGCCATCATGGAGAACTACCAGCAAGCCGACGGCAGCATTCTAGTCCCCGAGGTGTTGCAGCCCATGGTGGGGGAGAAGGTGATTAGGTAAAAGCATCTTTCCTACAATACAATGTCCTTTTTGACGTGCACTAACCTAATTTTCTATACGAAAATTACTTTGTAAGGGTGTCCTAGTAGTCTATGATAGCAATCTAATAAACCACCTTGCTCTTTAGCTATGGTTTCCAAGCAATATGGATTTTACCACTATCACCTCTAGTAACTATTCCTCTCCATTCCCCTGTTCTTTCGTAGTCGTCAAGCAACCTCCTAACAGTATCTGGATCACCTGCCGAATTTATAATAAGGTTTACCACAAAACCTATTATTTCGTCTGTCCTCCGTTTTGTCCACTTGTAGATTAGAATTGCTATTATTATTGTCGCTAATATACCTAGTCCACTAAGAACTACTCCCCATTGTTCAATTTCCATAGAAATACCTCCTAAGTAAGCTCTAATAATCAAGATTGCGATAAAACAAATAACCGCTATGATAGCACATACCCTGAAAAATCGTTGATTCGTCTCCCGTCCAATATCTCGGACATGTGATGCATAAAGCACTATTGAAGAGACTATCAAAGCTAAACCCATATCACTCAACCGTTCCATAACGTTGCCTGGTGCCAAGCCTAACATTATGACTCCAGCTAGCAGTAAAAACACGATAATATACATCATTACTCTCATACCTCCTATTCAATAGCTTTTATTAAGTAAATGCTCTACCTGATATTGTCAACAGGACTAGCTACCACAGAAATCCCACCATCTTCTCCAGCACAATACTCTATGGTCGCTATAGGGAGGGGTATAAGGAAGGGGTGGGGAATTTTGAAATCTGTCTGCTGCTAACAGCTTAACAGACCCAACGCGCTGGCCATGAAAGCAACCGCAACAATAGCCACGCCAGCCGTGATGAAAAGAATCAGCTTCCACAAAGACGCTTTTCTCATATACAAAGTTGACGGTACACCCACCTGAGCTATGGGAACCCCGAAAACGTTGCCATTGAGAAGGTTCCTCATTTTAACGTCAATGTACACTTTTTCAGTGCCGATATCACCGGACGGTTCCAGCTTGCAGGTTACCCAGTTCTTTTTATCCAGAGAAATGTTTACATAGTCACCCCACTGGATATCCGGCGGCCTATTGGTCCGGTGGATTCTAACCATAGACTTCCCATAGTCGGCTTCGTCAGCTTCTCTGATTCTTAAAAAGAGTCCCGATATTTTTGACAACGGTTCCCGCCTTTCATACTGGTCAATGGACATTGTAACCATCTCGCCAGACTTTGGCAATACCAGAGGCTAAAAAATATGGGTGACCACTATCCTGATGCCTATAGCAATCAGAATAAGCCCCCCTATCATCTCCGCCCGCTTTCCCATCACGGCACCGACTTTGTTGCCCGCCATGAAACCACCCGCCGTAACCATAAAAGCGACTGTCCCGATAATCAGGCTGGCGATAACAATGTCTATCTTCAAAAAAGCAAAACTCAGACCGACGGCTAAAGCATCTATGCTGGTGGCAACGGAAAGGGTCAGCAGCAAAAACCCCCTGGTTATGTCAACTGTCTTGTGCTTGCCTTCTTCAGCATGAAACGACTCCCAGAGCATCCTGCCACCGACAAATGCCAGCAGAATAAACGCCAGCCAGTGGTCGTAAGCCGATATGAATTCCACGATGGTCCGCCCCAACAACCACCCCAAAACCGTCATCAGCGTCTGGAACAAGCCGAAAGATAAAGCGATGCGGAACACTCGCAAAAAGGAAACCTTTGATGCGGAAACACTTCCGCTGAGAGCTACGGCAAAACAGTCTGCTGACAATCCGAAAGCTATAATGACAATAGAAAGAAAGTCTACATTTCCCACCGACTAAGTATGCCACAAACGAGCCCAGATTGGCAAAGCCGTAGCTCGCACTGGGCAACCCGCCACACCCGCTAATATAGAAATTCCCCACCCGCTCTAGTATAATACTCTATGGTCGCTATGGGGAGGGGTGTCCGAGTGGCCGATGGTGACGGTCTTGAAATTTGCCATTAGCTATGAAAAAGGGTTAAATTAGCTTCAAAACGGTTAAAAGTCATTATTGCCAGTAAGGGCATTTTGAAGCTAAAAATTTTCATAGGCTTAAACTTTTAGTAGCAAATTAGTAGCAAAAACTGCTTAATGATATGGGATAGGAATTAATGGTTAATAACTTTTTGGCTTTCTGTAGTAACAAAAAGATGTTTTTTTACCTGAGGCTAGTACTCTGCCCCGCAGACCAAAAGTAGTGCGTGTAAGCAAGACATTCTAACACCAACAAGGCTTCCTCTTCCAGATATGGTACGATGATGGAAAAGATAGAGTTGGCAGTATGAATGGCACAGATCGTGTTAACATAAGACCGGGCTTGCGGGTCTCAATAGTATTGAAGACAGACCGGCAGTCTG
>DATKWF010000036.1:0-3917 GCA_035529715.1 Dehalococcoidales bacterium | reverse complement strand
TACTCACCGCGTGACGGTGTGTGACATGATTACCCACCGGTTGAGTATGGCGGAGATTGGGGTGGGCTTTCAACTTGTTGCTGAGGCACAGAATTCCATCAAGGTAATTATTGAGCCCCAGCGGTAGTAAGTAAATATTGGGGTTGTTTGTTAACCTCACCCCCTTAATCCCCCTCTCCTTGAGAAGGGAAGGGGGTCAGGGGGATAGGTTGCTAAACAATTTCTAAATATTGGAGTAGCTATGACAGCCAAGACACTGATGATTCAGGGCACCGCTTCCGGCGTGGGTAAAAGCATACTGGTCACCGCCCTGTGCCGTATCTTCAAACAGGAAGGGTTACGGGTAGCCCCGTTTAAATCCCAGAACATGACCAGGAACTTATTTGTATCCGCTAAAGGTGAAGAGATGGGACTGGCCCAGGCGGTGCAGGCGGAAGCCGCTGGCCTGGAACCGTCGGTTGACATGAACCCGATATTTTTGAAGCCTTTGGCAAATTCCAGGTGTCAGCTTGTGGTCAGGGGTAAGCCAACGGTGACCATAACCGCCGGAGAATACAGTCAGCAAACTCAAAAACTACTTCCTGTGGTAAAAGAGTCACTTGCCCGCCTGCGTTCGGCTTATGACATGGTAATCATTGAAGGCGCCGGCAGCCCGGTGGAAGTAAATCTCAAGGATAGTGAAATCGTTAATATGCGTATCGCTAGACTGGCTGAGGCACCGGTGCTGCTGGTCGGTGATATTGATAAGGGAGGCGTCTTTGCCTCTTTAGTTGGCACTCTAGCCCTTTTAGATGAGGCGGAGAAGGACTATATCAAGGGTTTTATCATTAATAAGTTCAGGGGTGATATTGCTATACTTCAGCCGGGACTGGACTTCCTTGAGAAATATACTTCCCGGCCGGTAATCGGGGTTATCCCCTATTACCATGATATTTTCATTCCCGAGGAGGACTCCGGCTACCGGGAAGGCGGTGAAAAAGCTGGAAGCGCCGGCATTAGAATTAGTGATATAGCCAATCAGCAAGCGCAATATGATGAGCTGGCTGACATTGTCCGGCACAGCCTCAATCTGGAATTGATTTATAAAATTTGTGGTTTAAAAATCTAATCCTCAAAGCTAAACAGTTCTTCTATGGTTGTCTGCAAGGCCCCGGCCACATTGTGAGCCAGCCTCAGTGAAGGGTTATATTTCCCCTGTTCCAGAAAGATGATAGTTTCCCGCCTGACCCCCACCATCTCCGCCAGTTTTTCCTGCGTCAGGTTGTGCTTGCTCCGGTATTCCTTTATTCTTGTCTTCATTGCTTGGTGAGTCCTTCACTGCGGTTTACAGAATAGTCCTTTGATAAACATGACCAGGATGCCAATGATACCAACAGCAAATGCCAGGGGACATATAAAAACTGATATAATGAAAAACACTGGCTCTTCTACTCCAAATAGACCGCTTAATGCGTTGTGCAGGAAGATGCTGATAATTAAGGCACCCAGCGATATTCCGGCTACCAGCAGGAATGTCTTCAATAAGCTTAATTGCTTTTCACTCAACTTGGGTTCTACGCGGTCATAGAAGATATATGATAATAGATATACGGCTCCACCCGCTAAGAACAGTCCGCCCAGTACATGAACCGTATCCGGTTTCTCAGTAAGAGCCATGGTAAAGGGCAACATCAGGAAGGCCAGAGCCAGGGCAAGGAAAATGAACCCGTTCCGTATTGATTTATCGGTGTTTTCTCTCACCCTCTCGTCAATTGGTGGCAACTTCCGCCTTCTTAGCAGAGACCACAATTCGCGGTGACCAATTAGCAGTGTGCCGACTACTAGGGCAACGGCAACATAGTATGCTTTTAGAGAAATAAGTATGATAGCCACTATCAGGGCAGTAATGGAAATAGCCAGGAATGCTTTCTTCGTTTTCATGGTATTACCTCTATTTACCCCTATGGTTATATATTTCTAACGTTGTATATATCTAACATACACTATATCTGGTGATTTGTCAATACCCTGAGGGGCTTTTTAAATAATTTCATGTATGTTTGCAACATGCTGAACAGAACTATCTGGCTTGCGCTGGGTAGACAGGGCTACTGGTAAGGACTATAATCTCAGGTAGATATGGATTCTAAACCCAGGCTAAAAGTCCTCTTCACCAGGCAGGAGATAGACGCCGCTGTTGTCCGTCTGGCATCTGAAATCACCAGAGATTATCACGAAAAGCATCCCATTTTAGTAGGAGTCCTCAAGGGCTCCTTCATGTTTATGGCTGACCTGATTCGGCGGCTTGACTTCCCGCTGGAGGTGGAGTTTATCCGGTTGTCCAGCTATGGTAAGAGCACTCATAATTCGGGGAAGGTTGAGGTGGTGCAGGACATCAATTCAACGATTGAAGGCAGGGACGTGCTGGTTATTGAAGATATAATAGATACCGGACTCACCACCGCTTTTCTCTTAGATTACCTTCAAAAGAAAAAACCTGCCTCCCTGAAGCTATGCGCCCTGACTGATAAGCCTTCTCGGCGGCGGGTTCCAGTCAAAATTGATTATCTGGGGCTTACCGTCCCCGATAAATTCCTGGTTGGCTATGGACTGGATTTTGATGAGAAGTTCCGTAACCTGCCGAATATATGTTGTCTGGAAGGTGAAGATTGACACTTAATAAACTGGCTAATTTAATCTCAGTAGCCAGGGGCGAGTGCCCCGCCGACCTGATTCTGGCTAATGCCAGGGTAGTAAATACCTTTACCGGGGAGATTGAGGCGGGTAACGTTGCCGTTTGCGGGGACAGGGTTGCCGGGGTTGGAGATTATCACCAGGCGAAGCAGGTGCTGGATTTAACCGGCAAATATGTAGCCCCCGGGCTTATCAACGGGCATACCCACCTGGAAAGCTCCATGCTTGATGTCGGTCAGTATGCCCGGGCAGTAGTGCCGAGGGGTACCTCGGCTCTGGTAACCGACCTCCATGAGATCGCCAACGTCTGCGGTCTGGAGGGAATGAGGTACGTGCTGGACTGTGCCCGCCGCTTACCTCTGGACCTCTTCCTGATGGCACCATCCTGCGTGCCGGCTACGCACCTTGAGACTTCGGGAGCCAGCATCAGTCCGCAGGATATCCGTCAGATACTCAGGTGGTCGGGCGCTATCGGGCTGGGGGAGGTGATGAACTTCCCCGGAGTAATTGGGGGCGATACCACGGTGCTCAGTAAAATTAAGCTGGCGAAGGGAAAGATTGTTGACGGTCATGCTCCCGGTGTTACCGGGAAAGACCTCGCTGCCTATGCCGCTGCTGGTATTCATTCCGACCACGAGTCGGTGTCCCTTGCCGAAGCCAGAGACAAGCTGAGGCAGGGCATGTTCATCATGATTAGAGAGGGTTCTTCGGAGAAAAATCTGGATGCCTTACTGCCTCTGGTCACCGATAAAACCTACAAGAGGTGTTTTTTTGTGGTTGATGACCGCAGTTGTGCCGACCTGCTCAGGGATGGTGACATTGATGCCGTGGTGCGAAAAGCAATCAGTCGGGGTCTTGACCCGGTGCGGGCAATTCAGATGGCAACCATCAATACCGCCGGCTATTTCCGTCTGGATGGGCTGGGGGCGGTAGCCCCGGGCTATTTTGCCAACCTGATTGTGCTGGATGACTTGCCTACTCTGAAGATAAATACGGTCTTTTATCGTGGACGGCTGGTTGCCAGAGAAGGGGAGTCACTGTTCCCCTTGCCGCATTCCGATAACAGTGGTGTAGCCGGTACGGTTAACATCAAGCCATTCTCTGCGGAGTCGCTAAAGCTGGCGGCTTCAGGGGAAACCAGTCCGGTTATTGAGGTTGTTCCCGGTCAGATAATTACACGGAAAAAGCTTCAGCAGGTTAAGGTTGTAGATGGTGCTATCGTAACTGATGCTGAGCAGGATATT
>DATKWF010000035.1:0-2874 GCA_035529715.1 Dehalococcoidales bacterium | reverse complement strand
TAGTGCCAGGGTAATCCTTTCCAATTTCCCCGCTGGTTATGAGAACACCGAGACCTGGGAAAAAGCCATTGACTATAATGTGGAGTTGTTACTGGAGTCAATAACTCAGTAGCCGGGTGCTGAGATTAAGGAAGTGAAAACAGGGAGATGGGCGAAACGGTAATCGATATTGAAAATGCCGTCGTTTCTTATCGAGAAGATGTTGCTCTTCGTGGTGTATCTCTTAAGGTACAGTCTGGGGAGTTCGTAGGTATCATCGGTCCCAACGGTGCCGGAAAGACCACGCTGCTTACCGTCGTTAACGGGCTCGGCAAGCTACTCAGCGGACGGGTAAGGGTGCTGGGGCATTATCTAACTACCGGTAACGGCCATTCCCTGAGAAAAAAAGTTGGCTATGTGGCTCAGGTGCAGAACATAGACCCGCGTATGCCGATGAATGTCCGTGAAGTGGTGATGCTCGGACGCTATGGACTTCTGGGTTTGCTGGGGAGGCCGGGTAAGCACGACTGGAAAGTCGTGGACGAGATGTTGGCGCTGGTGGGTATGAGCCATCTTGCCCGGCGACCTATCGGCCACCTGTCGGGAGGCGAGCAGCAAAGGGTAGCCATTGCCCGCTGCCTGGCGCAGGAGCCAGAATTATTTCTCCTTGACGAGCCGACCGCTTCATTGGACTGGAAAGCGCAAACGGATATATTGGAGCTGGTGAAACAAATTCATAATTTGCGCCATCTCACTACCCTATTTGTCACCCATGACTTGAACTGTCTACCCGTCGCCTGTGACCGTGTCGTCCTGATGAAGGCAGGGCTTATCTGGAACGAAGGTTCACCCGGCGAACTACTCACTGACGACAATCTCAGTTGGTTATACGATATGTCCATCTCAGAAGTAAAGAAACGGCGGGGGGAGAACATTTTAGTCTGAGGTTAAGGAGTTTCGGCTTTGGACTTGTCCATTTTTGAGTACCAGTTCATGCAAAACGCCATCCTTTCCGCTTTTCTGGGGGGTATTGCTTGTGCTACCATCGGTGTTTTCGTGGTGCTGATGCACATGCCCTTTATTGGCGTGTGCATGGCACATGCCGCCTTTGCTGGCGCTCTGTTTGGGTTGTGGCTGGGCTTTAACCCGCTGGTGGGTGCTTTTGCTTTTAGTCTCCTCTCCGCAGCTATTGTTGGCCCTCTGGCTGACCGGGGGGAACTCAGTCCCGAAACTTCGGTAGGGGTCATTTTTTCTCTCATGCTGGGGATTGCTTTCCTCTTTATGGGCTTGATGCCCGGCACCAAATCGGGAGCCCTTGAGTTGCTATGGGGTAGCATTCTCACCAATACTAGAGGCGACATCATATTTTTAGGCATCGTGGCTATTGTCGTCGTGGGGCTGGTTTTTGTCTTCTACAAAGAAATTCAGGCAACCATTTTTCACCGTGATATGGCGCTGTCGGTGGGTATTCCGGCAACCCTGATTTTATACGGTATTCTGTTTTTAACCGGCGCTACTATAACCGCCTCCCTGCGGTCTATTGGAGGACTCCTTATCTTCAGCCTGATTTTAAATCCGGCGGCCGCTGCCTATCAGCTTACCTACAGTATGAAGCGGATGTTTCTGCTCTCGGCGAGCTTCGGTGTTTTCTCCGGCTGGATGGGTCTTCTCATGTCCTATCTTTTTGACATTCCCAGCGGCGCCACTATAGTCGTTACCTCCTCGGTAATCTTTATGCTCGCCGCTATTTTCTCCCCCAAGAGGAAAGTAAAGGGCTGGCAGGCAAAACCGCTCGCAGAGGTTGAATCATGATTAAGACCTATTTTAGCCGGATGGCGGCTGTTTGGGATGAAACTGCGGCTGAAAATGACGAAGCCAAACTCAGGCTAATGGCGGAACGCCTGAATATTAGACCTGGCGCTACCGTACTTGATGTCGGCGCCGGTACCGGTGTCTTCATTCCCTTTCTCTTAAGTAAAATTGGCAATCGCGGACAAATAGTCGCCTTGGATGTTGCTGAGGAAATGCTCAGAAGGGCCCGAGCTAAAGGTTTCAATGGCATGGTTGCCTACCTTAATGCTGATGTGGTTAATATGCCACTCCCTGACGAAACCTTTGATAGTGTCGTCTGCTACTCCAGCTTCCCCCACTTTCAGGATAAACCAAAAGCCCTTGCTGAAATTTACCGGGTAACCAGAAGTGGTGGATACCTGTTCATCTGCCATACCTCAAGCCGGGATGCTGTTAACGAGATTCACAGTAGTATCCCTGAAGTCGAAAATGACCTCATTCCTGATGCGGACGAAATGCAAATAATGCTGGCCAGGGCCGGGTTTATTGATATAAGGATAGAAGATTACCGCGAAAGTTACCTTTGCTGTGCCCGGAAGCCGTAGTAACTCAGGCGAGCCTGATGGTCTTTGGGTCAAACTCAAGGTTGATGTCCAGGGCTTTGGGGGAATGGGTGAGTGCACCAATCGAGATGAGATTGACTCCAGTCGTTGCCGCTTGGCGGACATTAGCCAGCGTAATCCCTCCCGAAGCTTCCACTTTGACCTGACTTGGTAATAAACTCACCACGCGGTGCATTTCCTCAGGGCTCATATTATCCAGCATAATTATATCAGCTCCAGCCTCAGCGGCACCCATGGCTTCCTGAGCGGTGTTGACCTCTACTTCAATCTTTACTCCTTGGGGGGCGTTCTGTTTCGCCTTGGCGATGATATCTTTCAGTCTCATGCCCAGGGCATACAGTGCTGCCAGGTGATTGTCTTTAATTAAGATGCCGTCACCCAGGTGGAGGCGATGGTTTTTGCCACCCCCCATGCTCACCGCGTACTTTTCCAGTAATCTGAGACCGGGGGTGGTTTTGCGGGTATCGGTGATATCGACAGT
>DATKWF010000034.1:0-4200 GCA_035529715.1 Dehalococcoidales bacterium | reverse complement strand
CAACAGACTGGCCGGGGAAATTGAACACTAAATCTAGGTTGAGGGTATCAAATTTACCTTCCGCCATCAGCAGCTTTTCTTTCATTTCCTTGCCGGTGCAGAACGGTCTCCCTATGGACTTCGCCACATCTTTATCAAAGCTCTGCACCCCGATGGAGAGTCGGTTAACGCCGGCCGCTTTCAGCAGAGATATATTCTCCGGGTTGACTTCACGCGGCGTTGTTTCCAGGGAAATCCGCTTTACCTCAAAATTCTCTTTTAGGTAATCAATAAAGCTGACCAGCTCGTCCATGAGCACGGTCGGTGTGCCCCCACCGAAGTAAAAATCGGAAAATCTGAAGCCCCTCTGGATATAAAGGTCCAGCTCTCTTTTTAGATTCTTGAAGTATTGCCTTGCCTTGTCTTCTTTGAATAGATACCTGTTGAAGCAGCAGAAGGGGCACAGGCTCCGGCAGAAGGGAATGTGAATGTAGAGTGAGACCTCGTTGTCTCCAGCCAGCTCGGTCTTGGTGATAATTGACTCGTCAATCTCCTTGCCGAGCTTTAAAAACTTTTTACCCTCACGGCGGGTAACAAAACCAACCAGTCCCGGAATCATTTCAATCAGTCTTTCCCCTCACCCTGTCCGCACCCTATTTCAATACCACGCCTGTCCCGTAGGCGAGAATCTCGGAGGCGCTCTGCATTACCATTGAGGTGGTGAACCTCATACTGACAATAGCATTGGCGCCCTGCTTTTCCGCGTCCTCAATCATTCTCTGAGTAGCCTGTTCCCTGGCTTCAGCCATCATCTTGGTGTATTCGGTTATCTCACCACCCACCATGCCCCTTAAGCCGGCCATAATGTCCTTGCCCAGATGCCTTGCCCGTATGGTGCTGCCTTTGACCAGACCCACCGTTTTAGTGATTGTCTTGCCTTCTATCTGTGCCGAGGTGGTAATAATCATTTCTCAACCTCCTTAAAATTTTCGGTTTTAGCCTTAGCCAGCCTGTCTTTAATGGCTACCCCAAGAAGAACCAGCACCCCCGCCCCGATAGCCCCCACCGCAATCCTGATTAGCAGCGGGATGTCGCCAGCCATAAAAAAGTCTTTAACTCCCCACCCGATTAAGACCAGAACACCGATACTAATCAGGAACAGGGCTATATTTTGCCACATAATTTACCTCCAGAAGTTACCTTTTCCGCTTCCACACCGTCCCCTGAGGAGTATCTACAATGGCAGTACCGGCTTCACTCAGTTTAGCCCGAACCATATCAGCCTGCTGCCACTGCTTTGATTTCCTTAGTTCGTTGCGCAGATTAACCAGATTTTCAATTAATTTTTCAGCCTCCTCTTTTTCATCAGGAACATCACTACGCCCCAGTTCTTGATACACTGAAGCAGTTGTTCTGGTAAATAGTTCGGCATTAAGGGGTTCCGCCCAGGTCAGCTCAAAGGTCAACCCCAGCACTCCCCCCAGTTCTTTCAACATCTCTCGCGCCTCGCCAGCCTCTATGCTTTTGCTATCGCACTTGTTAATCTCCCTTGCCAGGTCAAAAAGTACCGCAATAGCCTGGGCGGTATTGAAATCGTCATCCATCGCCTCAGTAAATCTTTGCCGGTAATGCTCAATATCAATTTTCTTGCCCGCCTTAGGCCCGCTGACGGCATTATTAACTGTCTGTCGCAATCTCTCCGCCCCCCGCTCCGCCGCCTCAATTATCTCCTCGGAATAGGTCAATGGACTGCGGTAGTGGGAACTGAGAGCAAAGATGCGGATGGCATCGGCGCTGTAATTCTCCAGTGCCTGCTTTATCGTTATCAGGTTACCCAGCGACTTGCTCATCTTTTCTTCGCCCAGCTGCACCATACCGTTATGCAGCCAGTACCTGGCAAACGGTTTAATGCCGGTAAAACTTTCCGACTGTGCTATCTCATTTTCGTGGTGGGGAAAGACCAGGTCCTGCCCGCCGCCGTGGATGTCAAGGGTATTACCGAGGTATTTCAGCGACATGGCGCTGCACTCAATATGCCACCCCGGTCTGCCCGGACCCCACGGGCTTTCCCATGACGGTTCGCCGGGTTTGGATGCCTTCCACAGGACAAAGTCCATCGGGTGTTCCTTATCTTCCTCACCCACGGCGCACGCCCCAACCATCATTGACTCCAGGTTGCGGTGCGACAGCTTGCCGTAGTCGGCGACATTTCTTACCCGGAAATAGACGCTCCCCTGCGCCGGGTAGGCATAACCCTTATCTATCAGCCCCTGCACTATCTCAATAATTTTTGGTATTTCCTCGGTAGCCCGGGGATAAACATCAGCCCGCTCTATATTCAGGGCGTCTATGTCGGCAAAATAGCTGCTGGTAAATTTTCCCGCCAGCTCACCGGTAGAAATACCGAGCTTGTTAGCCCGGTCTATAATCTTGTCGTCAATGTCGGTAATATTCTGCACATACTTCACCTTGTAGCCGCGGAACTGGAGGTAGCGCCGGATGACGTCAAAGATGATATAGCTCATGGCGTGACCGAGGTGCGCCTCAGCATAGGGGGTAACACCGCAGACATACATTTTTACCTCGTCGCCCTGAGGTGAAAATTCCTCTTTTTTACCGGATAGGGTGTTAAATACCTTCATTCTTCCTCTACAGTAGCTACGGCGCAGGCGGCTATTCCCTCGCCCCTCCCAATGTAACCCAGCTTATCTGATGTGCTGGCTTTGACGCTCACCTGGCTGGTATTGATACCCAGCGTCTGGCTGAGTTGTTGCCTCATTTGGTCAATGTAGTCGCTCAGCCTGGGCTTTTCGGCAACGATGGTGGCGTCAACATTATTTACCCGCCAGCCATTTTCGGCCAGCTTGTCTTTTACCCTCCCAAGCAGGACCAGGCTGGAAATATCCTTGTATTCCGACTCCCCGGGCGGGAAGTGGCTGCCGATATCCCCCAGCGCCGCCGCCCCCAGCAGGGCGTCAATCACCGCATGAGTCAACACATCAGCGTCACTCCAGCCACTGAGTCCCTTCTCAAAAGGTATATCCACCCCCCCGAGCACCAGTCGGCGCCCCGGGGTCAGGGAATGGACGTCATAGCCGATACCAGCACGCAATTTACCGCTCATACTTCTGCCACAGGAGCCTGGCTAAAGCCAGGTCATCAGGGGTGGTTATCTTTATATTATCATAAGAACCCATATAGAGTTTAACCTTGTAGCCCAGTTGCTCCACCAGCGAGGCGTCATCGGTGACGTCACCTTTTGCCTTACTATAAGCCTTGGTTATTATGTCAATGCGAAACACCTGTGGTGTCTGTACTGCCCATAGATTTTGACGTGGCGGCGTCTGGTGGACTATCCTGTCGTCTCCTGCCGACTTAATTGTATCCTTAACCGGGACAGCGGCAACCGCCGCGCCGGTCTCTTTGGCTGCCCCCAGCCCGCCTTCAATCAAGTCGGCGGTTACCAGCGGTCGTGCGCCGTCATGGATTATCACCCAGTCACAGTCTTCAAGTCGCTTCAGTCCTGCCGCCACCGAGTCCTGACGCCGTTCCCCGCCGAGGCAGACATCGGTTACCTTGGACCACTCCCCACCACTTACCAGCTGCCGGCATGCCTCCTCCTTTTCCCCACCCACCACGACCACTATCTGGTCAACCAAGCGACAGTTCTGGAAGGGCTTGGTGGCTTGTACTAAAATCGGCTTATCGCCAAGCCGGGCAAATAGCTTATCTTCACCCATCCGCCGACTTGACCCGCCCGCCGCAATAACCACACCTACTTTTTGCTGTTTACCCATTTTTACGCCTGACTAGATTATAAAGTAAAACCAGCATTATATCTACCATTGCGCAACAGGCGAATTAGACCAGAGGGGCTTCATTAACTTCACCCCCTTTGTTTTTTGTAACCCCATCCCCCTTTGTCCCCCTTCCCCTTATCAAGGGGAAGGGGGAATGGATATATAAGAGAGGCTTCGCCTCTCTTTAACTCACCTCCAGTATTGTTCTCTTTCCCCCGGTATTTCTCCCTTTTTACCTCTCTCCCCTTGCTCTGGGTTAATAATACAGTGGTATTTAAGAGGGGCGTTAGCCTTGCTCCGGGTTAATAGTAAGGGGTGTCTAAGAGGGGCGTCAGCCCCTCTTTTCAATACTCCTCCCCCTTTCCTGAAGCACAAAAGTCATTGCGAGGAGCGGAGCGACGAAGCAACCCAAAAGATAAAG
>DATKWF010000033.1:0-6146 GCA_035529715.1 Dehalococcoidales bacterium | reverse complement strand
TCTCAAGGCAGACCCTGAATCGGAGGGAAAGGCTAACTTCGGCTTTATAGTGAAATACAAGCACGAGGTAGCGGATGGCAACTTGGAGTTCCAATATCACGTTGGTGATATCAATCTAAAAGACACTGAAATAACCTGGCTGATGGTAAGCGATGCTAATGCTCAGTTTCAGGGCGAGGGCACTATCAACGGTGATGGTCTCTATACTTTCAGGGTGCTGGCCAAGGATGGTGATAAGACGGGAGGACAGCCGGATGAGTTCACCATCAAGATATGGCAAGGCACAGATACTGAAGCAGACCCCATTTACCAGGCAATAAATGCTCAGCTTGGCGGTGGTAACATTATCCTTCACAACAATTAGATGCCTGGCATTAGCTGGCAGACACAGGGAAAATAAGCGGAAAGGGGCTTCCAAGCAGGCCCCTTTCGCTTTGTATACTTGTGGGAAATCGAAGCCCATAAGGCATTGGACAGCAGGACGAAATGTTCTATATGCCCCTACATATATCTTTGTGCAATATACTTAACAATATTTTATTAACTTTCTTAAATAAGTATTGACAATTCCTGTAAGATGATTTATAATAACCACTAGAGGAAAAAGATGGCGGGTAAGGACTATTATAGTATATTAGGGGTTAACCGGGGTGCTAGCGAACGAGAGATAAAGCAGGCTTACCGCCGGCTGGCTCGTAAATATCACCCGGATGTCAACCCTGGCGATAAGTCGGCAGAGGCGAGGTTTAAGCAAATAAATGAAGCTTATGAGGTTCTGTCCGACAAGGAGAAGCGCCAGAAGTACAACCAGTTTGGTGACCAGTGGCAGTATGCTGACCAATTTGCTCAGGCGGGGCGGCAGCAGACTCCTCTCTGGAATTTTAGCCAGGCAGGTGGTGCTCAAAGATTCCACTTTGAGGGAGATGATTTAGGTAGCCTGTTTAGTGACCTGTTCGGTAGCGGGACGGGGAGTAGGCGGTCTAGGCCCAGACGCGGGCAAAATGTAGACCACCCGGTTGAGGTGACCCTAGAGGAGGCTTACCATGGCACTAATCGGACCATTGCTCTTCGGAGTGAACAACCCTGCTCTAGTTGTCAGGGCACGGGGCGGATACAGAACGTGCCCTGTTCGGTGTGCCGGGGTGCGGGAGTAGTATCTGCGGTGAAGCGTCTTGAGGTCAAGATTCCGCCTGGGGTTAAGGATAGGTCTCGGGTGCGTATTGCCGGTAAGGGTCAGCCAGGCTATGCTGGAGGTGCCAGTGGTGACCTTTACCTGGTGGTATCGGTTAAACCGCATCGGCAGTTTGAACGCCGGGGTGATGATTTATACGAAGAGGTGGCAGTTCCACTGACGATAGCAGTGCTGGGTGGTGAGGTTCAGGTGCCTACCCTTAAGGGCAAGTTGGCACTGAAGATTCCGGTAGAAACTCAAAATGGGCGTGCCTTTCGCCTCAAGGGGCAGGGTATGCCTCATCTGGGGAACTCTTCCTATGGTGACCTTTTAGCTAAAATCAATGTGTTATTACCAACTAAGCTCTCAGAGGAGGAAAAGAAGCTATTTGAGCGGCTTGGTAAGCTGCGGTCTGATAGCTGAAGTTGGAGGTTTTTATGAATCAAGATGAGACTGAACCCCGTTATGTGATAAGTGTAACGGCCAGGATGCTTGGTGTGCAGACCTATACCTTGCGTTACTATGAGAAGATTGGCATAATAGAGCCCGCACGGTCGCGAGGTAATATTCGTCTATATTCGGAGAGGGATATAGCCCTACTCCGTCGGGCGAAGACCTTGATGGATGATTTGGGGGTGAATTTGGCTGGGGTTGAGGTTATTATGCGTATGGCGCAGCATATGAACGAATTGCAGAATCATATGGAGGAGCTGGAATCGGAGCTAGAGAAATTAAGGGGCGTGGATAATTTATGAGGCAGGAGAGATTCACTGAGCAAGCACAAGAGGCATTGGCTACTTCCCAGGAGTTGGTTCGCCAGTATCACCACAGCCAATGGGATGTGGAGCATATCCTGCTGGCGCTGCTTCAGCAGCAGGCGGGGCTAGTCGGTGACATTTTGAAGGAGCTTGGCGTTGATGTTGAAGCCGTGAAGCAGCAGGTGGTAGCTGCACTAGAGAACTCACCGAAGGTTGCCTATGAAACGCCTCAGATTTACGCTACGCCACGTATTACTCAACTAATAGAGTCAGCATCGGCCGAGGCTGACAGGCTTAAAGATGAGTTTATCGGCACCGAGCACCTATTGATTGCTATGGCTGGTGAGCAAGAGGGTGAAGCAGCCGGCATTCTTCACCGCTTCGGTATTGACCAGGAGAAGGTGTATCGTGCCCTTCAGAACATTCGCGGTGGTCATCGGGTTACTGATGCCAGAGCCGAGAGTAAATATCGCTCTCTGGAAAAGTATTCTCGCGACCTGACCGATTTAGCCCGTCTGGGAAAACTTGACCCGGTTATCGGTCGGGACGAGGAGATTAAACGAGTGATGCAAATACTTACCCGTCGTACTAAGAATAACCCGGTGATTGTTGGTGACGCTGGGGTGGGTAAGACTGCCATTGCTGAGGGGTTAGCCCAGAAGATTGCAGCTGATGACGTTCCCGATTCTCTTAGGGGGCGCCGGGTGATGGCTCTGGATATGGGGTCTCTGGTGGCTGGAAGCAAGTTCCGTGGCGAATTTGAGGAGCGGCTCAAGGCGGTGATGGATGAGATTCGGCAGGCACAGGGTGAAATCATATTGTTCATTGATGAGATTCATACTGTAGTTGGAGCGGGAGCGGCTGAGGGAGCTATTGATGCCAGCAATATGCTTAAACCGGCATTGGCTCACGGTGAATTGCAGTGTGTGGGTGCCACCACCCTTGATGAGTACCGTAAGTTTATTGAGAAGGATAAGGCTCTGGAGCGGCGGTTCCAGCCGGTATTCCTCGGTGAGCCCAGTGTTGAGGCTACGGTTGAGATGCTCCGCGGGCTTCGTCCCAGGTATGAGGCTCACCACAAGATTAAGATAAGCGACCAAGCCCTGGAGGCAGCCGCCCGCTTAAGTCAGCGCTATATTTCCGACCGGTATCTACCTGACAAGGCTATTGACCTCATTGATGAGGCGGCTAGCAAGATTAAGATTGATACCCAGAGCGCACCCCCGGAGGTTAAATCTCTGGAGAAGCAACTGAAGCGGCTGACCAATGAGGAGGAAGCAGCCTCACAGCGACAGGACTATGAGCAGGCTGCCCAGCTTAAGAGTGAGCGGCTACGCCTGGAAGAGGAGTATAACCAGGCCAAGGGCGAGTGGCTTAAACAGGAGAAGATTGATGAGGTGGTGGATGAAGAGAGTATTGCCAGGTTAATCTCCAGCTGGACGGGCATCCCAGTATCCCAGATGCTGGAGGGTGAAGCTGAGAAACTGCTTCATATGGAGGAGCGGATTCATGAGCGGCTGGTAAATCAGGAGGAGGCGGTTAATGCGATTTGCGAGGCCATCAGACGAAGCCGGGCTGGGCTGAAGGACCCCAAACGACCAATTGGCAGCTTTATATTCCTGGGGCCAACCGGCGTCGGCAAGACTGAACTAGCTCGTACCCTGGCGCAGTTCCTGTTTGATGATGAAAATGCCATGGTGCGTCTGGATATGTCAGAGTACCAGGAGAGACATACGGTATCGCGCCTGGTTGGTGCCCCGCCGGGCTACATCGGCTATGATGAGGGGGGGCAGCTTACTGAGGCAGTGAGGCGACGCCCCTACCGGGTAATCCTACTGGATGAGATTGAAAAAGCGCATCCCGATGTGTTTAATACCCTGCTCCAAATCCTCGATGACGGGCGATTAACCGATGGTCACGGGCGGACGGTAGATTTTAAGAATACCGTAGTCATTATGACCAGCAACACCGGAGTTGAACTCATTAAGCGTGATACGACTATGGGTTTTGCTGCCCAGAAAGGTGGAGCCAAAACTAGGGAAGAGGCCTATGACAGCATGAAGGAGAAGGTTCTGACTGAGGTGAAGAAGACCTTCCGCCCCGAATTTCTCAACCGTATAGATGAGATTATAGTCTTCCATGAGCTAACTGAGGAGCAGCTCCGCAGCATTGTTGATTTAATGGTAAAGGATTTGCAGAAGCGTCTGGCTGAGCATAAGCTAGAGGTGGAGTTAACTGATAAAGCTAAAGAATGGCTGGCTAAGGTGGGTTATGACCCGGTGTACGGGGCACGACCGTTGAGGCGGGCTATAGAACGCCATGTTGAAAATCCTCTGTCAACTAAGTTGTTACGGGGGGAATTTAACCAGGGTGACGTCATTAGAATTGACCTTGGTGATGAAGGGTTAACCTTTGCCGCGAAAACTACCGCGGAGGCAGCCGCATGAGTGAGACCGCTGAAGGCAAGGTTAGTAAGTGGGCCAAGCTACAGAGGATTGTAAAGAGGTGGGAATATTGGATTGGTGTCGCGGGCGTGGTCTTGACTGTGGGAGTAGTCGTAGCCGTTATTAATTATTTTGATGATATCCAGGCGATTGGGGGCTATGGCTATCTGGGTGCCTTTCTTATCGGTGTTTTTGGTGGTGCCACTTATATTGCTCCAGTGCCAATGTTACCGGTAATATTTGTTTTGGGAACAGTATTAAAACCATCGTTTGCTCCGTACCTGGGTCCGGTGTTTGTTGGTGCCGCCGCTGGTCTGGGTGAGACCATAGGTGCGTTGACTATCTATATGACCGGCTATGGGGGTGGAGCAGCCTTGGCCAGTGCCAAACACCCCAAAATCCGGGCAGTCTACTCACGGATTTTGGGGTGGATGGAGCGGAGGGGAGCTCTGGTGCTGTTTATCTTCTCGGCAGTGGTCAACCCCTTTTTTTACCCGATAGCGCTTACCGCCGGGGCGACGCATTATAGCCTCAAGAAATACATCCTTATTTGTATTGTCGGCAAAACGATTAAGGGAATAACGGTAGCCGCTGCTGGGTACTGGGGTCTAGGGTCAATACTTAGAGCGCTGGGCCTGCCTATCTAGACTTGCCGGCAATATTATTTTCTGCTAAATTGTATTGAGGATAATGGGGCTGTAGTTCAATTGGGAGAACGTTTGACTGGCAGTCAAAAGGTAGGGGGTTCGAATCCC
Source organism: Dehalococcoidales bacterium (assembly GCA_035529715.1). Taxonomy (GTDB): domain Bacteria; phylum Chloroflexota; class Dehalococcoidia; order Dehalococcoidales; family RBG-16-60-22; genus DATKWF01. Next base: position 1,018 of record DATKWF010000033.1, on the reverse strand, counting down.
CCCAGCTCCACTTGAGTGGACGGAATAAAGAACTCCCACCTTCTCCTCAGATATTCCTTCAGGTGGGAGTGGCATAGTATAGGCCAACAGTACCTCATCACCAGTCACCTTTACCTCTTTAACAAAGCTCCTGATGAATGACTTTCTCTCTGTAAGAGTGCTCTCCTCGAGCAAACTACGAAGGTCAGCAACACATCGGGTCACCATCTTCAGGTCGGCTAATTCAACTCGCCTGTCAGACAATAATGCTTCCAATTCCCACTTCCTGGACTGGAGCTGTTCCTGCTGATGTCTTAATTGCTGGATTCTGGGAGCCAAGTCGTCAAGCCCAAGCTTGCCCGTTTCCAGTGCGTCGTATAATCTCTCCAGACGGCCATTTATGCCAGCAATTTCGTCTGAGGTTACATCCAAATCTTCCTGGTAATTCCCAGCAGCACTATCCATTTCCTCATTGACCAGACGAACAAGCTCTTGTAAGCTTTCTTCGGTCAGGATATGTTCTTTTATCTTGTTTATTACCAGCCCTTCGAATTTCCGGCTGTTGAGGTAACGGGCTTCACAGGAACCAGCTCCTTTTTTAAGCAGAGTACCGCACACGTAGTAACTGAATCGTCCTCCTTTAGCCACCTGTCCGACCAGAGCTTTACCACAGAAGCCGCATCTGGCTAGACCACTCAATAGATAGCGGCTAGCTAACCGCCTCGGATTAAGCTGAGCCGGGGATCGCCCACTGAGTTTACTCCGGACGGTATCAAAGGTCTCTCTATCTGTAATAGCCGGCCAAGCATTTTCTACGCGTACCGGACTAAGGTCACGCTTACTTGTTCGGCCCCAGATTAGAGTACCGGTATAAGCCGCATTGGTCAGGATTTTGTGTAGCGTAGTCTTACCCCATGTCTTACCTTTGGGACCAGCAACGCCGTTGTGATTCAACTCCTTTACCATCTCTTTAAGCCCCTTACCCTCAATTACGCCATTAAAGATAGAAGTTACTATTCGTGCCTGGTGTGGTTCAACC